>NZ_CAMLGT010000197.1 GCF_946479605.1 uncultured Lacibacter sp.
CGGGATTGCAACTGAATTCGATTTACCAGATCAATAACTTCAGTCCTTCAAGATTTTTAGTCAATAACCTTCTAAATGAACAGCTTGTTTTCAACTATCCTGCACTGAAACAAGTGAAAATGAAAACAGAAATTGCATACGGAGAGGAAACGCTGAACCAATTTGTAAAGCAGGAAAGCAGTTTCCTTGATAATGCCATTTATTTCAAACGTAACGACAGTTTGGATAACGGGTATAAAAACCGACGCTGGAGGTTGAAGCAGGATTTAGAATGGATCAAAGCAAACAAAAGCAGTTTAATAGCCCGGCTCTCATGGCAGCACAACACAATAGAAGGCCGATCATTCAATTATATCAGCCAAACCAACTTTGCTGATACTGTAGGTAACAATGGCAACAATAAGGGTTTTATTTTCACAGGCGATGTACAATTTACAAAGCGGCTCGACTCATCGAGAGCGTTAGCCATTTCACTTACGAGTACCTATTTGCATAACAATCAAAATACGAATACAGCGAGTGGGAATGTAGGGCTTATTTTTTCTCAGCCAGGTTCATCTTTTAATCTTGCAAAGCTTTTTGTAACAACAAATATTTCTGAACACCAGTTGTTGTTTGACTGGATCTCTAAAAAAGGAAAAAAAATCAACAGTCATCAATTGATATTTTCGAATGGAAACATCGGTCTTGATAATTTGTTTCGGATTGGAAAAACAACAGATGTTGATACAGATGAAATTATTCCCCGCTTGGGAAATACAGGTAGCTATAGTGATTATAATATCGGCTATCAATCCCGCTGGAATATGCGTAAAGAAAAATCGATCAGCAACCTGAGTTGGTATGGCGGTCTGAGCTATATAGAACGCAATGACAAAGGATTTGGAAGAGAAACAAAATTATTACCGGTTGCAGTTGTAAGAATTTCACACACGATCTTAACTAAAGGCAAAGGTTCTTTTCCAGTGATTCTTGAGTTTTCAAATAAGGTTGTTCCTTTAGATCAGTTGCCAAGGGGTGAAAATGCGGTGCAGTTTAATTCGTTTCAGCAGTTTCGGTTCTCATTACGAAACCTGCCTGTATTTAATATGAGCGTTGCTTACACAAAACAAAGCTTAAGCGGAAAAATGTATTACGTAGCTCTGAGATCTGGCCGTGATTTTGTATCACCCGTTTTTACAAACAGCTTTGATTTATTTTATAGTTTCTCTATTAAGGAATTTCTCAATCGCCCGACCAACAGATTTGGTTTTTATATGAGTCACGATTTTCCTTTATCAGCAATAAGGGCGATGCTGGGGTTGCATGCAAGTGTTGATTATCTGGAGCAGTACCTGCGCAATACATCCAATTCCGAAACTGTGAAAAATGGTACTTTGTTTTCTTCAGCCGGTGCAAGCTTAAAATTCAGAAGTTTCAGCAAAATTTCAATATCGGCAGAAAGTTCCATCAACTACAATGATATTCTTTTTACAAATGGGATAGATATCAATACGAATACAAAAGCTGCGGTAAATTTGAGAAGTGGGTTAATGGTTCGTTATTTCATTTCCCGAAACAGTTCGGCTGGTGTTAAAACGAATACGTATGGTTTTGATCTGTTGAATAGGAAACAACAGCTTTTGTTCTCGGATATTGATTATATCTGGAGAGCTCCCAAAGGGAAATTTGAACTTCAGTTGCGGGCAGAGAATATTTTTAATGAAAGGAATTATGTGTTGACAGCTGTGACACTCTTAGCACAAAGCAGGACAGAAATTCCGCTCATTGGGCGGAATATTCAAATGTCGGTCAAGTTTAATTTTTGATTCAGAGTTTATATGAAATGTAAAGGGAGTCAAAAGACTCCCTTTTACACTATCGAAAAATAACGATCAGTCTTTAAACAACTTCACCGGTGTGCTTTCTGCCAATTTTCTGTAGGCAGCCCACTTGCCGGTTATAAATTCATTGATTTTGTTTACACTTTCGGTAACTGCTGTTTCAGCTTCTGCCACCAGTCGTTCTGTTTGTGCAGTTGGTGCAGCAATCTTTCCGCTAATTTCCTGGCGGGCAGCACCTAAAATGCTTTGCGTGGTAATATCGGCATAGCGTGTAATACCTTGTCTGTCGGTAGCATTACGGCCAAAAATGCTTTCACGTATCTTTTTAATTTCATCACGCATCTTCGCTGTTTCTTTACGCAGGCTGTCAACATCTTTTCCTTCAGCACCACGTAACTGCCCTTCCATTTTTGTGAGCGTTTCTTCTGCATCAAGTATTTTGTCAATAGCAGCTGTTAATTTGTCTGCACTTAACTGCAAACGTTCAGCTGTTTTTTTCTTTGCATCATATACGTCACGAGGTTGCGGAATACGTGGATCTGCTTTTACAGTAAGCATGGTACTGTCGCTATGTTTACCGAGGCTTACAACCATTTTGTATGTACCGGGATATACTGGCCATCCACCACCTTGTTCCGGTGCGTTTGGTCTTGGCTTAGGGCTTCCGGGGAAACGATTTCCTTTTGTATCAAAGTTCCAATAGAAACGGTTGAGTCCGCTGTCGGCTTTTACACGCAATGTGCGGAGTTGTTTTCCTGCATCATCATAAATTTTTACAACAGCCGTATCAGCTTTTGCTTTGCTTGTATCGGCTGCATGGTTTACAAAGAAAGAAACCATTGCACCTCTTCTCCTGTTTTCACCTTCATATAAACCCCAAGTGCTCCATTCGTAACCCGGCGCATTGCGGAAGCTGGCCTGGTAAGCTGTTGGTGCTTCAAATACTTTTACCTTGGTTGATTGTGATGCGCCGTTTGCTTTTGCAGCAGCACGCAACGGACGGATATCATCCAGCACCCATACTGCACGGCCAAAGGTTGCAATCACCAGATCAGCCTCACGTTCCTGGATGGTTAAATCATAGGTTGATACACTTGGGTAACCGTTTTTCCATTGCTGGAATGTTTTCGCATTATCAAAACTTACCCATAAACCATGTTCGGTTCCAACAAAAATGAGGTTAGGTTCTGCAGGATCCTGTATCATACAAAGTGCATAACCTTTCAATCCTTTGTTGGCTAATATATTTTCCCATGTTTTACCAAAATCTTTTGTGCGGAAAATGGTGATGGCAAAATCACCACGACGATAATCGTTACTCACAACAAATGCTTCTGCTTCATTGTATCTGCTTGCCTGCACCTGTGTGATCCATGCACCTGCGTTCATGCCCGGAATTTTTCCACGGAAGTTGGTCCATGTTTTACCGCCATCTCTTGTTAACTGCACATTGCCATCATCGGTACCAACCCAGATCACATCTTTATTTTTTGATGATGGTGCAATGGCCATAATGGTGTTGAAATTTTCAGCACCGGTAATATCCAATGTTAAACCACCTGTTTCTTCTTTCTGCTGTTCAGGATTGTTGGTAGTAAGATCGGGTGAGATGATGCTCCAGGTTGTTCCTTTGTCTGTACTCTTGTGTAAAAACTGGCTGCCGAAATAAACAGTGTTTGCATCGAAGGGATCAAGTGCAATACCACTGTTCCAGTTAAAGCGCATTTTCTTTCTTGCTTCAGGAGCCGGCGGACGAACAAACTCTGTTGCACCTGTTGCTACATTGTAACGGCCAACAGAACCACCCTGGCTCATGGCATATACCCATTTGCTGTCGGTAGGATCAGGCACTACATCAAAACCATCACCACCCCAAAGGCTTTCCCAATAGTAGTTGCGGATGCCGCCATCAACCCATGTGTAAGCAGGTCCACGCCAGCTGCCGTTATCCTGCAGGCCACCCATTACGTTGTAAGGAATTTCGTTATCAACATTAATGTGATAGAACTGACCGAAGGGTAACTGCTCATCGAAGCGCCATGTTTTACCACGGTCTTTGCTGATGCCAATACCTCCATCGTTTCCTTCAATGATCAGGTTTTCGTTTGTTGGATGAATCCACCAAGCATGGTGATCGGGGTGAATACCATTGTAAGGGATCAGCGTAGTAAATGATTTACCACCATCCTCACTCATGGTAACTGTTGAGTGAATATCATAAATGCGGTTTTCATTTTTTGGATCAACATAAATTTCATTGTAGTAGAACGGACGATCGGTAACCTGTGCAGGATCACTGTTCACCAGCTTCCAGGTAAAGCCACCATCTTCACTTTTATAAAAACCATTTTTGGTTGCTTCTACTTTTGCATACACAATGTTTGAACGGCCGGGAGCAAATGCTAAACCACAGCGACCAATCGGGTCAGCAGGTAAACCATCTTCTTTACCTAATTTTTTCCAGCTCTTACCGCCATCAACAGTCAGGTAAATACCGCTGCCGGGGCCACCGCTGTTGAAGTTCCAGGGCTTGCGCTGGTGCTGCCACATGTTGGCAATAAGTTTATTGGGGTTTGAGGGATCCATTACCAACTCCGCACAACCACTTGTATCGTTGGTGTACAAAATGCGTTGCCATGTTTCGCCACCATCAGTTGTTTTATATACGCCACGTTCGCTGTGGATACCATACGGGTTACCGATTGCTGCAGCATATACCGTGTTGGGATTTGCTGGATCGATGAGGATGCGGTGGATGTTTCTTGTTTTTTCAAGACCCATGCGTTTCCATGTTTTACCGCCATCGAGTGTTTTGTAAATGCCTTCACCTAAATTGAGTGAGTTGCGTGGGTTACCCTCGCCGGTACCAACCCATATTACTGATGGATTACTCTGCTGTACTTTAAGCGCACCAATATTTAAAATTGGTTGCTCATCAAAGAGTGCTGACCATGTGGCACCACCGTTCTCGGTTTTCCATACACCGGCACTGGCGCCACCCACAAAAAAGATCTCTGGGTTGCTGTTAATGGCATCAATGGCTGTAACACGGCCACTCATACCGGCGGGCCCGATGTTTCGGGGTTTCATGTTTTTAAACTGATCGAGTTTAACCTGTGCCTGGGATGCAAGACACAGCGAGGCCGTAACGGCCAGAGCGATAATTCTCATACAAGCTTGTTTTAGGAGAACTGAAATTGAGAAAACAATACTGCCCTTCCAAAAGTTTTTGATAAGCGGCACAGGAATGGAATGGTTTTAGCGACTAATTGCCTGTTATTGCGGGCCTTGCAACATCTCTGATTATATGAAGGGAGTTGTTTTAACAAGGTTGCAGCACAATTAAGCATTATTTTTGATGTTCAAACACTAAAAAAACCTAAACACGAAACAGTATGAAACAGTTCTTCTTATCAGTAGTTGCCATTGGTTCTGTGGTTGCTTTGGCAGCTTTTATTCCTAAAGAAAACAAAGGAACGATCCAACCCTTAAGTGCTAATGTGCAAACGCCTTCAAAGTGGACTTTAGACAGGTCGCATTCAAATGTAAAATTCGCCGTAACACATATGGTGGTTTCAGAAACAGAAGGTTCTTTCAAAATTTTTGATGGTACGGTGGAGCATACAAAAGCCGACTGGAGTGATGCAAAGATCAACTTTAGCGTTGATATTAATTCTATTAATACCGACAATGAAAACCGTGACAAGCATTTAAAGGGTGATGATTTCTTTAATGCAGAAAAATTCCCTAAAGCAACATTTGTGGGCAAATCGTTTAAACCTCTTGGAAACAACAAATACGAACTGGTGGGCGATCTTACGATTCGTGATGTAACCAAAAGCGTAAAGTTTGATGTAAAGTTTGGCGGTATTGCACCCAGCACACGTGGCGATAAAGCAGGGTTTAAAGCAACAACTACCATCAATCGTTTCGATTACAACCTCAAATGGGATCGTGCAACAGAAGCAGGCGGATTGGTTGTAGGGAAAGATGTTGATATTACCGTTTTACTTGAATTAAATAAAGCAAAATAATAATCTGGTATACCAGAATAAAACAAAAGACCTTCGCAGATGCGAAGGTCTTTTGCTTTATTTCTTACTAAAGAACCTTTTTTATAGTCGTTTATAGTTTACAACACCAATACACCGGCAGCTACAAACTGAACTTCTTTCTTTGCTTCTTTGATCTTTTTCACTTCTTCTTTGCTTTTGCCTGCATCTTCAGCATAGTGCTTCTGCTGCTTCACGCTTACTTCCTTTACTTTGGCTTCACCTTCCAGTACAACAGTTTGGCCAACCAGGTTTTTTGGCATAAAGAACGCATAGTCTTTAAATTTCACCATAATGGTTTCGCCATTTCCTTTATCCACTTTCATCCAGCAGCCTTTTTCCTGGCATACTTCGGTTACTTTACCTGTGATCTTTCCAGCGAATTTACCGGCACTTTGCACTTGTTCTTCCATGTTTGCAATAGTAGCCACATCTTTGTTTTCGGTTCCTGCACCATAGGTTACACCTTTTTCTGCAGGTTTAGGATTGTTTTGAGCCATAGCAGCAACGCTTATAAAAGCAGCCATCAAAACAAAAGACAGTTTTTTCATGCTTTATTATTTTAGAGCAGTAAAGTTAACAAGCTTGCTGATGGTAGCAAATTCCGGCTGTTAAAAATCTACGAACGGACAAATCAATACCCACTGGTTCAGAAAAATAATCTGTTGGTTAAACCGTTTAGCTCTAAATTGGTCTACCCAATGTAAAATACAGCCCAACCAATACTATATGAAGCCCCATTCGTTCTTCTTTCTCTTATGTATCCTTTCAGCATCGTTATTTTCCTGCAGGAAAAACAAAGCCTCTGCTAAAAACTACCGTTATACTGAAACAATTATGGTAGATGGATTGAGCAGAAAATTTGTATTGAATTTGCCACCGGGTTATTATGATGCTGCCGGCTTTTCTCTTGTAATAGCCATGCATGGCGGCGGGGGAAGTGCCAGCCAGTTTGAAAGCACATCAAAGCTGACGGAAAAAGCCAATGCTGCCGGTTTCATTGTTGTTTACCCGGAAGGCACAGGTGTTATTAATACCTGGAATGCCGGCACCTGCTGCGGCCCGGCTGTAAATAATAATATCAATGACGTAAAATTTATCAGTATGCTCATTGATAAACTTGTTGCTTCTTATAAGATCAATCCTAAGAAAGTATATGCAACAGGTCACTCAAATGGTGGTATGATGAGTTACCGCTTAGCCTGCGAACTAAGTAACAAAATTGCAGCGATAGCACCCAACGGCAGTACCATGGTTGTTACACAGCCATGCAATCCGTCGAGAGCAGTTCCGGTACTGCACATGCATTCCAAACTCGA
>NZ_CAMLGT010000198.1 GCF_946479605.1 uncultured Lacibacter sp.
CAACAGAAACTTTGCGATATGCGAAAGAGCTTTCAAGCCCTAATGTATGTTCACCAGGCGAATTAAGTCTAAAAGAAGGACTAAACATGAAACCAAAATTTCCTGTCTCCGGAAACTGCAAAGAATTAAAATCAATAGAGTCTTTTGAAATTCCTTTTGGAGGCTTCGCATTTAACATGTTTACCCCAAAATTTAACTTTAGCCTTCCCATTTTTGTAAGCTTAAAACTTGCCCCAAGTCGGCCTGTGCCATTCAAAGAGTTCAAAACATCATTATTAGCATTGTTTAAAGAAGTTAATCCAAAAAAAGAAGCTCTTTCCTTTACCTCTTCTTGAACTTCTTTATAAACATAGCTTGTATCCTTCTTAACCACACCGTTCTTAGTCTTCTCTTTAATAACTAACTTTTCTACATATCTTATCGAAGAATCTTTTCTTGTTTTAAATCCCGGGGTTGGGTCAACTACTTGTGCAAACAGAGCACCATGTACAATCATTAAGCTTAACAGAAGTAATATTTGTTTCATTTGAAGTATGTTTATGATTTTAGTAAAAAATTATAGTCTACCGCCTTGGTTCGTGTCCTCACAAACCAATAATTTCATCTTTATGTAACATGATTAATTTGAAAGAAGCACATCAATTCCCTTCTGCTTCCCGCTCGTAAAGTGGAGTGCATAGCAATGTAGTTTTGGTTTAAGTGATTGTTTAAAGCAGTGGTTGTTCTGAGATAGTGGAGCAGGTAGTTTAAATAGGAGAACAGAGAACCAGGATAACTCAAAAATCGAAAGCGGATTTCATATTGTCAATAGTAGAAATACGTTTCATACCACAAAGAGCGAATATTTATCAGCTTCCTGCAATACCAACAAAGGAGTATTTTCATAAGCTAACGATTATTAATAACCGAAAACAGAAAAACGACTGCTCCGCACAAAGGCAGTGGAAACCACCTTGTCTGTAACCACAAAACTTAACCCAAGATGTTTTTACAGGTGCGAAGCAATCGTTCGAAATATCTATCACTATAAAGCAGGATAAAGATCGTTTCCACGCTGTAAACGAAAAACCGTGAAAACACCCTTTTTGCGAAGAGGCAAGATTCATGAGGTACGAAGTATGAGGTATGAGCCTGCACAATCAGCGACACCACCACCACCACTCACCACTCACCACTCACTACTCACCATTCACCGCCCTCCCATCTTTTTTCTATTGCCGGAATACAGTATCTTAATCCCGTAAAAAAACAACCGCTTATGACCGCCTACGAACGCAACAGTAACTATGTGATCTCTTTTTTAACCCTGCGCAAGCTGGTGGGTATCCTGGGCATGGCCCTGCCCTTTGCATTATTGCTTGGTTTCTTTTTGTTTGAAAAAGGCTGCCGGTTTCCACCCAGCATCAGTCACTTTTATTATACCAATACAGGCAACTTATTTGTAGGCACACTCTGTGCTGTGGCCCTGTTCCTGTTTACATACAATGGGTACGACAAACGTGATATGATCGCATCAAAACTGGCAGGTGCATTTGCGCTGATCGTTGCCATGTTCCCTACCAACTTTGGTAACTATACACCGGATGAATGCAACCGCATTACCACAGGCATTAACAATTTTGCCAATGCCATGCACTATGGCGGAGCTGTACTGTTGTTTTCTACGTTTGCCTATTTTTCACTGGTGCTGTTTACAAAGAGCAGCCAGGAAGGAAAAATACACGGGCAGAAACTGATCCGTAATTACATTTATAAAACATGCGGCTGGGTAATTGTTGTATGCATTGTACTGATTGCATTGATTGGTGTGATTGACAGTTGGTACCAGGCAGTGAAACATTTAAAACCTACTTATGTGCTGGAAACAATTGCACTGCTGGCGTTTGGTTACTCCTGGTTAATTAAAGGCGAAACGTTTTTTAAAGATGAAGATGCTGTAAAGTAAAACAGCATACTTCCTTTCATTCTTCAACAATACATCTTCATGAATTTTATCGGCAATCTTATCTGGCTCATTTTTGGTGGCCTGTTTGCAGCATTGGGTTATTTGTTTGGCGGCATTGTATTATGCATCACCGTTGTGGGTATTCCTTTCGGTTTGCAATGTTTTAAACTGGCGGGTTTGGTGTTATGTCCCTTTGGTAAAAAAGTGGTGAGCGATTCATCGCAAAGCGGATGCCTGTCGGTGCTTGCCAATATTATCTGGATCATCTTTGGCGGACTGGAAGTGGCCCTTACGCATATTATCATGGGTGCTCTCTTATACATCAGCATCATTGGTATTCCCTGGGGCAGACAGCATTTTAAGCTGCTGGAAATTTCGCTGATGCCTTTTGGTAAAAGGGTGGTGACCCAGTCTTAATTTTGCAGCTTAATCAAAAAAGCATTCCGATGAAAAAAGTATGGTTTATTACCGGTTGTTCCACCGGTTTTGGCAGGGCATTGGCTACAGAAGCGTTGGCACAGGGTTATCGTGTGGTGGTAACGGCACGCAAAACAGATGATGTGCAGGATATAGCAGCAGCTTATCCTGAAACCGCTCTTGCAGTAAAATTAGATGTTACCGATACAGCGCAGGTAAAAGCTGCAGTACAAACAGCTATTGCTCATTTCGGGCAGATAGATGTACTGGTGAACAATGCAGGCATTGGTTATTTTGCAGCTATTGAAGAAAGTGAAGAAGCAGAAGTGCGCCGCATGTTTGAGATCAATGTATTTGGCCTGGCGAAGATGACGCAGGAAGTACTACCGCACATGCGTAAACGCAGAAGCGGTCATATCCTCAACATATCATCTATTGGTGGTTTGCGTTCGTTTCCCGGCATTGGTTTTTACAATGCCACAAAATATGCGGTGGATGGTTTCAGCGAAGCATTAAGCAAGGAAGTGGCTCCGCTTGGCATTAAAGTCACCATTATTGCACCAAGTGGTTTCCGTACCGATTGGGCAGGCCGTTCAGCAAAAGATACCGTGGTAAAAATTGATGACTATGCCACTACTGCCGGACAAAATCAATCCACCATCCGTGGGTACAGTGGTAACCAGCCCGGCGATCCTGTGCTTGCTGCCAAAGCAATGATCAATGTTACAGAAACCGAACAGCCACCATTACGTTTGTTGCTGGGTGCTGCTGCAGTAAAAGGTGCAAGAGCTAAAATAGAAGAATTAAAACATGATGTGGAAACATGGGCTGCAGTAAGTGAAGCGGCCGATGGACCAAAACAATAAACATCTATCGCTTATTTATGATAAACCCGTTTTGCTTTTTGCAGAACGGGTTTTTGTTTTTTTATTCCTCTTCACAACAACACGGCAGGGTTATTTTACTTGTTGTATGTACAAAGGATTATATAAACCAAAAAAACGATTCCTGATAACAATCAGTTTTATCACCTGCTAATTGTTGTATCTTAAATCTTCCTTCCATTACATTCTGTTCCATCCGGCTCTTCCAGACTACTGTTTACTCCCCGCCCCATGGGCCATTCTATTTCTATCACCCAAAAAACAGTTGTATGAAACGAGCTCTATCTGCCGGCATGTATCTTTTTTTCTTTCTGCTGCTAACAGTAAGCAGCACCGCACAGAAAAAACAAATGACGTGGACCTCCTCTTCTGAAAAAGCAAAAGAGTTTGCCAGGAAAGGATCCAATCACATGATGAATATTGAGTTTGCACAGGCTTATGAACATTACCAACGGGCACTGGAGCTCGATCCTCATTTCACCAATGTGCTTACCATGATGGCGTTTCTCAGTAAAGGAGAAGAAAAGAAAAAATATGCAGAACGTGCAGCTGCCAGTGCAAAAAATAAAACAGCAGGCGAGCAACTGTTTGTAAAACTTGCAAACCAGGGTAACAAACCGGAAGACAATCAAAAGATCTGGGCCGAACTGCATACCCTGTTTCCTGATGGTGGCTTTATTGGTTTCTATTATACACTCACAAGACCCACGCCTGCCGAAAGGTTTACGGCTGCGCAGGAATACCTGAAACAGTTTCCTGAATCGGCTCCTATCCATAATATACTTGGTTACATGTATATGCAGGAAAAAAAAGATACTGCTACTGCTAAAACATATTTTGAAAAATACATCAAGCTATATCCTGAAGGAACCAATCCTTACGACTCTTATGGTGAATTTTGTTTTCTTACAGGCGATCTGGATAATGCAGAAAAATATTACAGCATTGCTTTGGAAAAATATCCATTTAACGCAAGCTCCAATGAGAAAATGAGAGAGATCAGAAATGTAAAAGCAAAAGCGAAAAAAGATTGACGATACGTTACCGCTAATCTGTAAAGGCTCCTGACAGCTTTCCTGCAAAGGCCCTCGTCTCATGGGGGCCTTTGGCTATTGGTTCCATGCCAGCAGCACATCCCTTCCCAAACGGATGATGAGAATGCTGATAACAAGCAGAAAAACATAACGGATAAATACACTCCCTTTCAGGATAGCTGCTTTACTGCCAATGTACGCACCCAGCATGTTAAACAACATCATGGGCACTGCAATCTTAAACACGACTGCACCATTCAGCAGAAACCCAATCAGCGATGCCACATCCGCAATGGCGTTGATGATTTTTGCTGAGGCTGATGCATGCAGGAAACTTAACCCGGCCACACTCACAAAAGCAAACACCAGCAGACTGCCTGTACCGGGACCAATAAAGCCGTTATAGAATCCAATAACAGCACCAATGCCTGCACACACAAACAGGAATGTGTTGCCACTGTATTTCACAGCATGCACATGACCTAAATCTTTTTTCATGAATGTGTACACTGCCAGTACAATAATAATGCAGAGCAGCAATGGCTTAAACACTTCGGGCTTTATCAGCTCCATTACAAATGTTCCGCTGAACGATGCAATGGCAGCTGTGATACCGGTAGCAAGTACTACGCCTGTATCAACACCAATCATGCGGATGTATTGAAACGCTGCCACACTGGTACCGGCCAGCGATGCAAAGCGGTTACTGGCAATTACCTGTACATGCGATAGCTCAGGAAACAGGATCATGAGCAGGGGCACTTGAATAAGACCACCGCCGCCAACAACAGCATCAATAAAGCCGGCAAACAAGGCCCCGCCGCAAACTAAAAGATAAAGCCACCATTCATTCATGGCTGCAAAGTAAAGAAGAAAGCAGCTTTGGCTTTCCTGTGTTTTACAATTTCATCCACACTGTTTTTTCTGAATGAAACTCTTTGTGATTCATAGAAGCTTTTACTTCTTCCTGGTAAGCTTCTACGGAAGTGATGGCATCAGTGCCTTTTACCTTTAACGAAATATCATTGGTGGTAAATGATTCTTTTAACATGGAGAAATGATAAACGTAATACGATTGCGTCGGGCTGCCTTTGATGATTTCCTGTAATACAAAAAACTGCATTCCATTCAACTCGGTTATCCATCCTTCAAACACTTCGGTATCAGCAGCAAAACTTTCACGTTTTTCTTTTACGGTTACCCGGTAGCTGTTTTCACTGTTTCCTTTACTGATCACCACTTTCGCCACTTCATGACCATCTTCTTCTTTCACAGGTTTATTACTCCATGTACCAATAAGATTGCTGTTAAATGGTTTTGCATCTGCTTTGTATCCTAACGGATACGAACTCGAAAGAGGACAACCAGTAAGAAAAAGTGAAACTGCAATCAGAGCAGGAAGAAGAAGTCGGGTATTCATTTTTTTTAAGCGAATATAGCTGATGTAATACAACCGCATACTACCCCAAAGTTGGTATCTCAACTGAAACATCGTAAGTGAAATCACTTAGTAATGTTCTTTGCGTAACAAACTTTACTCCAAAAGGAGTATTGGGGCGCTTATACTGCTCCGTTACTTTTGTATGCATCAGCAGGAACTGTTCCTGTTTTACCAATTACCACCAAACCACTATTCAATGTCTTACAAATCTATTACCCGTGCAGCAGTACTGTTCGTATTGCTGTTTACATGCTTTGCTGCTGCAAAGGCACAACGAAAAGATGTTCCTGTTTCACAAGTCGATCCCCGTTTTACAGTGAGTGTTCAACGCTACTGGTCATCATTGGGCGGAAGTGAAGAGTATTACTTCTATGTACAAAACAATACCGGCGAAGAATACCGCATGGTGATTGATGTAACACTTGATCTTGCCTGCGTGGGAACCAAGCAGTTTACGCTGGGTGTAAACAAAGTGGTGCACATGAAACCAAACGGAAGGTTTACACCGGATGGTGACTGGGTGCATATTTACACCAGCGGAGCAGATAATTTCAAGAACTGTCGCCTGGCCGATGGCAATTCGTTTACATTGCTGAAAGGTATCAGTTACCGCATCAGTAACATCACCAACATTACGCAGCAAAAAGCAGCAGAAGAAAAAAAGAAAGCAGATGAAAAAGCAGCAGCAGAGAAAAAGGCTGCTGAAGAGAAGAAACAGCGTGAAGAAAAAATAGCGGCAGAAAAGAAGGCAGCAGAAGAAAAAAAATTAGCCCAGGAGAAAAAAGCTGCTGAAGAAAAGAAACTGGCCGAAGAGAAAAAACAAAAAGAAGCAGAGACAAAAACAGAACAGGAAACAGAAAAAGAAGCTGGTGTTGAAAGCAGTTCAACCACCACATCTTCCGGTAATACATCAACAGGCACCTCGGCTGCACAGCAACAGTATAATGCAAAAGAACAGGCAAGGCTGCAGGAAGAAGCCCGTTTAAAAGCAGAACAGGAAGCAAAACAGCAACGTCAGCAGGAATACGACACATGGAAAAATAATGCAAACGAACAACGCAGGCAGGCCGAAACAGTTGCAGCTGCCAGCAGCATCAGTATATTATTTATTGTGGGCACATGGATCTATAATGATAAGATGGGACGTGTAAATCCTGACTTTGTATATAATAAACCTGAGAATAAAGGCAAACTCAACTTTAATGCAAGTATTGAATGGGGTTACTCCATGAGCTATGCGCCACTCATTTTTGCCAGCGAACGCACAACCATGATCAATGGCAATGATGTATCAAGTAAATCACTTGAAAACAAACAGGCCTTTACATTAAACCTTGATGTGAACATGAAGATTGGTGCAGAGCATGACAACTTTGGTGGTTATGTATTTCTTGCACCCAAGGCAGGGTTCAGTCCAATTTTTGATGGCTATCAATTATCATTACTCAACTATGGCGGACGT
>NZ_CAMLGT010000199.1 GCF_946479605.1 uncultured Lacibacter sp.
CCCATTACCAAAAAGCCGATCTCTGATATAGGTTACAATTTTATACCTTCTTCTTTTCTACCAAAAGGAAAGGATGAGTATTACTTGCGTAATAAGCAAAACCGCAGCGGTATCAATTATCGCAAGCTCACGGCATTGGAAATAGAAGTGTTGGTGCGTAACCGTAATACATCCGACAACTGGAACCACCTGCTTGTATCTGATGCTTTTAATCCAGAGTTGGTAAAGAACTGTAAGTTCTTCGGTTTGGTCCGCATAGGTAAGCTTGAACCATACTACCTGGAATTTCATTCGGTAAAACTGCAAGTGGGTTTATACAACAGCACCATCATCAGTTGCGATTTTGGTGACAATGTTGTGATTGATAGTGTTCATTACTTATCACATTATATCATTGGTAATGAAGTGATCATTACCAACGTGCATGAAATGGGCACTACCAACTATGCAAAGTTTGGTAATGGTATTTTAAAACAAGGTGAGGAAGAAAATATCCGCATCTGGCTGGAAGTATGTAATGAAAATGCAGGACGGAAAATTATTCCTTTCAACGGAATGTTACCGGGCGACGCATGGTTATGGAGCAGGGACAGGCATAACGAACAACTTCAGCAGAAATACAAAGAGTTTACTGAACTGAAGTTTGATAAGCTCCGTGGTTATTATGGGAAAGTGGGCGATCGTACAGTCATCAAAAGCTGCTCTATCATCAAAGATGTATGGATTGGTACTGACGCCTATTTAAAAGGAGCAAATAAGCTGAAGAATCTCACCATCAATTCATCACCGGGAGCAAGTTCACAAATAGGTGAAGGTTGCGAATTGGTGAATGGAATTATGGGCGAAGGTTGCCGTGTGTTTTATGGCGTGAAGGCTGTTCGTTTTTACATGGCATCGCATTCACAATTGAAATATGGTGCAAGGCTTATCAACTCCTATCTTGGCAACAATGCCACCATCTCTTGCTGCGAAGTTCTGAACTCACTCATTTTTCCTGCACATGAACAACATCATAACAACTCGTTCCTGTGTGCAGCAACTGTATTAGGACAAAGTAATATTGCTGCCGGCGCAACATTGGGCAGTAACCATAACAGCCGCAGCGCCGATGGGGAAATGATTGCAGGCCGTGGTTTCTGGCCGGGGCTATGTGTAAGTATTAAACACAACTCCCGTTTTGCATCTTATACACTTCTTGCAAAAGGCGATTATCCTGCTGAACTGAATGTAACAATTCCATTTTCATTGGTAAGTAATGATACTGCTAATGATCAGCTGGTGATCATGCCGGGATATTGGTTCATGTACAACATGTATGCCCTTGCACGCAACGCCTGGAAATATATTGACAGGGATAAACGCACCGAAAAAACACAATACCTGGAATATGATTTTCTTGCGCCCGACAGTATGAACGAAGTAATGCAATCGCTGCAACTGATGGAACAACTAGTTGGAAAAAAAGCATTGACAGATAACAAACCCGATACACTTGAATTACCTGCAGGCATTTTTGAAAACGGAAAACGAAAAGTGTTGTTGGTAAAAGCCGGACGTAGTTATGAGTTGTTTAAAGAGCTGGTTGTTTATTATGCAGTTGAGCAGATCATCAACTTTGCAGCAACAGTAAAATATAAAACGGCTGATGAACTGCTTGCACAGTTACCCAAAAAACAAAAACGAAGCGAATGGATGAATGTGGGTGGACAATTGATCCCTGTAAAAGAACTGGATACCCTGAAGCAACGTATACTTTCAGGCAAAGTAAAGAACTGGGATGCTGTACATGCATTTTATGCAGCACAGGCACAACAATATCCGCAGCAAAAACTGCAGCATGCATTGAGCTGTTTGTTTGAATTGACGGGCACTGCGAAACTGACGAAAGAAGATCTCAAATCATATCTTCAACAATATGCCGCTGTAAAAGCCTGGATGGTGGAAGGCATTGCTTCCTCACGTGAAAAAGATTATACCAGCAGCTTCCGTAAAATGATGTACGAAACGGAA
The DNA here is from genome assembly GCF_946479605.1 of uncultured Lacibacter sp. Next base: position 2,011 of record NZ_CAMLGT010000199.1, read on the forward strand.
GCTGAACTGGAAGCCGTAACAGGTAAACTGAAAGAAAATTCATTCATCCTTCAGCAGCAGGAAGAACTGAAGCAGGCAAAAGCAACTGTTCAGAAATTTTTGAAACTGTGTAAATAAATCATCTTCCTGTGAACCGCCTGGTAGATGAATACATTGAAAGCCTGCCCGATGAAAAACGGGAAATTGCGGAACAGATCCGTGAAATGATTCTAACACTTATTCCGCATGTACAGGAAAAATTAAGTTTTAAAATTCCGTTCTATCATTACCATGGTATGTTCTGCTACATTAATGAAGTGAAAGACGGCATTGATCTCGGCTTATGCCGTGGTAAAGATTTAATTGATGTATTACCTCAACTGGAACAAGGCAAACGTGTAATGGTAGCATCGGTGATTGTACGCAGCAAAAAAGAAATACTCACAAAGAAAATTGAAGATGTGTTGCTTACTGCTGCTAACTGGCAGGAAGAAGCAAAGCGATTAAAAATTTCCATGATCAATACAAAGAAGAAAGCCGCCTCCAAAAAGAAGCGGCTTTAAAATGCTATCATTCATTCATCCAACGGGGTGTCTGATGAAGAGCGTATGTATTAATCGCCCCAGATATTGTCTTTTCCATCGATCCATTTTTTCACCAGATCAGTTGTAACCGACTTTGGACGTTCTAACGGGAAACCCAACGCTCTGTCCCATAACAAACTTGCCATTACACCTAACGCCCGGCTTACAGCAAACAATACCGTGTAATATTCATATTCCTTCATACCATAATGCACTAACAATGCACCACTGTGCGAATCAACATTTGGCCATGGGTTTTTCACCTTTCCTAATGATTGTAAAATTGGCGGCACTACTTCATAAATATTCCAAACAGTGTTCACCAGTTTATCATCGGGCATGTGTTTTTTACCAAACTCCATTTGTGCAGTAAAGCGTGGGTCGGTTTTGCGTAATACTGCATGGCCATAACCCGGAACTACTTTTCCTTCGCTCAACGTTTTCTTTACATACTCAGCAATCTGGTCTTTTGATGGCTCATCGGTACCCAATGCTTCCTGCATTTCAAATATCCATTTCACCACTTCCTGATTTGCCAATCCATGCAACGGACCTGCCAAGCCATTCATACCGGCAGCATAGCTTAAATACGGATCACTTAATGCAGAACCTACAAGATGTGTCGTGTGCGCTGATACGTTACCACCTTCATGATCGGCATGAATGGTCATGTACAAGCGCATCAACTCCATAAATCCTTCATCTTCGTAACCAAGCATGTGTGCAAGGTTACCGGCCCAATCGAGCAAACCATTGGGCTGTATATGTTCACTGTTTTTGTATTTACGACGATACACATAAGCCGCAATACGTGGCAAACGTGCAATCAGATCCATACAATCATCGTAAATAGGATTCCAGTAATCTTTCTTATTTATACCTCTTGCATATTCCTTTGCAAAGTTGCTTTCTGTCTGCAAGGCCATTACACCAGTAACAAACATCGTCATGGGGTGAGCATGCAACGGTAGCGCATCAATAGCATCAAACACATGGCTGGGCACATGGCTGCGGCGCTGCCATACGTTTGTAATATGGTTCGCTTCTTCTTCGGTTGGTAATTCACCAATCAACATCAGGTAAAACAAACCTTCGGGCAAAGGTTCCTGCCCTTTGGGTGCAGATGGAAGTTTTTGCTGTAACTCAGGAATGGAATAACCACGAAAACGGATACCTTCCTGCGAGTCAAGTAAAGAAGTTTCTGTTACAAGACCGGTAATGCCACGCATCCCCTGGTAGATCTGGGAAAGTGTTACTTCCCCTGCAACCTTATTTCCGTGTTCTTTTAAAATGTTCTTGATTTCAATGGCAGCCGCATCAGCTTTCACCTTAAACTGTTCTTTAATTTCACCCATTATATTCTGTTTTAAATTAATGAAGACCGCTACCGGCCAGTGAATCTGCCAAAGTTAACCAATAAGCAGTTTCACAACAATTTAGTTGCTTGAAAAGTTGATGAAACTTTGCTATTTCGGTGCCCTTTTATACAAACGGAGAGCGATCAAAGAAAAAAGAACGTTCGGTAACCATGCCGCAATGATGGGAGGAAGATTGCCTTTTGTTGAAAAGACCATTGAAAATTTATCAATTACAATAAACGTAACTCCAATGATAAATGCCAATGCAAGATGAAAGCCACTGCCACCTCTTATTTTACGGCATGCAAGAATAGCGGCAATCATGGTCATAATAATAACAGATACTGCACTCGCATCTCGCCTGTACCGTTCAAAACGTATAGCATTTACACCTTCAGAACCTCGTATCTCTTCCTGTTTAATAAATCGCTTCAATGCAGGTGTTTTCAATTTATCTTTTTTGAAATCATCTTCCGAAATATCAGTAGGCAGGTAGCCCATTTTTAAATAATAATTCGAAAGAATTTTTACTTCTTCTTTCAGTCCGTTGATCTTACGCTCAACAGCTGTTTCCATTTTCCACTGTTTTTTAGTGGTATCCCAGCTGATTGTTTCGGAACGGAGATTGTAATACACCTGATTGTTTTTTACTTTCTCCATGAAAAAACCATTGCCGATCTTGGTAGTGGTATCATAGTTACGCATGCCGGCGTATGTATGTGTATCAACCCTGAAATGAATATTGTTGAGATACTGGCGTTGCTGTTTGGCAATATTGCCCATATCAACATACCTGTTTTCAAAATTAGTGCGGATGATATTGGCAACAGGTACAAGATAATGGTTGGAAAGTCCTAATACGAGGGCCAAAAAAATACCGCCAACCCAGTAGGGACGTAAAATACGGTTCAAACTCATGCCCACACTCAGCATGGCTACAATTTCGCTACGCAAGGCAAGCTTTGATGTAAAGAACACAACCGCTATGAGCACAAACACAGGGAACAGCAAGGCTATAATGTGTGGAAGAAATCCATAATAGTATTTTGTAACAATATCGCTGAAGCCTAATCCGCTGCGCACAAAATCTTCACTCTTTTCACTGGCATCAATTGCCAGGGTGATCATGGAGAAGATGAGCAGCAGGAAAAAGAAGGTTTTCAGAAACGACTTCAGTATGTACCAATCGAGGGTTTTCATGAATGGGTGCAAAATAAGGACAGAAATCGGAAACAAACTGTTAGAAATGTAAATGTCTCGTTTCTTGCACAAAAGCGGCAGAAACGAGGCATTTAGTGGCTTTCTTTTCGGTTCTATTTTTTCAACAAACGGAACAATAACTCAGGCTCATTGGTGGTAATATAATCAAACCCTTCTTTCAGCAGCCAGCTCATGGTAGTACTGTCATTCACCGTCCATGCATTCAAGGCCAGTTTATGTTGTTTGGCCTCAGCGATCCATGTTGGGTTTTTCTGGAAAAAGCTGAAGTGGTAATCAATACCATCAATTTTATCTGCCTTTACCTGTGCAGGCGCTTTGTTGCCCTCAAGATATTGCAGGATGGCTTTCTCATCCAGCTCACGGATCTTGAGCAGAATATCATAATCAAAACTGATGTACACGATCATTGGCTCGGCTTTGAGTTGTTTTACCAACTGCACTACTTTTTCTGCTATGCGTTTACCACGTTCTTTGCTGATGCCCGAAGGTTTTATTTCAAGCACCAGCCTGGTTGTACTGTTTGATTGCATACCTGCAAGAAGGTACTGCTGTAATGTGGGCAATGGTTCACCATTAGAAAGCTTAAATGCCATCAGTTCAGCATACGATACTTTTTCAATTTCCAGTTTGTTGAAATGCGGATCATGATTGATGATAAGTGAATCATCGGCCGTCATACGCACATCAAATTCAGAACCGGTACATTTTAAACGGATGGCCTCTTTTAATGCTGCAATGGAATTTTCAGGAAGCTTATTGAATTTGAATGCACCTCTGTGTGCAACAACAGGGTTATCTGCAAACCTGATCTGCTTTACTGATTGCTTATTTACCGAACAGGATAAACAAAACAAAAAACAGGTACTGAAAATAATACGTTTCAAAATAATCAATTTAAAGTGAGTTATTTTTTCTTTTGCTGAAACAGCCAGTGCAACAGTTCAGATTCCGCAAATGCCGGATCCCAGCTGTTATGATTGGCATCGGGGTACAGTGTGAATTTAACCGACGCTTTTGTTTTCTTTAATGCTTCCACCATGTTTACAGAATACGCCGGCAACACCACATCATCTTTACCGCCATGAAAGATCCACCAGTTTGTTTTTGCAATCTGTTTAGCTGTTGCAGGATCGGCACCGCCGCAAATAGCCACTGCTGCTGCAAATGTTTTGGGCATACGACGGACTAATTCAAATGTACCCATACCACCCATTGATAATCCCATAACGTACACCTGCTTTTTTTGAACAGGATAACGTTTTACTACATTATCAACTAAACCCATTACCAAACGCAACTGACTGGTTGGTTCACCATCTGCTACAAAATAAAAATCCCGTTTACTGTTTTTTGTGTCTTTCGCTACAGCCTGCACATTGCTCCAGTAATTGGTGGCGCTGCATTGCGGAAACACAACAATGGCCGGGTATTTTTTCCGGATGCTGTCACGCAAAAAAAGTTTAGCACCATGTGTCAGCTGCCGTTCATTATCACTACCACTTTCGCCACGGCCGTGCAGAAATATGATCAACGGATATGTTTTTGCTGCATCGTAATTCTCAGGAAGAAGAATGCGGTAAGGCAGTGTATCGCCATATTGAATAAACCATTGCTTTTCGTACAGGTTCATATCCTGCGTTTGTGCGTTTGTAAACAGCGCAAACAATAATGCTATTGCAAAACTTATCTGTTTCATATTTTATTTAAGCAATATCCTCTTTAACAACATGCGCAAAATTAGGCTCCCGTTGTCCGTTGCTGCATTAACAAATAGTAAACCCTGCATCTGTTGCTTTATTTTTTCAGATGAGGGCTTTCAAAGCCAAGTTTCGTTAACCCAACTTTTATTTCAGGGCAACTCATAAACAGATCCCACAACAAACCTGTTCTGTAATTTTCCATCATTACCACAATTGGCCCCTGGTCAATAGCCAGATAATGCGGCAAGTACCAATCAGCTGTTTCACTGAAGGCATCATAAAAC
>NZ_CAMLGT010000200.1 GCF_946479605.1 uncultured Lacibacter sp.
AATTATCAGCATGAGGCTATTTACTGTACTCTTTCTCTTTGTTTACAGCATTTCCTTACAGGCGCAGTACAATCCGTTTCACTATACCATTGAGAAAAAGGCGGCAGGTAAAAAAGCAGCCGTGGTGAGTGCTCATCCGCTTGCCAGCAAAGTGGGTGTGGCTATTATGAAAAAAGGCGGCAATGCGTTTGATGCTGCTATTGCCACACAACTGGCATTGGCGGTTGTGTATCCCGGGGCAGGAAATATTGGTGGTGGTGGTTTCTTGGTGGCGGTAACCAATAAGGGCGAACAGGTAGCATTGGATTACCGTGAAAAAGCGCCTGCATCTGCCAGCCGGGATATGTATCTCGATAAAGACGGAAATGCACAAACCAACCTTAGTCAAAATGGACATTTATCATCGGGTGTACCGGGAACTGTTTCAGGTTTATTTACAACGCATCAATATGCCAGGCTCCCTTTCCGTCAATTGATACAGCCTGCCATTGATCTTGCAGAAAAAGGATTTGTGATCACCGATGCGGAAGCAAGAAGCTTAAATGCAACCATGGGCGAGTTTATCCGTTACAGCAGCAAACCAAGTGCATTTATAAAATACGGTGGATGGAAAGCTGGTGATACGTTGATACAAAAAGAACTGGCTGCCACACTAAAACGCATCCGTGATTTTGGACGAAAAGGTTTTTATGAAGGCGAAACTGCACGGCTGATTGTGGAAGAAATGAAACGTGGTGGCGGTATGATTTCATTAGCTGATCTTAAAAATTACCAAACAGCAAAGCGTACAGCCATGGTATCGGCCTACAAAGAATACACGATCATTGGCATGCCATTGGTGAGCAGCGGCGGTATATTGATCCAACAGATGATGGGCATGGTGGAGAACAGGAATATTGGCCAGTATGGCTTTCATTCACCCGAAGCAGTACAACTGATGGTGGAAGCTGAACGCAGGGCGTATGCCGACCGTGCAGAATTTTTAGGCGACAGGGATTTTGTGAAAGTGCCGGTGAAGAAACTCACATCAACTGCTTACTTACAGCAACGCATGAGCGATTTTGAACAAGGCAAAGCTGGCAACAGTAAAACAACCGGTCATGGCAATGTAAATCCTGAAAGCGAAGAAACAACACACCTGAGTGTGTATGATGCAGATGGCAATGCAGTATCTGTTACCACCACATTAAATGGCGGCTACGGCAGCAGAACAATTGTGGGTGGTGCTGGCTTTTTGCTTAATAATGAAATGGACGATTTCAGTATTAAACCCGGTGTGCCCAATATGTATGGTGCACTTGGCACCGAAGCCAATGCTATTGCACCCAACAAACGCATGCTGAGTTCCATGACTCCTACGATAGTTTTGAAAAACGGCAAACCTTTTCTTGTGATCGGCTCACCCGGTGGCACAACGATTCCTACGCAGGTGTACCAAGTGTTGCTGAACACGCTGGAATTTAATTTAAGTCTTGAAGATGCAGTATGGAAACCACGCTTTCATCATCAATGGTTGCCCGATGTGGTGTATGTGGAGAAAGCGTTTCCGATGGACGTACGGAGCAAACTGGAAGCAATGGGTTACAAAATTGTGGAGCGGGGAAATATTGGCCGCTTTGAAGCTATTAAGATCGTTAATGGTCTGGTGGAAGCCGTGGCAGATCACCGTGGTGACGATCATGCAGAAGGATATTGAAAAGTACGAGGCACGAAGCTGGAAGTACGAAAGAAAAAAGCACAGGAATAAAAATCCAATAGCCAAAAGACAAGGTTAAAATCATCAACCTCTCATTATTCATCATTCATTACTTATAAAATATTATGTCGTTAGCAGCAACATTTCTTTCATCCTACTGTAAGCGGGCCTTGTCGTATAAAGAGCTTGCTGATAAAACATTTGCACAGTTGAGCGAAGCCGATTTTCATTTTCAACCAAATGAAAGCAGCAACAGCATTGCAATTATCATTCAGCACATGGCCGGTAATATGCTTAGCCGTTTCAACCAGTTCCTTACTGAAGATGGAGAAAAAGGCTGGCGCAACAGGGATACGGAATTTGATGATCAGCAAATGAGCAAAGATGATCTGCTAAAGAAATGGGAAGAAGGCTGGGCCTGTTACATGGATGCGGTTAAAAGTTTAACAGATGATGATTTGTTGAAAACGATCACCATAAGAAGCGAGCCATTGACAGTTGTTGATGCATTGATCAGGCAAATGGGCCACTACCCTTCGCATGTGGGACAGATCATTTACATTGGCCGCATCATTAAGAATAAAGACTGGAAAACATTATCCATACCAAAAGGTGGTTCACAACAGTTCAACGAACAAATGCAGCATAAATAGTAATGGTTACATTATCACAGGCACCTGGCCGCACAACCATCATCAATGGAAACGAATATCTTTTCTTTTCCGGCTATTCCTATTTGGGGCTAGGAAAAAATAAACAGTTCATTGATTCAGTAAAAGAAGGCATCGATCGGTATGGCATTGTGTATCCATCATCACGCATATCAAACACAGCACTTGATCTGTATGCAATCATGGAAGCACAGTTGGCTTCATTTACTGACACAGAAGATGCGGCTGTTTTTTCATCGGGCTTTCTATCGGCACGTACAGCAGTACAGGTGGTGAGTGAAGAAATGAATGTGTACTGTCTTCCAAAAACACACCCTGCCTCATCAGCATTACCTGGCTCTATAAAAATTGATGACGACCTCACATGGGATGCATTTCTTGCTGAACGTGCGGCAGCAGGTGAATTTACATTTGCCATAGCTGCCGACAGCATTAACCCCACCCCCGGTCATATCAACAGCTTTGATTTTCTGGCTGCCACATCGTCAAACTTCAGCATCACACTCATCATAGATGATTCGCATGGTATAGGATGGATGGGCAACGAAGGGAAAGGAATGGCTTCACTGCTGAAACTGCCGGGCAACATCGATTTGCTGCTCAACTTCTCTTTATCAAAAGCATTTCATATCAATGGTGGTGCAGTATGCGGCTCACGGAAATGGATAGCCGCTGTAAAGCATCATGTAAATTTTACCACCAGTACAGCACTTATGCCTGCACTTGCCCATGCTTGGACAAAAAGCAGCGATCTTTTTGCCGAACAAAGAGAAATCCTTCTCCAAAACATTCATTTCTTGCAAAAACTCACAACAAACTTTACATTTGTGGCCAATGAAGGAACTCCTGTATTTGTAGTAGCGAAAAAAGGCATTGCCCCGTACCTGTTACAGAACAACACGATCATTTCCTCCTTCGGTTATCCTCATCCTGAAAGCGACCCGGTAAACAGGGTTGTTGTGAATGCCCTCCATTTAAGATCCGACCTGGAAAAGCTTGCTCAATTAACAGAGCAGTATTAATCATTTTCAGGCAATCATCAAATCAAACGAAAAAATGAAATCACTTTTTATTCTGCTTACCAGCTGTACCCTTTTCATTTCATCTGTTAAAGCACAAGGTCTGGGTAAAATACATTATGGCCTTAAAGGAGGTTACAACTATGTGATCGCTGCATACACTGCAGCAAAAACGCAAGGCACACATGGCGGTTACCTTGGAGTAATGATGAAAGTGCCGTTTGACAACCGCTTATTCTTTAACCCGCAAATTGATTTTAATTACCGTGGCATGAAAACCACGTCTCTTCCTCCAAATGAATTCAGCGAGGTAAAAGAGCTGCAGTTAAGAGTTATGCCACTGGTGCAGATCGATTTTAAACACCCTGATAAAAACGAGAATACCTTCTTTCTTTCTACCGGCCCCTCACTTGGCTTTGGTATTACAGGCCATCAGGCAAAACAGGACCAGAACGGAAATGTAACGGAAAGAAGTCTGCATTATGGTTTCCAGCGCTATGGACAATTTGATGCCAACTGGCATCTTGGTTTGGGATACGAAACTACCAATGGATTGCGGTTACTGGTTGATTATACGCATGGATTAGGAAATATGATCAATACCAACTTTGCAGGCAATTTAAGATACCGCACTATCAGTGCTGGTGTTGGCTATTGGTTCGGAAAGAAAAAATAAGAACTTTGCTGCTCACGCATTCACGCTATGATCAGGTATAACCCCAAAGACTGGTTTACATTTATTTTCAGGTTACATAAGTCGGACACCATCCGTAAACTGTCACCACTATTGTTAGGCATTGCTGTTTATTCAGCCATTATTGCGGTACTTGAAGTAGAAGTATTCAACCTTTCTGACAACAATCATCTCAAAAACATCCCCATGATGCATAGCCTCATGGGTTTTGCTATTTCCATGTTGTTGGTGTTCCGTACCAATACGGCTTATGACCGCTGGTGGGAAGGCCGCAAACTTTGGGGCGCATTGGTAAATAACAGTCGCAACCTTTCCATTAAGCTGGCCGCTATCTTAAAGGAAGATGATAAAAACAACCGCACTTTTTTCAGCACCAGTATTGCTTTTTATGCGGCCAGTTTAAAAAATCATTTGCAGCAGGAGTCTACAAAAACAGCTTTGTTTGATGAAGATGATCACGGGCACATTATTACCACCATCAACCAGGAAAAACATATACCCAACCAGGTGGCGGCGCAGCTGTTTAAACGTGTGCATGTGTTGCACCAGCAGGGAAAGGTCAGCGGCGATGAACTCATTATCCTCAATGCCGAGCTGCAATCCTTTACGGACATCTGTGGAGCCTGCGAACGGATCAAGAACACCCCCATCCCCTTTTCATACAGTGTGTTCATTAAAAAATTCATCTTCATTTATGTGATGACATTACCGTTTGGTTATGTTTTCAGCATGGGCTATTATGTGATACCCGTGGTAACATTCATCTTTTACGTGCTGGCGAGTCTTGAACTGGTAGCCGAAGAAATTGAAGATCCGTTTGGTATTGATGCCAATGATCTGCCCATGGAAAAGATCGCAGCCAATATCAAAAAGCATGTAGCAGAAATCCTTCATTGATTTTTTTGAGTTTTAACAAGCCTGCCGCAATCTTCGGTACAGATTTTTTGTTTTGATATTCGTGGTATTGAATTTGCCGTAACAGGCCGAATGGTTACTTTTACAGCTCAGAACTTTGGCAAGAAAAATCGCTAAAATACTATCCCGCATTCTCATTGCTATCCTCCTGCTCCTGATAGCAGTGTGGTTGCTCATTCAAACAACTCCCGTACAAAACTGGATGACCAAAAAAGCAGCCAACTGGCTGGCGGGTGAATTAAAGACCGAGGTTTCAGTTAAGCATGTCAACTTTTCGCTGTTCAATAAAGTGCTGGTGGAAGGTGTGCTGGTGAAAGACCGCAGTAAAGATACCCTGGCTTATATCGGCCGTCTTTCAGGTAATATCACTGACTGGTTTTTCCTGAAAGAGAAAATTGAACTCAAGTATATCGGTCTTGAACAAACGAAATTGTATGCACACCGTACCGATAGTGTATGGAATTACCAGTTCCTGATCGATTACTTCTCCTCGCCTTCCAAGTCAACCGGAAATAAACGACAAACCGATCTGCGTTTAAAGAAAGTAGAGTTAAAAGAAATATCGGTCATTCAGAAAGACGAATGGCGTGGGCAAACCATGACCGGCAAGCTGGAATATCTGCTTGTTGATTTTGGCACATTTGATTTACCAAACAAAATCATTGCTGCAGATAAGATCGAGATCAAAGCACCTTACTTTGCTATTGACAGTTATGCAGGCAAACGGGCCAGGCGCCAACCCAAGCCCGACAGTGCTTATCATACCGGCGAAATTGTACAACATTGGAACGAAGCCGGGTGGAAGATGTGGGCCAAAACTGTACAGATCGACAATGGAGAGTTGAGGGTTAATAACGCAACTGAACGTGAGCCTTATGCTTATTTTGATGGTGCCCATCTCCGCTTCAGCAAACTCAACGGCAAGTTTAAAGACCTCAGTTTTATTGGCGATAGTTTAAAAGCCAATATTCAACTGACAGCGGTTGAACGCAGCGGGTTTGAAGTAAAACAGCTGGATGCAGATTTCCTTTTCTATCCGCAAGGCATGGAATTCAGCAATCTTACAGCACGCACCAATAAAAGCAGGCTCAGTAATTTCTTTGCCATGCGCTATGAGCAGTTTGGTCACGACATGAGCGAGTTTATTACACATGTACGCATGGAAGGTGTTTTTGAAAACAGCGAACTGCATAGTGATGATATTGCTTTTTTTGCACCTGTATTAAAAGACTGGAACGACCGCATTTCAATAGAAGGAAAAGTAAGAGGTACTGTTGATCATTTGAAGGGAACCGATATTGTGATCAACACGTTGCGCCAAACGGTACTTGACGGCAGTTTTACAATGGATGGTTTGCCCGACATCAACAACACTTTTCTTGATCTGAAAGCCAACAGGCTTCAAACATCGTATGAGGATGCAGCTTCTATTTATCCGCCGTTAAGAGAAGTAACTTATCCTGCCATTTCAAAGATCAGTTACCTGAACTTTTCAGGATCATACACAGGATTCTTTAAAGACTTTGTTACCTATGGCACCATTCAAACAAATCTCGGCACCTTAGTTACAGATATCAACCTGAAACTTCCGGATAAAAGCGACCCTATCTATTCAGGTAAGATCAAAACAAGTGGCTTTGCATTAGGCACATTCATTAAAGACACATTGTTTGGAACGATTGTTATGGATGGAACGCTGAAAGGCCGTGGGTTTAATCCCAAGACATTGTTTGCTGAAGTAGATGGCAACATCGAGGCCTTTTACCTTAAAGGTTATACATATCATAACATCAAAGCAAAAGGTGTATATGAAAAACGAAAATTTGATGGGAACTTTATTGTAAAGGACAGCAACCTGATGGTGAATCTTACAGGTATGGTCAACATCAGTAAAGACACGCCTGTTTACAAAGTAACCGGCGATATTGACCGCATCAATTTTAAAGCATTGGGTTTGCTGAACAAAAACCTGAGCTTGAAATCCTACGTTGATCTTGATTTTAAAGGAAAAAATATCGATGACTTTCTTGGTACCGCCAACTTGCAGAATGCGGTGTTAACACATGATACAGACCAGTTGTCGTTCGATTACTTTACA
>NZ_CAMLGT010000201.1 GCF_946479605.1 uncultured Lacibacter sp.
AAAGACAGGACAATACAATCCAACTACAGATGATTACCCATTTTTTTACAGGAGTAGTCTTCTGTGTTCAGTTGTAACAATAAAAAAAATGCAATGCAGGATTACTGAAAATTAAAGCAAGGATTCATTGGCATTAAAGCAATTCAAAGGGGAACAGAAAGCATAGAGGCAAAAATTAATACATAGTAACGGGTTATGCTTTCAATTGGGGGAGGATGAATTTTGGGTGAGTAAACCTATAGACATTTTTTTTAAAATGCAATACCCGAATGCGGGTAGAGAAACATATTTTTTTTCGCCATTCAATAATCAGAAAAAATATTTGCCATAACTAATACATCGAAACAGCATTGATATAACAGATGCGTCAACAAGCCTTCACATGATTTTCACAATGGCATCAACGGCTTTTACTTATTTTTGGCACATGCAAAAACTGTTGAATTATTGCTTACCCCTAAGTGTGTTGTTATTTGTTTCCTGTGGTGATGGAACAGAAACCAGCGAGTCGCAAGTAAATTTAACTGACATTGCCCCGCCTGCTGCTATTTCGTATAACCTTGTAAAAGATTATCCGCATGATACGGCATCGTTCACACAAGGTTTGATCTATTACAATGGTATTTTGTATGAAAGCACCGGCAACCCCGGAAATGCGCCAAACAATGGTTCATGGGTTGGCCCTGTAGACCTGGCCACAGGTAAACAAACAAAGAAAGCAACATTGCCTGCTGATATTTTTGGTGAAGGCATTACCATTTTGAATGATAAAGTGTACCAGATAACATGGGAAAGCAGGAAGGGTTATGTGTATGATTTGAATAGTTTTAAAAAGATAAAAGAGTTTAGTTATAATCATGAAGGATGGGGAATAACCAATAACGGAAAAGAATTGATTGTAAGTGATGGCAGCAGCAACCTTTATTTCTGGGATCCTGAAACATTAAAAGAAACCCGCCGCATAAGTATACAGGATAACAATGGGTTAAGAAATAATATTAATGAACTGGAGTTTATCAACGGCTCTGTTTATGCCAATGTTTGGCAAACAAATGATATTCTTAAAATAGATCCGGCTACAGGAAATGTAACCGGCCGTCTTGACCTGAGTAAACTAAAACAGCAGTATCCCGAACTGATGGGCAACAATGACAGCGAAAAAGTATTGAACGGTATTGCCTGGGACAGCAGCAGCAACCATGTTTTTGTTACAGGGAAAAACTGGAGTAAACTCTTTGTACTAACGCTCAACAATTAAATGAGGTAAGCGCCTGTAATTTCATCACCGTTCAGCTCTACATAAATATGCTCTTCTAATGTAGTGGCTATGGACAAACCAACATAATCGGCCATTACAGGAAATGTTTTGTGTGTACGTTCAACCAATACAAGTGTTTGAATTTTTCTTGGCTGGTATTCAAGGAAAGGCTTCAGGGCATACAGCAATGTTTTACCACTGTTTGCCACGTCATCAATCAATAATACCGATTGGTTGTTGAACCCAATTTCCCTGTTCAGTAAAACTTCTACCGGATATTTTTTGTCGAGTGTAACTTCCACCAGCTCCACATGAATATTGCTGATAGCCATCACCATTTCGGCCAACCTGGTTGCAACTGTTAAACCGCTTTGGCGAATGCCGGCAAAAAAAAGCTGCTGCTCATCGTAATTACGTTCAACAATTTCAAAGGCAAGCCGCTGCAGCTTGCGTTCTGTACTTTCTTTATCTAAAATATATTTCTTTTCCATGGTTGAAAACTAAAGTTGCAAGTTAAGCAGTAATAAAGAGATACGTTTATTTTTGATCTGCAGTCAGGAAAGAAAAACAGAGATCGATTGTCTTGTTGCCATCCATTTTCTCCAGCAACAACTCCCCTATGTTGAAACAGATGAACAGATCCGTTAACTGTTCCTAACTTTTTTCCATCCCTGCCCTTCTACCCTTATCTTAGCAAAACAAATAACAGTTGTATGCAAATTGTTCAACAGGTTTTGTTTGTGCTTTGCCTTGGTGCAGCCATCTTGTTTTTCAGCAAAAAAGTATCAGAAATACGTCGCAACATCATGCTGGGTGTTGATGAAGACCTGACTGATAATAAACCAGAACGCTGGAAAAACATGCTGCTGCTTGCCTTCGGTCAGAAAAAAATGTTTAAGAACCCGTTGGTAGCTGTGATGCATTTTTTTGTGTACGCCGGTTTTCTCATCATCAATATTGAAGTGCTTGAAATTGTACTGGATGGCATTTTAGGAACACACCGCCTGTTTCTCCCCATGCTTGGATCGTTCTACACATTTCTTATTAATGCATTTGAAATACTTGCGCTGCTTGTACTTGTTTCCTGCGTTATTTTTCTTGTACGCCGCAATTTCATAAAGCTCAAACGTTTTCTCAGTAACGATCTCAACGGTTGGCCACGCAGCGATGCTAATAATATTCTTATTACAGAAATTGTATTGATGACATTGTTCCTGCTGATGAACAGTACCGATCGTGCATTGCAGTTAAATGGATCAGCACATTACCAGGATGCAGGTAATTTTGTTTTATCGGGCTTGCTTGCGCCATCATTAACAGGTTTATCTGAAACAACATTAATTGCAATTGAACGCAGCGCCTGGTGGCTGCATATACTGGGTATTCTTGCTTTCCTCAATTACTTGCCATGGAGCAAACACCTGCACATTGTATTGGCGTTCCCTAATGCATGGTATGCCCGGCTAACCAATACAGGTTCAATGGCCAATATGCCTGCTGTACAAAACGAAGTGAAATACATGATGCAGCCGGAACTTGCGCCAACCGAAGCTACTCCTCCTGCAAAATTTGGTGCGAAAGATGTATTTGATCTCAGCTGGAAAAGTTTACTGGATGCCTACAGTTGTACAGAGTGTGGGCGATGCAGTGCTGCATGCCCTGCAAACAGCACAGGTAAATTATTGAGTCCACGAAAAATTATGATGAGCACCCGTGACCGTTTGGAAGAAGTAGGAAAAAACATTACTGCCAACAAAGAATTTCAACCGGATGGAAAAGCATTACTGAACGATTATATTACTGTTGAAGAATTACGTGCCTGCACTACCTGCAATGCCTGTGTGGAAGAATGCCCGGTAAGCATCAACCCATTAAGCATTATTCTTGAACTGCGCCGTTCGCTCATTATGGAAGACAGCAATGCACCCGGCGAATGGAATACCATGTTCAGCAATGTAGAAAACAATTTTGCTCCGTGGAAATTCAGTCCTGATGAACGGGATAAATGGGCTGAAGAGATGAAATGATTCTTCTAATGAATATTCTTCTCCAACCCTGCTGTTATTTCTTCAGGATGTTCTAATTGATGCACGGCATCTTTTTTCCTGAAAATGCGGAAGAGCTGGATCAATGCAGTAACGAGGAATACTCCTCCAATAATCCAGTTCAACATATTCTGGCTGGCATTTAACCTGTCAACAAGTAAACGGCCACCAAAAATAAAAATACAGTTCCCGGCAAATGTTCCAATGCCAATCCCCAGGATATAAATATTGTAATTACCTGCTCCCGGTTTCAATATCTGCTTGGTAAATAATACAGTGCTCCAGCCAAACCAGAATGGTATTTGTACAGGATTGATCAAACTCATAGTAAAACCTAGCAATCCTCTGTGCATGGTGTTTGAAAGGATCACATTTTTTTCAACTGATGGATGAGCAGCTGCCCAGAAACTTGATGCAGCAAGTGCAAGTACAATCACAACTGTTACCCACTCCAGCGCCTTTAATAATTTTTCCTGCTTGCGCACCCAATCCATGGCAACAAGCGAAAGACGTACATACAATATTTCAGCAGTGAGAGAACCGGCAGAGAACCATAATGCAGGCGATATACCATCGGTAATACCGATCTGCATGGCGGCAATATTGAGTGTTCCGAGAGGCAGTGAACCTAAAAAGCTGATGATAAAGCCCCACATTAAAATTTTAAACAACTGTGGCATAAAACAAATATAAAGGCTTGGGCCAAATGAGCAGCTATAATTTTAGTGCAATACGGTCAAGCTCCGCTACATGCTGGTTGTTACTCCGAAACATTTCTTTTGCTTCCCTCAACGTCATGTAACGATGCCCCTTTGCATGATTTTGTTTGCTTATGCGGAATAGAATAAACCAATGCCTGATGATCTCTTTCCAGGCAAAGAACAAAGAATGTTTGGGATCATACATGTGTGTGGGGTCGCTGCCAGCACCATTGAGTTCAATAATATGAAAGTTTTTTCCCTGCCGCAGATCGTTCCAATCGGTGTACATAATATCAAGCCTGCCATAATGGAAGCCATTGATCTGCGTGCAAACAGCATCTATATTTTTTATAAACTCACTGTCAGCTTTATCAGTCCAGTCAACAAATTTCGATCCACGTGCATGGTTACCATAAGGCGCAAGTATCAATACTTCATCTTTTTTCAAAATGCGCAGAATATCTTTTCCGTACATCTGCTTCAGTGCATCCATCTGCAGAATATATCGTGGCACTTCCATAATAAGCTGGTAAATTGATGATTCACCATCGCCTACGATTGTCATTGGTTCTTTTGCAACAATACCTGTAACAGTACCGGTAGCTGCGTTTGGAAAACGATGATAGAAAACACCCACTTCATATTTGTGAAGCGATAATTCCTGGATCATGTAATCGACCGTACAAAGATCTGCATACTCTTTCAGTTCACCCAGGCTGTTAATTTTCTTTACAGCTTTTCCCTGCATACCAATAACGGGTTTTGCGATTAACGGGAAACTGAATTGATGATTTTCTATTTGCTGTTGAAGAACATCAACAGTGGTTCCGGCAGGCACAAAGAAAAAAGCAGGATAATATTCCTTTGGTATCAATGGATAGATCTCTTGCTTTGGTTCCATTAAAAAACCACCATGCTTAATTGTTGGATTAGCAGCTGTAAAAAAGAATTTACCACCGGCTCTTACACAAAGCAGGGCAAAGATGGGATAGATCCATCCGTAAACGGCTGTAAAACTCCAGTATTCCCAATGAAACAGCCGGATAAAAAAAGGGTGATGCGTAAACAGCTTAAACAGACGCATGCAACGATGAAATGGAATGATTAAATGTCTGCGTAAAATTTTCACCATTCAGCAGATCGTGGTAGTGCATATATGAGAGTTCATTTTGCCGCTGCAGCTGTGTAATGCTCACGGTAAACATTTCGTTATTCCTGTTCATCAATACATCATTCTGTTCATCACCATCGCCGGCAAAGCGGTGAAAGTGAAGTATTTCTTTACTGCCGGATTCTTTGTACTCTTTCTGAAAAAGTTCGAACCAGCTTTTTCTTTTTTCAATTACATCTTTATCATACAGCGTTACTGACGACCAGATGTAAGATGCACCGGCATCTAATTCTGCTATTGATTTTTCCTGCCCATCCCATCTTGTTTCAAATAACTGTTCTCCCTGCCTGATCACCAATGTAAATGGTTCGATCTTATGCAGATTAATGAGCTCGAACGCAGTTACAGGTTGTGGATGATCAAACACATCCAGAAAAATCAAACCCCTGCTTTTACGATATGGAGGATGATAATGATGATTAACAAATGCTCCGTTGAGCAATACCATAGCATTCCCGTTTTCATGTAAGGCCATCCATGTACCGCCTGCATTACCATCTTTTGGAAACAGTAATTGACCGCTGGCAAACCTGTACCACCTGGGAGTTTCAGCTTTCAGGCGCACTTTCTTTTCATCTCTGTTTGAAGTAATGAAAAAAGATTTTTTACTGGTGGGTATGTATGTTACTGTGCACATTGTTCACGGTGGCGGATGGTTGATGATGCAATTCCAAAATACTCTGCAACAGGCTGGGCGCTTAATTCTTTTAAACCAACACGTATAAGCGCCATGTGATGAATAGTGTGCTCATGATTATACAACAGCTCACGATAATAATTTGTTGTGAGTTGAAGTTTCTCCGTTGACTGTTCATCATAAGTTCCTGCCAGCTGCAATTCTATATTGTCTTTGGCTATAGCTTCTGAAATATCATGTAACAGCTGCTTTGCAAAATGCTGATCGGTTTCAATACGGTTATCTCTTTTGCGATCGTCATAACAAACCTTGCCGGTTGAATAGCCGTTCAACAGGCATTGGTACAGTTCAATAATGTGGCGTGTATGTTGTCCTATTGAAGAACCTGAAAGATTTTCAGAAGGAGTTTTGTACTCATCAGCAGTTAACTGTTCAAGTACAACAGTAAGTTGCTGAAAAGATGCCCTGATTGCATGGTATAACTGCATAAAGATGTGTTGCTTTTAAAAATAGTTATTTTCTGCATAAGTACTCTGCCGCTTATTAAAATGTGGAAATCCTTTTAAGCTTTCACACATTTGAAGAAAACAGCATATTGATCCTAACTTATTTCGCAGGAATTATATGGTAAAATACGCAGCAATACTGTTGCCGGATTTTTTTGCTTTCACAACTGTACTGCGCAATAAATAACCTTCGGAAGCATCTGTTGTGTACTGGAGATTATGGACGGGAAAATACGGATTTTACCAGTTGCCTGATCTGTGATTGATATACAAACAATAGTACCAGTGAACTGAAAAGAACAAGTAATGCATAAATGAACAGTTGCCCTCCATCGCCCATCACCTCAATTCCAAGTGTGGTAACATGAAAGAACAATGCACCACTCATTAAGCCAATTGCAAGCAATGCACCAACTGCTGTTGTGCGGGGAATAAGGATAAGGATAGAAGCGATCACTTCCATTACACCAGTACCAATGCGACCCCATGGCTCCATACCGATTGTTGAAAAAATATATACTGATTCTTCACTGGCTGAAAATTTGAAGAACAATGTTTGCAGCATTATAGCTGCTGCAAGTAATCGTACTACCCAAAGTATGATCGTAAAAGGTTTCATGATGAATTGATGATTGTTTTACTGAAAAGAGTTAACGAAACAGTTTAGCCCAGTTTGCATCGGCATTTGCTTTCAAGCGCTGCTCATCCTTGTTCCAGGTTTTGAGCGTATTGTTGAATAGTTTGTTATAGAACAGGTAAAGCTTAC
>NZ_CAMLGT010000202.1 GCF_946479605.1 uncultured Lacibacter sp.
ACTTAAAACTATTGAAAGCTTTTGAAGTTCAATTTGATGAAAAGTATATTTTTAAACCTTTGGAGTAAATGATATTGTATGATACTTATTCGTTTAACCTCTCTTTCTTTACTTAGTCTGTTAATCGTAAACTGCAAACCGAAGAAGGTTTTTAAAGCTGATTCAAAATTATTTAACCATTGGGTAAATAACGACACTTTACATCCGGGTGGTTTTATTATTTCTGTTGATTCATTCTTTTATCCTGATTATAAGCGTTCTTTCTTTTATGTAATTGACAAGGACAGTCTTGAAGTTATCTTTCCCGATAAAACGAGCAAATCAGGTTATAGTATTCAAAACGACACCCTGATCTTTACATCAAAAGAAGGCTCGGAAACTTTCTGGCGAAAACAATAAGACTCACCCGCCACTTATCCGCTTTTCCCTCCATTCATCTTTCGGTTAAAAAAATCTTACGAAGGTCATGCAACAAAATGCATGACCTTCATACTTTATAGTATAAAACCATTGAACCTGTCAACAATCATCCCATCTGCTGAAACATTGGTGCAGCAATGCCTCAACGGCGAAGCGGCGGCTTACAGGGCCCTGTACGACCGCTATGCCAAGGCAATGTTCAACACCGCTTTGCGCATTCTTAACCGAAGCGATGAGGCAGAAGATATTTTACAGGAAGCATTTACTGATGCTTTTCAGCAATTGCGATCATTTGAAGGCCGATCGACCTTTGGCGCCTGGCTGAAACAGATTGTGGTGTATAAAAGCCTGGCACATTTGAAGAAGCAAAAACTGCATTTTAACGGGCTGGAAACAGATGCTGAAAATATTGCTGATGAAGAACTGATAGATGAAGATGAAGTGTGGTACACAGCAGACAGTATTGTGCAGGCAATAAACAAACTACCCGATGGCTATCGGACGGTGTTAACTCTTCACCTGATTGAAGGATTTGAACAGGAAGAAGTAGCCTCAATGATGAAGGTAGCGCACTCGACCGTACGTACACAGTACATGCGTGCAAAACAAAAATTATTACAGCTGTTAAAACAAGAAGTATATGAGCAGTAACCTGGAAAAATTCGTGAACAGGAACCGTAGCGAGTTCGATACGGAACACCCAAGTGCTGATGTGTGGAGTAAAATTGAAAAAACACTCCCTGTTAAAAAGCAGGCAAAAGTTTTTTCACTGAGGGATATTTATAAATTCTCTGCTGCAGCAGCCATTCTATGTATTGTTTTGACATCGGTATATTTCATTTATATCCGCCAGCAGAAAACTGAAACTGCTGCGGTGGAGCCAAAAGCAAGCAATACCGAATTGAAAAATATTGCTCCTGAATATATAGCACAGGCAAAGCAAATGTTCAATGCTATTGAAACACGCCAGGAAGAATTAAAACAAGCAACCGCAGATAACCCGCAATTGTACAATCAGTTTTTAAATGATCTGCAATTGCTCGACAGTACGTATAACATGCTGCAAAAACAGGCAGCGCATACACCCAATAAAGATGTGATCATGAAAGCCATGCTGCAAAATCTGCAACTGCAGGCAGAACTGTTGTATCGTCAATTACTGATCACCAACGACATCAAAAAACAAACAAAACAAAACAACGAATTACCGAACGGGTAATCCATTCGAACGTTCCTGTTACATCATTTCTAAAAATCAGAAGCATGAACTTATCATTTAAATCCTTTGCAGGATTGGCCCTGCTGTTCATTACAGTTACAGCAAGCGCCCAGCAAAACTCAGAAATTACAAAAGAGAAGAAACGTTACGAGCATGTAAAAGAAAGAAACATCTCAAAAACGTATTCCGCATCCGGCAACACACTCAACATCAACAACAGCTTTGGCGATGTAGTGGTTACTACCTGGAACCGTAATGAAATAAAAGTTGATGTTCATATTGAAGCCAGCTCTACCGACAAGGAAATTGCGGAGAAGATCTTCGAAAACCTTGATGTTACTGAAAGTAAAGATGGTAATGAAATCAAATTCAAAACCACTACCAGCAAAGACAAAAAAGGAAACAATATTAACTGCAAGAACTGTAAAACAAGTATGAACATTACCTACACGGTGCAGTTGCCTGCCAATGTTCCACTGAAGATTGAAAACAGCTTTGGCGGCATCACTATTCCTGATTATACCGGAGCGGTATCGCTTGTAAATAAGTTTGGTTCACTTACAGCAGGCAATCTTTCATCTGTTCAAAAACTGGAAGTAGAGTTTGGCAAAGCCAACCTGAAAAATATCAGTAATGCAAACAGCTCCTTCAAGTTTTCAACTGTTACTATTCAGAATATGAGCGGTAACAATAAAGTGAACTTATCCTTCTGCAACAGCAGCCGCATCAACCTCGATAACAATGTTACCTCTTTACAGCTGAACGAATCGTACAGCACGGTAAATCTTCGACCATCTTCCAACTTCTCAGGCACGTACGAAATCAAAACAAGTTTTGGTTCCGTTACAGATCGCAGCAATGCAAACATCAAACGCACCGATCAACCCGATAAATATGGCCCCGATTCAAACAAATCTTACGAAGGAAAGTCTGGCTCAGGCTCTTCAAAAGTAGAAGTAAAATCAAGCTTCGGTCGCATCATCATTGGTGAAGCAACAGAAGCTGAAATGAAAGAAAAGAAAAAAGAAAAAAACAAGATAGTTATCTGATGTAGTACCCTTTCTCTCATGTTAGTTTGATTCCCTTTTGATTCTTCAAGAGGGACCGGTTAAAAAAACGACTATAAATAAAGATTCTCGTTTAATTTAAAATCAGCTAACCTTATCATCGCTCCCCTTTTGCATGCGCATAAGGGGATTTTTTTGCACACAGAAATGTTTCGTATTCACTATTCCTTCTTATCTTGACTGCCACATCCAAACAGATGCATGCTTAACTTCAGGGACAATGAACAGGCTTTTAAGGATTTCATTACAGAACACCAGCAAAGGGTGTACAATACTGCATTGAACCTGTTACAGAATGCTGAGGATGCTGAAGAAATTACCCAGGATGTATTTATTGAAGCTTGGAACAAGGCCCATACATTTAAAGGCGAAGCGCAGGTGAGCACCTGGCTTTACCGCATTGCGGTGAACAAAAGCATTGATCATTTACGGAGTAAAAAGCGGAAAAAACGGTTTGCTTTTCTTACCAGCCTTTTTCACGATAGTGGCGAACCCATAAGCGATGCCGGCGACTTTGTACACCCCGGGGTGGTGGCCGAGAACCGGGAGAAAGCGGCCATGCTTTACAAAGCGATAGAAAAACTACCTGAAACCCAGCGGGTTGCCTATTTATTAAGCGAAACCGGCGGATTAAGCTATGCCGAAATCAGCGAAATAACGGGTAGTTCCGTATCTTCCATAGAATCATTACTGTTTCGGGCAAGGAAGAATCTGAGAACTATTTTGGCTGATTATTATAAAAATCTTCCGGGATAGCAAGTTTTTTACATCATGAACGTCAAAAATGTACAGCGATGAAGAAAAATCAGGAACAATGGATCAATGAAGTAATGGATAGTCTGCAGGATATAAAACCTGCTGATGGTAATCCTTATCTCCACACCCGTGTAATGGCCCGGTTAAAAACAAATACTGCCCGCCAGCCGGTGCAGGTGAAATGGGTATTTGCTGTAGCCAGTGTGTTTGTGGTAATGCTGGTGTTGAATGTTTTGGGCTGGAGCTGGAACAGCTCATCATCTACTGATGATATGGAAACAGTTGGTATAGAAACTGTGATTAACGATTACCAGCTTGAAAACAACCTTACTTCTTCTTTACCCTGATGTTCGTATAAATTATGAGTAAGATCAAATTTCTAACTACCCTTGTAGTGCTGTTGTTATTGCTGAATGCTGTTACCCTTTTTTTCCTGATAGGTAAAAAAGACGGAAACAGGCAACGTCCGCAGGTTACAGGCCGCCCCTACTCTGATTATATTACAAAGAAGTTGCAGCTTGATACTGTGCAACAACAGGAGTTAAAACTTTTGCGGGACAAACACAAGCAGGAACTTGAACAGTTGCGCAAAGAGGACAAGCAGGTACAGGATGCAAAAATGCAATTAATTAAAAACGGAGTTACAGACAGTGCAACTGTTGATTCGATCCTGACACTTTCTGCGATGGTGAAAAAGAAATATGAAATGACATTTCACAACCACTTTATGCAAATAAGAGCTTTGTGTAAGCCGGAACAGCTTCCTTTGTTTTACCAAACATTGGATGAAATGAACAAGCGCCGCATGCAGGGCTTTGGCGATAGAAAAGGATCTCCTAAAAAAACAGAAAATAAGAAATAGAAAATCCCGGTCGCATGACCGGGATTTTTATTTGTTTCAGCTGTTCTTAGCTTACCACTTCGCCTTCCAGGTCGTAATCAAATGCTTTATTGATCTTTACATTTACAAACTCACCGATCTTTAAACGCTTATCGGTTTGTATGATCACTTCATTGTCCACTTCCACTGAATCAAATTCAGTACGACCGAGATAACGGCCTGCTTCTTTCTTATCAACAATTGTTTTAAATGTTTTGCCTACTTTTTCCTGGTTGAGTTCGTAAGAAATTTCCTGCTGTACACCCATGATTTCCTGTGCACGACGTTCCTTTTCTTCTGCAGGCACATCATCCACCAGTTCATAACCGCTTGTTCCTTCTTCATGGCTATAGGTGAAAATCCCTACACGGTCGAAGCGTTGTTTTTGCAGGAAGAGTTTTGTTTCTTCTATATCATCCAGTGTTTCACCTGGGAAACCGGCGATCAATGTTGTACGCAAACAAAGTCCCGGAACTTTTTCACGCACTGCTGCAATCAACTCCTCTGTTTCGGTTCTTGTAATTTGTCTACGCATTGCTTTCAGCATATTATCGCTTGCATGTTGCAAAGGCATATCAAGATAGTTACAAATGTTAGGGCGCTCACGCATCACATCCAATACATCTAACGGAAACTTATGCGGATAAGCATAATGCAAACGGATCCATTCCAAGCCTTTTACATCAGCCAGGCGATGCATTAAATCGCCCAACATTCTTTTCTTGTACAGATCCAGGCCGTAGTATGTCAATTCCTGCGCAATCAGCATCACTTCTTTCACACCTTTCTTCACCAGGCCTTCTGCTTCTTTCACTAAGTCATCCATGCTCTTACTTACGTGCTGACCACGCATGAGCGGAATGGCACAGAACGAACAGGTACGGTTACAACCTTCGCTGATCTTTAAATAGGCATAGTGCGATGGTGTTGCCAGCAAACGTTCACCTACCAGTTCGGTTTTATAATCTGCTTCAAACTGTTTTAAGATCATGGGTAATTCCATAGTACCATAAAACGCATCCACCTCTGGTATTTCGGTTTCAAGGTTGTTCTTATAACGCTCACTCAGACAACCTGTCACAATAACCTTATCCAGTTTGCCACGGCGTTTTAATTCCACCTGGTCAAGAATGGTATTGATGCTTTCTTCTTTTGCTTTATCAATAAAGCCACAAGTATTTACAATCACAATATTGTGATCTTTCTTCGCACTTTCATGCACCACATCAATTTCATTAGCCAGCAGCTGTCCGCTCAGCACTTCACTATCCACCATATTCTTGCTGCAGCCCAGTGTAATGATGTTTACCTTGTCTTTTTTTAATGTTTTACTTTTCATGTAACAGTTTTTGCCCTTTTCTCACAGCCTGCAAAGGTAACAGATTCAGAGCAATAGGCTGTTTGCTGCCGGATGGAGAGAATTTTGGCATGGTTTTTACAAATCAGGGGTATCTGTATATCTAAAACTCACATTTATGAAAAAAGTCATCATCGCAACCATTGCGCTTTTTTTAAGCGTACAGTTTGCAAACGCACAGGCAAAAGGCAGTAGTTACAAAACGGCATTAGGTGTTAAGTTTTATCCGGGCGGAGCCATTACAGTTAAACATTTTGTGAAAAGCAATGCAGCATTAGAAGGGCTTGCATATTTCTGGAGAGATGGTATGCGCATTACCGGTTTGTATGAGTTCCATGGTAATTTCAGCGGAGCACCCGGTTTAAAATGGTATGTTGGCCCCGGTGCACACGTAGGGTTCTGGAACGACCGTTACTGGAGAAGAGAATATCCAGGTTACAGAGGCAGTGCAATTGCAGGTATTGATGGTGTGTTAGGTTTGGACTATAAGTTCAACGGCGCCCCCATTAACATGTCAATTGACTGGCAACCTTCTTATGAATTTGGAACCTATGGTGGTTTTTACGGTAACTGGGGTGGAATTGCGATCCGTTACACTTTCTAAACAGGTAATCCTGTGACTACAATAAAAGGATACCCTTAAACTTATAAACTAAGTTTGAGGGTATCTTTTTTTCTGATACCCTGCATTTATTTTTACTACATCAGCACAGCTGAACCCTATAAGAGAACCAATTTTAATCCAATCCTGAAAGAAACCAAGTAATCCGGTATCGTATGAAAAACAAAGGATGAAAAAATCCGCCAATGTCCCTTGAGAAACTTCCGTAACCGGAAGTTTTTCTTTTTTTAAGAAGTTGCTTCGTTTAAATCCAGATCAGAAATGCTTTATGAAATGTATGTTCTTTGCATAAAAGAACAAACATTTCATGTGTTCCTGTTTATTTTTTGGCCACATAGGATAAACGATAAAAAATTATCATTGCTATTGGTATAAATTAGCTCAATAATTTTTATGTTTATTTCATGCCCGATAATTACCAGATAGCCGACATGTTTTCGCTGCTGAGCAAGCTCATGGATATTCATGGCGAAGACAGTTTTAAAGCAAAGACCTATGCTGCTGCTGCTTTTAATATTGAAAAATTGCCGGTACAGCTTGCGGAAATTGATCCTGCAAAGATCTCTACTTACAAAGGCATTGGTGCCAGCACATCAAAAAAAATTGTTGAGATACTGCAAACAGGCGAGTTGAAAGCACTCACCGAGATTGTTGCACGCACACCTCCGGGGGTTATTGAAATGCTGTCGATCAAAGGCATCGGGCCTAAGAAAATT
>NZ_CAMLGT010000203.1 GCF_946479605.1 uncultured Lacibacter sp.
CGTTTAGGGCGTGGACTACCAGGGTATCTAATCCTGTTTGATCCCCACGCTTTCGAGCCTCAGTGTCAATCGCTCCGTAGTAAGCTGCCTTCGCAATGGGTGTTCTATGTCATATCTAAGCATTTCACCGCTACATGACATATTCCGCTTACCTCCAGAGAATTCAAGACTAATAGTATCAATGGCAGTTTTCGGGTTAAGCCCAAAGATTTCACCACTGACTTAAAAGCCCACCTACGCTCCCTTTAAACCCAGTGAATCCGGATAACGCTTGCACCCTCCGTATTACCGCGGCTGCTGGCACGGAGTTAGCCGGTGCTTATTCATCTGGTACCGTCAAGTGGAAAAGAATTTCCCTTTTTCTTCCCAAATAAAAGAAGTTTACAATCCAGAGGACCTTCATCCTCCACGCGGCATGGCTGGTTCAGACTTGCGTCCATTGACCAATATTCCTTACTGCTGCCTCCCGTAGGAGTCGGGCCCGTGTCTCAGTGCCCGTGTGGCTGATCATGCTCTCACATCAGCTACTGATCGTGGGCTTGGTGGGCCGTTACCCCGCCAACTACCTAATCAGACGCACGCCCATCTTTAACCGCCGGAGCTTTAATATCTAAATGATGCCATTCAAATATACTATGGGATATTAATCCACCTTTCGGTGGGCTATCTCCCAGTTAAAGGAAGGTTGCGTACGTGTTCCGCACCCGTTTGCCGGTCGCCAGCTTCTGTATTGCTACAAAACTGCTGCCCCTCGACTTGCATGTATTAAGCCTGCCGCTAGCGTTCATCCTGAGCCAGGATCAAACTCTCCATTGTAAATGAAGTTTGATACTGACTATTAATTCTCAAGAATTAACAGTTCAAAATCGAATTTTATTACGCTTAAAATTTACCCGTTCTATTTTCATAAAACGTTGCTGTTGCTTCCATTCTTTCAAAGATCTTTGCTGTTTTTTTTAACCCGTTTTTTGAACGGAGTGCAAAGGTAAGGGGCTTTCTCATTTCAACCAAAATTTTCAAAACATTTTTGAAAATTTATTTTTTCTTCAAATTCATTCTAACTATCTGATTATCACCCTTTTAAAGAACTTTACCACTCCTCTATCAAAGCGGGATGCAAAGGTAAGGGTGCTGCATTCTTCAACCAAACTTTTTTCATTCTTTTTTTAGTCAAAAAGACGAAACCCTTTGCTGGTAAGCGTTACAGTTGAAAAAAAGTTTTCAGGCTTGTAGAAAAAGATCGGAAGGATAGGTTACCTCTGTCAAAAACAAGCCTTTTGCAGGGGCTGAGAAGTCGGCGGCAGACATTTCACTGCTGTTGAGAATTGACTGAAACCAGTCAAGTGAAGATGTTCCCCGTGCTACACGTACCATTGAACCTACAAGACCACGTACCATGCCCCGCAAAAAACGATTTGCCTGCACTTCATATACCAGGCAATCATTTTCATGATACCATTTACTTTCAGCAATCGTGCAGATAAAGGTCTTCACCTGTGTGTTACGTTTTGAGAAGGCGGAGAAATCTGTTGCCTTCTTTACAGCTGCTGCACAACTATGCAAGACATCTTCATTAAGCGTATAAGGAAGAAACCAGGCCCTGTCATCAATAAAGGGGTTTTTCTGTGCATAGATATAGTAACGGTAACGACGTGCTGTTGCATGAAACCTACAATGTGCATCAGGTTTTACCTTACGAACAGCGTTAATAACAATGGAGGAAGGAAGAATGGCATTGAGATTATATATTGCCTGTTGCGGAAACTCTTCCTGCCAATCGAAATGAAAATAGTTCTGTAGTGCATGTACACCAGCATCTGTTCGGGAAGAGCCCGTTAATTCTACCTCTGTTCTGAAAAAAATGCGGAATGCTTTTTGAATTTCAGATTGAATAGTAACCGCATTATGCTGTACCTGAAAGCCACTGTAATCCCCGCCTTTATACCCCAACTCCAGAAAATAACGTGGCATGGTCTATTGATTGGGCAGTAAAGCAGAGAATCTGCGTTTGTAATACTCGTCCTGTATTGTATCGCCCAGTGATTTAAAATTAGAAAAGTCAGTGACATAGGGCAAAGCCGCATCAAACAAACGATAACGCCCTTCATCTGTTAAAAAGAGCGCTGAAAGAACCCGCAATTGACCAGATGTAAAGCATTTACTTTTGAATACTTTCTTTGCTTCATCTACCATCTGTTCATCTTTACGCTGCGAAGCCATGCGACGGCGAAGTTTCACCAGATCGTTTTCTGTAGCAAAATCTTTACAGTTACTGTTAGGAAGCGAAGTTGTTTTTGTTTCATTCACCGGCTCTGTTATCACTACCGGTGCAGTTGCCTGTTCTTTCTTTTCCACTACATCCTGTTTGGAAATAACCGGTGTATCAACCTTAGGCGGCTCCACAATTGCTACTGTATCTTTCTTTATCGTTTCAGTTTTGGGCGTATCCACAGCTATGTTTACCGGCGCTGCAACGGAAGGGTCACGTTCAATAAACACACGAATGGTATCCTTTGCTCCACTTGCTTCTGCTACTTCAAATACCATATCGGCACCTTCGGCACTAATAAACTTACGCACCTGCTTTATTGTTGATTTTGACGGAGCTGTCCATTCCGGTTCCGTAACAACCGGTTTCTCCTCTTTTACTTCATCCTTTGCTGTTACGGTATCTTTTACCGGAGGAGTGATTGTTACCACAGCCGGTTTTTCTTCTTTTGGTTTCTCCACTACTACTGGCTTTTCTTCCTTTACAACCGTAACCGTTTTTACAGTGCTATCCTGGGTTACTTTGGAAAGCATGTTTGAAAACGGATCATTTGCAGGCGTTACATTGGCACCTGTGGTATTAACGGCAGGCCCTTGTTTTATAGCAGCATACACAATGGAAGAGGTTTGCAGATCATACAATCCCCATCCTTTATCATTAAAATTCTTTAACAGAAATCCTTTATCAGCTTTATCAATGGTGTATTGAAACTGCTGTTCGGACTGGTCACTTTTCGGAAAACCCACCACAAAATCCACTACCCCGTCTTTTAATTTGGGCAGAATGAGATAGCCGGATGTGGACGAACTGATGATCCTGTTATTGTACTTGATATAGAAAGGCTGTTGATTATCTGTCTGCAGGTAAATAAAATGATTCAGCTGTGCATTTACCTGCACAGCAAACAAAACTAAAACCACTACGGCTGATATCAATCTTCTGATCACGGATGTTTGCATGGCAACAAAGCTAATTTTTTTTGTTTATCTGAATCACAAACCATTTGTCAAAATCTGTAGCCCAAATCGCAGGCCACTTTATCTTTACGGGCTAAAATAAAAAACAGGTAACCTGTTTTGCTAAAAACAAATTCTTCGTTCATGAAAAAAAATCTCATTGTTGGTCTGCTGATGCTCAGCACCATCCCGGCTCTTGCACAGGAGCAGGAAAAGGCTGATACCAGCTGGAAAAAGATCTATCGTTCAACACCGGAAAAAACGCATGTGCTTACCCACACAAAACTTGAGGCAGCCTTTGATATACCCAATGCTCAACTGTTGGGCAAAGCCTGGCTCACATTAAAACCGCATTTCTATCCCAGCAATACACTTTTGCTTGATGCAAAAGGAATGGAAATAAAAGAGGTGGCTGTACAGAAAGGAGCCGTTCGCAGCAAACTGAAATACGATTATGACGGACTGCTGCTGTCTGTAACCCTTGATAAAACTTACAAAGGCGGAGAGTCTTATACCGTTTATATCAATTATGTGGCCAAGCCAAATGATTTTAAAACAGAAGGCAGTGCTGCTATTACCGATGCAAAAGGTTTGTATTTCATTAACCCGAAAGGAGAAGAGAAAGATAAACCCACACAAATCTGGACACAGGGCGAAACAGAGGCAACAAGTGTGTGGTGCCCCACCATTGATAAAACAAACCAGCGTACCACGCAGGAGTTCTACCTGACCGTTCCGGCAAAATGGGTAACACTCAGCAATGGTAAACTGATGACACAAAAGCCAAACAGTAACGGCACACGTACTGATTACTGGAAAATGGATCTGCCCCATGCGCCTTATCTTTTCTTTATTGGCGCAGGCGATTTTGCTGTTGTAAAAGATACCTGGAAAGGCAAAGAAGTATCGTATTATGTAGAAAAGGAATATGCTCCTGTTGCCCGTAAAATATTTGGCAACACACCTGAAATGATGACCTATTTTTCAAAGATCACCGGTGTGGAATATCCTTGGGTGAAATATGGACAAATGGTTGGTCGTGACTATGTAAGTGGTGCCATGGAAAATACAACAGCAACATTGCACCAGGAAAGTGCACAACAGGATGCACGTGAGCTGGTTGACGGCAATCAATGGGAAGGAACAATTGCCCATGAATTATTTCACCAGTGGTTTGGTGATTATGTGACAACAGAAAGCTGGAGCAATCTTACCCTCAACGAATCATTTGCCAACTACAGTGAATACTTGTGGGATGAATACAAATACAGCAAGGATAAAGCTGATGCCACGAACTACTCTGCTATGCAGGGCTATCTTGGCAGCGGAAGCGAAAAGAAAGACCTGGTTCGTTTTTACTACCACGACAAAGAGGATATGTTTGATGCGGTGAGTTATAACAAAGGCGGACGCATTCTGCACATGCTCCGGAATTTTGTGGGCGACAGTGCTTTCTTTAAATCACTGAACGTGTATCTCACAACCAATAAATACAAATCAACAGAAGCACACCAACTGCGTTTAGCTTTTGAAGAAGTAACCGGTAAGGATTTGAACTGGTTCTTTAACCAATGGTACTTCGGTGCAGGACATCCTGTACTGGATATTACTTACAGTTATGATGAAAACAGCAAGCAGGCACTAGTGATCGTAAAACAAACTCAAAAGGATAAACTGTTCCAGTTGCCTGTTGCAATTGATATTTATCATGGCGGCAGCAAAAAACGTCACCAGGTGTGGGTGAAAAATGCAGTTGATACTTTCTCATTTGCAGCTGCAGCAAAACCCGATCTGATCAACTTTGACGGTGATAAGATCTTACTTGCGGTGAAGAAAGAAAACAAAACACTGGCTGAATACATACACCAGTATAAATATGCCGGATTGTATTTAGACAGAAGAGAGGCGATTGATTTTGCAGCAAAAAAACAAGACGATGCAAAAGCGGTTGCCTTCCTGAAAGAAGCCCTCAATGACAAATACAGCGGTATCAGAAATTTTGCTATTGGAAAATTAGACGGTAAAAAGCTAACAGTGGTTGAAGCCACAGAAGCTGCATTAGAAACCATTGCAAAGAAAGATGCAAGCCGCATTGTAAAAAGTGCTGCTGTTACATTTCTTGGCAACCTGAAAAAGCCTGCTTACAAAGCATTGTTCATTTCCCTGCTAAACGATTCATCGTACACACTGAGTGCAGCTGCTTTAACAGCATTGGAAAAACTTGACCCGCCTGCGGCCTTAACAGAAGCAAAACGCCTGTCGAAAGAAAGTATGAAAGGCAACCTGGTTGAAGCTGTTGCAACAATTTTGATCAAGAGTGGCGATGAAGGTTCTTTTGATGAGATCACTAAAGCATACAGCAGCATGGGTCTTTCACAAGCCAAGTTTAACTTAACAGCTACCTATGCCAACCTGCTGGGCAATATGAAAAACACCGAAAAAGTAAAGCGTGGCGTAGATGAAATTGTGAAATTCCGTGAAGCCATTCCTGAACAGTATGGATTGAATCCTGTTTTTGAAAACTTCCTTAAAACCATCATCGGCAAAAAGGAAACATTGAAGAAAGCAGGCGAAGATGTAAATGCGCTGCAGGAGCAGATTGATTATATTAAGAGTAAGATGAAAGGATGAATGATGAGTAATGATTAAAAAAGGCGGCTCCGGGGAGCCGCCTTTTTTTGCATTTGTCCAAACAAAAACCAACTCTCACAACAACAGCGCTTCACTTCTTTTCAATGCTTCTTTAAAACTGCCGGTTACATTTGCTTTGCCAATGGCAAATACCAATCTCGCATCTTTCAGTTCCTTCAGTACCTGGTTGCTGTTCAGCTCTGCCAGTATGAGCTTTGTGCCTCTCCGCTTCGTTTCTTTATATACTTCTTCAATGGCTTTGATGCCGGTGGCATCAATAACAGGTACATGTCGCATACGGATGATCAATACCTTCGGCGTTTTTTCTATCAACCGCATTGCATCTTTAAACTTATAGGCTGCTCCAAAAAACAAAGGACCTGTTATTTCAAATACATCCACGTCTTTTGGGATCCTGTACTTACTGATATCATCCGGGTCGGTATCAACGGCTCGTTGTTCATCGCCCGACATCATTCTTACATCACTGCTGCGGATCATCTTACGCATAAATAAAAACACCGCCAGTATCATTCCTATTTCAATGGCCACTGTAAGATCGATCAATACTGTTAACAAAAATGTAGTGAGCAATACAGCCATATCACTACGAGGCCCTTTAAGAACAGAACGGAAATTTTCCCACTCACTCATATTATAAGCCACTACAGTTAAAATACCTGCCAGTGTTGCCATGGGCACAAGCGCTACCCATTTTCCTGCCAACAACATAATCAGCAACAGTGTTACTGCATGTGTGATTCCCGCCACTGGTGTGCGCCCACCGTTTTTTACATTGGTAGCTGTGCGGGCAATGGCACCGGTTGCAGGAATGCCGCCAAAAAGCGATGAGAAAATATTTGCCACACCTTGAGCAATCAATTCGGTATTTGATCTGTGTCTTCCGCCGATCATACCATCGGCTACCACGGCCGATAATAACGATTCGACACCTCCGAGTAGCGCAATGGTGAACGCTGGTTGTAACAAGGTCTTTATACTGTTGTAATCAACATGGGGTACAGAAAGCTTTGGCAATGTGGAAGGAATGGCGCCAAACCTTGCTCCAATCGTTTCAACCGGCAACTGCAGCAATGCAACTGCCAATGTTGTAAAGAGTACTGCTACCAATGTGCCTGGCAGCTTATGTGTGACC
>NZ_CAMLGT010000204.1 GCF_946479605.1 uncultured Lacibacter sp.
GCAAGCCCAAAAGACCTAACCCCAGGAATCCGAGGTACACACGCCACAATATGTCTTTTTTAACTTCCATTAATTATTCCTGTGCTTAGTGCTGTCTGTTAATTTGATGGGTTGCTGTATATTTTCTTTTAAACCGATCTGTTCAGTTGCTTTTGCCACTTCGCTTAACCGGTTCTGAAACATGAGTTTTCCATTGAGCGTTTTATACTCGTACTCCTGTTCTTTTAGTTGTCTTGTTGTTTTGTTGATGTTACGGATAGTGTTATCCGCATAATGGCCGTTGGCGATGTAGATGATCGCCAGCACAGAGAGAAAGAGGAAGTAGGGAACGTTCTTCACGATCCACTGGTAGTTCAACCATTTCTTAAAATCGATCTTCGGCTCTTTTACTGCCATTTGGTTTGCTTGTAATTTCCTGTGTTCAGTTTTGTTTACTTCAGTTTTACAAGGGTTAGAGTTTTTCGGCTATACGTAGCCGTGCACTTCTGGATCTTGAATTGAGTTTTTGCTCTTCAGCCGATGGTTCTATTGGTTTCTTCGAAATGATCTTAAATACCTGTTCTTTCTCTTCCCTGTCAAACGGGTTATACGTTTCCTCTTCAAAACTTCCTTTTTTGAAAAAGTTTTTCACCAATCTGTCTTCCAGCGAATGAAAGGAAATGATGGCCACACGGCCTTTGGGTTTAAGTACTGCAGGCAATTGCTCCAACAACTCTCTTAACACTCCTAATTCATCATTCACTTCAATACGCAATGCCTGGAATACCTGGGCGAAATATTTATTGGGATTACCCTTTACTACAGATTGCAATGCCTGTTTTAGCTGCTCAATAGTTTGAAACGGGTTGGTGCTGCGTTGCTGTACTATTGTAGCAGCAAGCGTTTTTGCATTGGTCACCTCACCATATTGTTCAAACAATTTATGCAGCTGCTGTTGCGAGTAAGTAAGAAGGATGGATGAAGCGGTTACCGGTTGCGATGGATCCATCCGCATATCAAGCGGACCATCAAACCTTGTAGAAAAACCTCTTGCTCCTTCATCAAACTGGTGACTGGAAACGCCGAGATCGGCCAATACTCCGTCCACTTTTGCAAAACCATTCAGTTTTAAAAAGCGGCCAATGTGTTTAAAATTGTGCGGCACAAAAACAATGCGTTCATCATCGGGCAAATTCCGTTTGGCATCCGGGTCCTGATCGAAAGCAATCAGCTTTCCATTTTTTCCCAAACGCTTTAATATTTCCCTGCTATGGCCGCCGCCACCAAATGTGCAATCGACATACACAGCATCAGGCTGTATATTCAACGCATCCACGGCTTCGTGCAGCATAACAGGAATATGATATACGTCCTGTTGCTGATCGGGCTTTTCGTCCCCAGCAGCTGGTATTTGTTTTTGTTTCGCCATAATTTTTACAACACCGGAGGTTTCACCATCACCTCACTCGCCAGGTTGCTGAAATCTGTGGCTGAAAGGGTTTCAAAGAACTGTTTGTACTTATTACTATCCCATATTTCTATCTTATCGCCTTTGGCAAACAACACTACATCCTTATCGAGCCCTGCATATTCTTTCAACTGAGCGGGAACCAGTAAACGTCCGGCTGAATCAAGCTCAACCGTGGTGGCACCGTTCAAAAAGAAGCGTTGGAATTGCCTTACCTTCGGATCAAAATCGTTTAAAGAACTGATGCGGGTGAAAATTGGTTCCCAATGTTTCATGTGGTATAAGGTGAGGCACGAATCCATGCCTCTGCTCACCACAAACTGGTTATTCCACTCTTCCGGAATTTGCTTTTTAAAGCCAGCCGGGAGCAGGAATCGACCTTTTGTGTCGAGCGTAACCTCATATTCACCCAGAAAACCAATCATTTAAACGATTTTAATTCTAAACCTACACAATTACACACAAAATAACACTTTTTCCCACTTTCGAACCAAAAGTGGAAGTTTTTATTTTTTCCACAACTCGCTGAGCCTTACTGGCAAAGGGTTTCGGTGAAAAACAAGCTGATTTTTGTGGATGCAGATGTGGATTGTAGTTAATAGCCTGTGGATAAGCTAAACTCAAATGTGAATTAAACAAATCAGCGTGGCCGGATACTAATTCCCTCCTTTATAAAAAAAAGGGCATTAAAGAAAAGATGCGGCTACTGATCTTACAGCAGCCAAACGGAATTGACGCCACCGGAAATTGCTGGAAGCGGATTTTACACAGCAATTATGCAAACTCAATAAGCCACCTCACTTTGTTCATCTTTTTGTTGCATCACAAAAAGAATTTCTGCAGCTGTTTTTGAAGATTGAAAAGCACCTGAGCGAAAACGTTAGTCTATGAGTAAGTTAGTATCCTTCAACTAGCTCAGGACTAACCCAAATTATTTTACAGGAAATTGGATCAGGCAGTTTGCATTAAAACATGATCTTGTTGATGTAAAAGTATGTGCTGTTACAGAGCAATGAGTGGTTTGAAGTTGATGATTCCTGTTGCAAAGAGATGATCATTTCTTCAACGGCAATTCAACCGTAAATGTGCTTCCCTTCCCAATAACGCTATCGGCTTTTACTTTACCGCCATGTGCTTCCACCATTGTTTTTACATAGCTGAGACCTAAACCAAAGCCTTTTACGTTGTGTACATTACCGGTATGTGCACGATAGAATTTTTCAAACACTCTTGTTAATGTTTCTTTATTCATACCAATGCCATGATCTTCTACAGTAATACGAATGAATTTCCCTGCGTTACGTGTTGCAATATTTAAATGGAAAGAGTCGTCTTTTGAATATTTCAGTGCATTATCAACAAGGTTGTTGATAAGATTGGTAAGGTGTACTTCATCAGCTTCCATCAGATCGTTTGTTGCGTTGAGTTGTACATCTACTTTACCCTGTTTCTCTTCTATCTGCAGTTGCAGATTATTCAGCACATTACGGATCACATCGTGCACATGAATATCTTTTAAACTCAACTGCACTTCCTGCCGTTCCATTTGCGCTGCTTGCAAAATCGATTCCACATGTTTGTTCATCCGCTTGTTCTCATCCTTGATCATGTTGGTGAAATAACCCAGCTTATCAGGATTCGTCAATACTTTTTCACTTTTCAATGCATCAACTGCCAATGAAATAGTAGCAAGCGGTGTTTTTAATTCATGCGTCATGTTGTTAATGAAATCATTCTTCATATCACCCAATTTCTTTTGACGCAACAACGTACGGATGGTAAGAAAAAATGCAGTAATGATGATCAGCGTAAATAAAATGGCACCGGTGATCATCCATCCCAGCGATTGAATAACATAATTTTTTACATCCGGTACTACAATTACAAATACTTCGTCCGGTGCAAGACTTTCAAGAATGCTTCCGCTGCTGGCAACTAATGGATACCATGCTTTGAGATTGTGCACTGTATCTGATGCCATATCCATAAACCGTGGCGACTTCAGTTCATAATGCCCAAACACATTATCGCTTGCAACTGCAAATTCAAATTCCGTATCCTTTAAATTATTCCTGTTAAATGCTTTTACAAGTTTTTCTCTTATCTCATAAATTGTAAACCTGTTTGTAACAGAAAACTGTTTGTAAATATCATACCCGTCGCCATGAAACTTCATACCCGGCATACGGCCAAGGTTGTTGAATGCATCGCTTCGCTGCACCACTAATTCCTCGCCCACCTGCTGAATAACCGCAGAAAGCTTTTCTTTCAATTGCTCTTCTCTTAACTGTGCAAGGTTTTTTAACCAGGAAACCTGGATATAAATAATTCCCAGTAACGACAGTGTAATAAGGGCAATTATGATGGGAAATGTTTTCTTCATGCGTTCGGGCTGTTATAGATTTTCGTTTATTATCCGGTCTGCAAAAATACCTGTGAAAATAACAGGAAATTGGTTAATCCCCTCAACTGCTTTCTTTTAACGTGGCTTTTACAGAACAGGTTGCAAAAAAATGGAAATTTAAAAAATCCGCTGTAAATTAAGTCTATGATTGAACCGGCCAGCGGTATATTGCTCATATCTGATCCTTTCTTAAAAGATCCCAATTTCATGCGCACAGTTGTGCTCCTTTGTGAGCATGATGAAGCAGGCAGTTTTGGCCTAGTGATCAACCGGACATTTGAACAAACCCTTGATCAGCTGATTGCTGACCTTGACGGTCATACAGTTCCTGTATATTACGGCGGCCCGGTGCAA
This sequence comes from uncultured Lacibacter sp., assembly GCF_946479605.1. The sequence goes on from NZ_CAMLGT010000204.1 coordinate 4,206, forward strand.
ATGGATACATTACATTTTTTACATCAGCTGCCAAATGAAATACCGGGCGGACAGGAAATTACAAAAGGTATTTATTGGGGAGGCGATTTTGAAATGGTGATGAGTATGCTGAAGGATGAAACACTTGACTTGAATAAAATACGCTTTTATCTTGGCTACAGCGGATGGAGCAATGGGCAGTTAAATGATGAAATGAAAGAAAAAAGCTGGCTAACGGTAAACGCCAGCCGAAACCTTGTTTTCCATAAACAAACGGATGCCATCTGGAATGAAGCAGTAAAATCAATGGGCGGACAGTATGGCCAATTGATCAATTACCCAATTGATCCGCAGTTGAATTAATTAATCGTCAATCTCGACTATCGCTCGATTGACGTAAAGCATCTTTAGACTCCGTTCAGGATACTTTTACTCTCGAAAAACTCAAACTCTTTACCATCCAGTTGGGCAATGGCTTTTCAGGTTTTCTGTTTTTGAGATTCAAATACCAACCGATCTTTTTGAGAATAGGTACACGATGTGTTTCAACATATTCAATCCATGTACCATCAGGATCTTCGTTATACGAGAAGTGACCTGCAGCTTCACCCATATCAAAACTGTTGGCGCTGTCAACTGTAAATGGAAAACCATTTTCGTTACAAATGCGTTCGTGTTCTTCATAACCATTAATATCGAAGCAGAGATGAATATATCCCTGATCGCCCCAGTAACGATTTTCAAATATTTTCTTTGGAGTGCGATCGGTTACTTCTACTAACTCAATGTATGTTGGACCAAGCAGTTTTGAAAACGCACCTTCCTGTTTGCGTGTATGCCCAAGCATTACACGTTTAAAGTGATGCTGACCGCCGGGTATTTTGCTGAACTCTTCGTAATGACCTTCATCTAAAAACAATTGTTTATCGTAGCCCAACACCTTTTCATAAAAAGGAATGGCTTTGGCAATAGAACTCACACCGATTGTAACACCACACACACCACCGGTGTATCTGCCTGTATCACCAAACCAATTCTCATCGGCCATTACTTCAAAAATATTTCCGTAAGGATCTTTTAAGAAGAATGACTCAATTCCACCCGGATTTTCCTTTGGCGCACTTAATAAATTCAAACCTGCTTTCTGATACTCAGCATAAGCCGCTTTTACATTCTTGCATTTTATTTTGATGACGAAAATACCTGTATCGCCCAGCTGTACTTCAAAAGCGGCAGGTTGCGATTTGCGGCTGCGGTATTCCCAGATTTCAAATCCGCCACCGCCCTGCATATTCAATGCAAGGATAGCATAACGCTCATGACCTTCACCACCGGTATAACGTTTCATCAATTCGGCACGGGCTGCATCTTTAAACACCACCACATCGGTTCCGAAATGTTTGTTATACCATACAAAAGCTTCGTCGGCATTAGTAACACCGATTCCTACCTGTTGAATACCACTGATGATCCTGCGCATATCATATTTTTTGAAGTGCGTGAAGATAAGAAAGAAGTTTTTTGCCACAAAGACGCAAAGGAACTAAGAAATACGAAGAAAGCTGTTTAGTGATTTCTCTTTGTGCATCTTATCGACTTTATGTCTTTGTGGCAATCCTTTTTAATCAAGCTGCAGTTTCTTTTCCTTAGGATACTTCACACTGTACTTCAGTTCCATTTTCTTCGATTGCTTGGGATCAATGGTATAAGTCCAGGTGATGATCTTTGTTTCATCGTTCAGTTTACCGCCTTCATGTTTCAGATCATCTACTTCAATTTCTTTGAGTGTTGAAATCGGAAACTGATCTTCCACTATTATATTCACCGGTACAGTTTTATTGTTCCGTACTACAATTTCATATTGTTTGTTATCAGTACGATTGCTGCCAAGAAATTTCTTATTGCTGAATTCTTTTAACAATGTTCGTTTCACCGTAATGCCTTTGTCAACGCCTAATGAAAGCGATAACGTATCTGAATCGGTTGAGAGATCAAGATAAGATTTGCCGAGGAACGTACCTTCGTAAAACAAATTGGTTTCGCCGGGAATTAAATTCAGATCCTGCCAATTAATGAGTTTTGCTGTGAGATAAGCAGCTTCATCCAGCTTTGGTGCTGTGTAATACTCATAGTAAGCATCGATGCTTTTTTCGTTGATGCTCATTGTGTTTATTTTACCATCGTTATTTACTGTGGCAATTTCCTGTATTTCGTACTGGGTAGTAATAGGTTGAAAAGTAGTAATAACCTGCAATGGAATTGAATTTGACTTAGATTTTGCTTCTTTCTTGGCTAAGCCCGGAGCGCTTCCAGCAAGGTAACCATCAGAGGTTCCATAACCTACAACAACAACTTCTTGCAGAGCATTTGCCATAGGCTTCATTGAAACATTTACAAAACTTCTTCCCGCAACAAATTCATATTGCTCAAATCCAACTGATGACACAATGAGCGTTTGCACATTTCCATTTGCTTTTATGCGGTAAAATCCATTGGCGTCAGTAACAGTTGCCTGGTTTGTTCCTTTTGCCACAACACTTGCACCCGAAAGCGGAATGCCTTTATCATCTGTTATTCTTCCCATCAGCATCTGATCGCTTCCACCAATGGTCCATTGCTTCATGTAATTACTCATCTGTGCATCTACATAAGAAATAAACCATGGATTGATGAGGGGCTTGGAATTATTTTCATTGGGGTTACCGGTTGATAAAACTAGCTTGATATTGTTCCAGTTTTCACCACTTGTTTGATAAACGTTTGCATTCATTTCGAGTTGCAGGTTACTCACCACATCTTTTACACGAATATTATAGGTAGGATACCA
>NZ_CAMLGT010000205.1 GCF_946479605.1 uncultured Lacibacter sp.
CAGGTTTTCTATTTGCTGAATGGAAGATATCTGGTTATCCTGCACATACAGCATTTCAAGTGTAGTAAGCTCTTCAATTCCTTCGAGTGATGTGATCTGGTTATTATAGAGGAACAGATTTTTTAACGACTTTAACCTACCAACCTCTTTAACCGTTTCAATTTTATGAAAGATAACAACCAGCGTTTCAATATTCAATAAAGCCTGTACACCCGAAAGATTCGTCAGTTCAAAATCCATGTTGGGGTATGGAGCCGATGGGCCGGCAAAACGCAACGCAGGAGCTGCATAAAGTTGAGCCAACTCATCGGGAGTTGGCTCGTTTGTATGTTGAAATACAGTTGTTGAAAACGCTTTCTGCCATTGGGGTTCTAATTGTTTCCACCAATTCTGCAATAGAGTACTCATTCAATATAATACGATTAGTTACGGCTTGGGAAGATGCCTTCCGTTGCGATATAGAAGTTTAACACAAGAAACGGTTGCAGGTTAGCGTGTGGTTGGCTACCGCCTGCAGAGCCTATTGCGCCTGTACTCATTTGAACAATTGTACCACCTGTCGCTGATCTATATTCTTTATCCAAAGCACCGCTGTTTGCCAGATAATTTCCTGCAGGAGCGGATGCATCACCTGCTTCCGAAACAGCATTGAGTGCATGTGTATGTGCTGGGATTTGCGTAGAGATGAGTGTTACCGTTTCAGTTCCACCAGTTTCTCCTAAAGTCCTCGGTGAAAGCCCCGGTCCCTGACCCCAGCCCATTGGTACTCTGCCTCGTAAATCGGGCAAAGCAAAGGTTGTTTGTCCATTGCCGCCAAAGGTTGTTCCCAACAGCGAAAATAAAGCTGTATTTTGAGAGATTGCAATTAACTGGCCCTGACAGGTAGCAAATCCACGTGGAGCAAAATTCATACCTCCCATGTATATTTCCGCAATTAATGGTTCTGATGGCATACTATAAAAGTTTAAATGTTAGTGATTATAATTTTTGTGATGATTAAATGCTGTTACGCAATATAACTTTCAATGGCTACTTTTTTTCCACTACCAACTTTTGCTTTTACAATAAGCTGCGCTTGATTCGTGTTTTTATTCAACCTGTTTATATTGTCTTCTTTCAGCAACATGACCAGATTTGCCCGGTCGTTTTGTTTTGCTAATTGCAGCAAACCCTCCAGTTCAAAACGGTTTAATCTGAACAGTTTTTCCGGTGTGGAGCCTGCTGTGAAAAAAGTAATAATTACATCATCAGGAGTAGCTGTCTTTTCGCCCCAATAGATCCATATTGGCCGGGCTATTAATTGCTCCTGCCGAAAATGAACAAATTCACCTTCAACAGCAACATGCCCTTTTGCAATACGGTTAACCGCTTCATCTTTTACATCTTCCGTTTTCAGTAACAACTCAGCTTTGTGCTTTGTGCAAAAATCTTTCCAGCTGTGTTTAAGATTGGCAGATGGAGCAGGATTGGCAAAAAGCTGTGCAGGTGAAATAACAGCAAACCCCGCTGTGAGAATTGCTGCATTTGTTAAGAAACTCCTCCTGCTGTTATTGTTTAAATTCATGGTTATTGCTTAACAAGTTTTTCGGTTACTAATTCATCGCCACGCCTTAATTGGAGCAGATAGGTACCTGCAGGATAAGCACTGATGTTAATTTCCTGCATACCATTGCCCACTGTTTTATTAAGAAGCCTGCGGCCGCTAAGATCAAGCACAGAAAGTTCAACTTTTTCAGCAGAAGCAATTCGTATTTGATAGATGCCTTTACCAGGGTTATTTGTAATTGCGTAATAAGCCTTCTGCGGTAAATCAACATAAGCAATGGAAGAGTATTTTTTATTTCCATCGAAGTCGATCTGTAACAAACGATAATAGTTTTTACCTGCCGGTGCTGTTTTATCAGTAAACAGGTAATTGTTTTCAATTGTTGAATTTCCTTTACCGTTAACAAAACCAATTGTATTCCAACTGGCAGCATCTGAACTGCGTTGTACATCAAATCCCTTGTTATTGTTTTCCAAAGATGTTTTCCATTTAAGATCAACATCATTGTTGCTGTTTTTCCGGGCAGAGAAATCAACTAACTCAACCGGAAGCGATACTAATCCTGATACATACAAGGGTGTGCCACCTGTACAACCAGGAATTACTTCACCCCAAGGACAGGAACCATTTGCAGTTCCGGTTGGCTCAGATGTATTACATGTTTCATAGTAATATGGCTGTCCGTCAAAATCCAGTACCCAGTAATTTTCGGGTGTAAGCCAATAAACACTTACCGTTACACCGGAAATACCATCAACAGTTCCTGTTCCCTGGTAAGCCGAACGGCCGTTTACATCAGCTATTTTATTCAGTATAATATTACTGGCCATGCATTGGCCACCAACAGTAATTGTTTGTGCCAGCAACGGGTTTTGTAAAAAAGCAATCAGCAGGATGGTGAAGGCAATTCTCATTGGTAAGTTTTTAACTCCGGAAAGATGTAAACTTTTTATCATTTTAACAACCTTCACCTGTGATTTTTTATTCACACTATAAATCTTACTGCACACTTTGCAATAAAATACTCCTTTTTAGGTAGTACTTCGTTTAAGAAATATGATCTTACATTGCACTTGCAGCATTACTGATAACATTTCTTTAAAGGCATAATAATAAAAAACCGGCTTCCGCCGGTTCTGTTCATTTATTCATTATTTCTTCCCCCCTGTCCTCCTCCATTACGCCTGCGTTGCATTTGCTCTTCCATTTCTTTTTGCTTTGCTTTATATTTTTCTTTTTGCTCTGCATTAAGTACTGCTTCTATCTGCTCGTTGTAGTTTTTACGCAGCTCCATCATTTTTGAACGTTGCTCTTCACGACTGAGTGAACCGTTACGGAGTGTTTCCATTTCTTCACGTTGCTTGTTTTGGATGGCTTTTACTTTTTCCTGTTGCTCTTTTGTTAAGTTCAGATCCTTGAACATGTCTACACGTGGACCTCTGCCTCTTGACGTATCAGCAGGCGACTGTGCTTTTGCTATTGTTCCCACGAACATAAAAAGCAATAAAAATTGAAGTACTTTCATTGTTGTATTTTTTGTGTGAAATAAGTTTGACGGCAGATCTTAAAAAAGTTTACGCCGTTTGTAAAAAAATTTCAATGAACTACCTCGCCCACGCTTATCTCTCTTTTCAGCAACCGGAAATACTGGTGGGCAATATGATCAGTGATTTTGTAAAGGGAAAGCAAAAGCTGCAATACGCAAGCGGCATACAGGAAGGTATTGCCCTGCACCGGTTTATTGACGGTTATACAGATGAACATCCTGCCACCAAACAAGCCAAAGAAATTTTCAGACCACATTACCGCTTATATGCCGGTGCTTTTGTAGATGTGGTGTACGATCATTTTCTGGCTACCGATAACAGCATTTTTACTGATGAATCACTGGAAGATTTTGCAGCAACAACCTATCAACAGCTGGAACCTTACGCCGCTGTTTTTCCCGAACGGTTTGCACGCATGTTTCCTTACATGAAAACACAAAACTGGCTTTATCATTACAAAGACAAATGGGGAATTGAAAACAGCCTGCATGGTGTGGTGCGCCGGGCCACATACCTTACAGAAAGTGCAACGGCCTTCGCTTTATTCGAAGACCGCTACAACGATTTGCAGATCTGCTATAATTGGTTTTTCCCGGAGCTGCAGGCTGCCGTTAAGGGTTGGATCACTGAATATAAGAGTCGTACACAAGGAACTGCTTAAAACGTTCCACACAGGCACGCTCCAGCATTTCCCTGTCGTCGGGGTGTGCAATATCAATCAGGGCTTTGGCTCGCTGCCGTAGATTTTTTCCGTAAAGCGATGCAATACCATATTCAGTAACTACATAATGAATATGCCCACGTGTAGTTACCACACCTGCGCCTTGTTTCAAGAATGGTACAATGCGATTTATCCCTTTTGCCGTGCGTGAGGTAAGAGCAATAATAGGTTTGCCTCCTTCGCTTAATGCAGCGCCACGCATAAAGTCCATCTGCCCGCCAATACCGCTGTACTGTGTGGTGCCAATACTATCAGCACAAACCTGGCCGGTAATATCTACTTCAATGGCACTATTAATGGCAATTACTTTGGGGTTACGGCGTATGACATGCGGATCATTCACATAATCAATATCAAGAAAGGCAAACGCCGGATTATCACTTACATAATCGTACAACTTTCGTGTGCCCACTGCAAAACCGGTTACTGTTTTAAAAGGGTGAATTCTTTTTTTAGCGTTATTGATCACATCTCTTTCAACAAGATCAATAATACCATCGCTCAGCATTTCTGTATGTACACCGAGGTCTTTGTGATTGTGTAACGATTTCAACACTGCATCAGGGATTGTACCAATACCCATTTGCAACGTACTGCCATCTTCAATCATGCCGGCAATGTATTTGCCGATCTTCAATTCCTCTTCACCCACTTTACTACCATAATCAACTTCAGGCAACGCTTCTTCGCAATAAACCATTGAAGTAAACCGATCGGTATGGATCAGGCTGTCGCCATGGGTACGTGGTACATTGGGGTTCACCTGTGCAATAATATGTTTAGCAGTTCCCACAGCGCTGCGTGCAATATCAACACTCACACCCAAAGAACAATAACCATGTTTATCGGGCGGCGACACATGCACAATGGCCACATCAATCGGAATGTATCCTTTATTGAACAGATCCGGGATATCGCTTAAAAACACGGGAATAAAATCGGCCCTGCCTTCATTTACTGCCTGTCGCACACTGTTGCTCACAAACATACAGTTGATATTGAAAATGCCTTCGTACTGTGGCTGATCCACTGTAATATCGCCATGCACGGTAATAAACACCAGCTCCACCTGTTGCAGCCTGTATGCTTGCCTGGCAAGTTCCCGTAATAAATAAAGAGGGGTTTGGGCACTACCCTGTACAAACACCCGCTGGCCACTTTGGATATAAGAGAGCGCCTGCTCAACGGATTGATAATGTATTTGCCTGTACATAAATCGTAGATTAAAATGCAATATTATTACAACCCTGCTCCGTGGAAACTGCCAATAAACAGGATAAATGGTGATTACTGACAGCCTCTGTTGAATTAAATTTGCCTTTCTGCAAACAACTTTTGACCCCTCAATTCAGTCATAGTGTTTACAGTCATCATCGTTCACCTATAATATATCATGGAAAAAATGAGAGTTACAATTGCATTATTGTTTTTTTTACTGACAGGTTTTATTGCCAGTGCCCAAAACGGATCGAAACTGCCACCGCTGGATAAGTCGCCAATGGATATGTCGTATTACCCTGTGAACTATCCGGTTCTCCGCATTCAGCCAAACAAAGTAGCCGAGCCGTTAATAGCACGTGTGGTGTACAGCCGACCTTCAAAAAGCGGACGTAAAGTATTTGGTGAGTTGGTTGAGGATGGAAAGATCTGGCGACTTGGCGCAAACGAAGCCACCGAAATTGAATTTTACCGTGATGTAAAAATTGGTGGTAAAACAGTGAAGAAAGGTCGTTACACCATGTATGCGTTAGAGAATTCAACCAGATGGACAGTTATCATTAACAAAGAAACTGATGTGTGGGGTGCGTTTAAATACGATGCAAGTAAAGATGTGGTACGTATTGATTGCCCAGTTATCAAAACAGCTGATGTTACAGAATCGTTTACCATGGTATTTGAAAAGGTTACCGATAAAAGCATTCACCTGGTTATGGATTGGGATGATGTGATGGTGAAAATGCCAATTAGCTGGTAAGTACGAAATTTAAAGTACGAGGTGCGAAGTAAGATGTGAGCTAAACTTCAAACAGTTTAATCAATAGTAAAGAAAGCTCTGTAGAAATGCAGGGCTTTTTTGATTTATTAAGAAGGATAACGAAGAGGCGATTGCATTCAAATTGTTTTTTGGATTTTGTGCTTTGAATGTTGGATTTTTACAGCATGTGTGGTATTGCAGGTATTATTTCAACAAACCCGAACAATGTTTCAGCAGAACGGTTAAAACAAATGACTGATGCATTGGCTCATCGTGGGCCCGATGCTGAAGGTTGTTGGATAAACCGCTCAAGCAATGTTGGGTTTGGTCATCGTCGTTTATCTATTATTGACTTGAGCGATGCAGGTAAACAACCCATGCATTACCTCGATCGGTATTCCATTACTTACAATGGCGAGTTGTATAACTATATTGAACTGAGACAAGAACTGCAGCAAAAGGGTTTTTCATTTCGTACACAAACCGATACAGAAGTACTACTTGCAGCGTATGATTGCTGGAAAGAAGAATGCCTGCAACAGTTTGATGGCATGTTTGCCTTTGCCATTTGGGATGAGCAGGAGCAAACATTGTTTGCTGCAAGGGATCGTTTTGGCGAAAAACCTTTCTACTACTATTTTAATGGAGAGCAGTTTGCTTTTGCCAGTGAAATGAAAGCATTATGGGCTCTGGGTATTGATAGAAAGATCAACCATAGCATGCTACTCAACTATATCGGGTTGGGTTGGGTAAAGAATCCGGCCGACCTGTCGCAAACATTTTACGAGAACATCAGCAGTTTACCACAGGCGCATTACATGCAACTGAATCTGCGGAATGGAAAAAATGAGATCGTTCAGTACTGGGACCTGGATAAACAAACTGTTGCCAATATATCAGAAGCCGATGCAGTTGAGCAATTGCAGCAGCAATTACAAACATCGGTACAAAGACGTTTACGAAGTGATGTAGAAGTGGGCACATCACTCAGTGGTGGATTGGATAGTTCATCCATTTCAGCGATCATAAAAAACCAACATCCAAATTCCAAATTCCAGGTATTCACCGCTTCCTTTCCCGGTTTTGAAAAAGATGAAACAGCCATTGCCAAACAAGTAGCTGATGCTTTTCAGTTACAGCATCATTTGGTTACTCCTGCTGCTGAAAGCTTGTTCAATGATATGCAGCAGCTCATCTGGCAAC
>NZ_CAMLGT010000206.1 GCF_946479605.1 uncultured Lacibacter sp.
TATTCCACTTCCGGGAGATGATAAACTAATAATAACACTTGAAACTCCAGATGGAGTTGAAAACTTATACCAAACATCTTTGGTAGTTCCGGCAGTATTTGTAGGGCTTCCGGCGGCGGTAGCACTCTGTAAAGTTTGATTGGTTACATTAGTACATGTTGTTTGCGGTGATAAGCTACTTGAAACTGCTGAACAGTCATCGGGTTGGGCAGAAGCAAAAACTATTGACAAACAAAGGCACGGAAGAAGCAACAATTTTTTCATGATTTTTACAAAGGATTGGTTGGAATTAGCAAAGCTAGATGAGCCACCTTTATTCACCTATAGAAGTTTCCCCTTATTATTTTCGGAAATTACGTATGGCACTATCGGCGGTTTTACGGGGCTTCTTTCTTCTTTTCAATGTTGTAGGATTACGGCTACACGTGCACGTAAGGACTACAGGCAATGCCTGATAAATACTTCTACACAATCATCGTAAATATTCATCTTTTTTGTAATGGAATATGGTATAACTTTATATTTGAATTTAGTTTCATTTGTTTTAATCCAGTAGCTATGAGTAAAACTTTACTCCCCGCAAAAGCGCTTGCGTTTATTTTCTTTATTCTTTCATTGCTCTGTGCACAGTTGTCTGCACAATCCATACAGGCAGGTAAAAGTTATATTAATATCAGTAAACCCACTGGCGGCACTATTCAAAATGGTGACGAGCTTGAAATAAGAGCAGTAATTGCTGTATCGGGCAATTCTGTTTACTTCGCCCGTTATAATGATACTGTGCCAACAGGCACAACTTATATCGCCAACTCTATTCGTTTTACAACCAATGAAGGAATGAATTATGGTACTCCTTTACGGCCAACCGGATTACTTACTGATGCCGGAGGCGATGATGAGGCAAGGTATAATGCAGGCGTATTACGAGTAAACCTAGGTAGCCTAACAAGAAGCGGCGGACAAACAGCTGCTTATAATGCAGTAGCAGCACCCAATACAATTGATGTATTGCCATCGGCATCGGGTTGCAGAATTTATAATACCGGCCGGCCAAGTTTTTTCGGGGGCACCTGCATCATAATGGTTACTTATCGTGTAACGGTGAGTGCCGCAGCCGGTACTTCATTTACCATTCCCGGCGGCACATTCCGTTATAAAACAGCAAACACATTTAGCGAAGCATCGCTACCCAGCATTGTAAAAAATTTAAATTCTTTACGTGTAATAGTAACAGACCCCATGCCTATTTGCGATGCAGTGGGCACAAATTCCATTATTGGAAACGGTGGAAACTTTGGAAGTGGGTCTACCCAAAACCTTAGTCCTGCACCAGCGGCAGGTACTGTTGTTCCGGGTTATCAATGGCGTGCGTTTTCATCGCCCACAACAGGGCCAAACGACAGTATGTTCACTGTTGCAAACAACACAAGTCCAACAGGAAGTATAAACAATAATTTGGCATACCCAAATAGTAATCGACTGTTTAATTTGTGGGATATCATTGGCGATCATACAAACGCAGCCAACCCTTTACTTGGTAATCCTGCAACAACACCCGGACAGCCCGGTGGCTATATGGCAGTGGTGAATGCAGCTTATGGTATCAATAACGCAGTGCAGCAAACCGTTACAGGATTATGCCCGGATACGTACTATGAGTTTTCGGCCTGGTTCAGAAATATTTGCCGCCGTTGCAGTTGCGATACCTCAGGGAAAGGTTCAGGCACTTCAGGCTTTAAAAGTTATATGTCACCTGCTGTTCCAAATACAAATGATTCAGCGGGCGTATTACCCAACCTAACCTTCCAGGTTGATGGGTTGGATTATTATACAACAGGCAATCTTGATTACAATGGTCAATGGGTAAAGAAAGGTTTTTTATTCAGAACGGGCAGCTCACAAAACTCAGTAAACATTGTGATCAGAAACAATGCACCTGGCGGTGGTGGTAATGATTGGGTAATGGATGATGTGGCTTTTGCTACCTGTTTGCCGGGGCTTAGTATGCGCCCCTCAAATAACCCGGTTTATTGTAACAACGGACAGGTTGATATGTCAGTAGTGGTACAGTCGTTTTACAGTAACTATCAATATTACCGCTGGGAGCGTAGTATTGATAACGGAGCTTCATGGAACAATGCACCTTTATCACCCAATCCTTTATCGTTCAGCTATACATACAATGCACCTTATTATGTTGATACGGTTGCTTATCCCAGCTTTATTGCTAATCCTGCAAATAACGGTCATCGTTTTCGTATTCGTGTCGGCACATCTCTTACCAACCTCGGCAACAATACCTGTGCTTCTTATAATACAACAGATGTGATTGCACTTGGATTAAATGCAAGTTGCGATGTATTACCTGCACATTTTATAAGGTTTACGGGGCGGCTTACTAGCGGTCAGGCACAGCTGGTATGGGATGTAACAGCAGAAGCTGCCAATACAGATTATATTGTTGAAAGCAGTGATAACGGAATTGAGTTTAAAGAACTGGGCCAGGTTACAGGCGTTTTGAAACAACGCTACCAATGGACAGATCACTCTGTTGCAAGCGAGCAAATGTACTACCGTATTAAAATGAAAACTGTTGCAGGTGTAAAATACAGCAGCATTGTTGTGTTAACGAAGCCGGAAAGTAAATTAAAAGTACAGGTATTGAGTAATCCTTTTTATGAAACACTGAATGTGGAAGTAATAAGTGGAAAACAACAGTTAATGCAATGGCAATTGTTTGATATGACAGGGAAAAAAATAAAAGAAGAAAAACAGCAATTGTTACAGGGGTATAATCTCATCAGCATAAAGCACACAGAACATCAGCAAGGGAAAATGTTTATTCTTAAAATGACAGTTGAAGGAGAGGCGGTGCAAAAACTGGTTCTGCAAAATTAGGACATCCATGAAAGTGTCTACAGAGTTGTAAGTGATTCTATTTAGTTGCAGATAGTGCTTCGTGATAATACGTAACTATAACGAGCTTTTACTATTGCATACATAGTTTGAAGTAATACTTTTGTAGGGTTTCCAAGAATCCTTTGTAAAGAATCATTAGCAATGTTAACGTACCTTAAGGCTGGCTATCTTTCATTCTTATTAGTCGTGACGGCATTACCTCTTGCTGTTATGGCTCAACCTGCAAATGATAATTGCAGCGGAGCACAAAGCTTATCTTCTGCAGTAAGTTGTGTTAATGCAAGTCCCAAGCCGACTTTTTACCAGGCTACTACTTCAGCCGTTTCAGGATCTTGCGGCGGAGCCACATTATCAACTACCTATGATGTTTGGTTTGTCTTTATAGCCCAGGCTTCTTCCACAACAATTACACTCTCAGGAGGAGGTAATTTAGTAGATTTTGCCAACACATATATTGAGGTGTTAAGTACAACATCTGCATGTACAGGTTTTTCAAGTTTATTCTGTGATAACGCTTCTGCAAGTAGGACTGTAACCGGGTTAACATCTGGCACTACTTATTATATAAGAATATATGTAACATCAAATCCATCTTCTGGAAACGCAAGCAGACAAAGTTTTGATATCTGTCTTACACACCCACCACCACCGCCCTCAAATGATGAATGTGCTTCAGCAACAGTATTAACAGCAAATACAAGTTGCAATAACATTGCGGGTACATTAAACAGTGCTACAAATTCAGCGGTGGCTACATCTTGCGGAGGTACTGCTGATGATGATGTGTGGTACAGGTTTACAGCAATTTCAGGTCCGTTAACAACAGTAACACTTAGCAGCTTAGGAACTGCATTAACCGGCAACACAACCATTGAACTGTTTTCGGGAAGTTGTGGCAGTTTAACATCTGTTGCTTGTGCAGCAGGCACAAGTGTATCGGCAAGTTTAACAGCAGGTAGCACCTACTATGTGCGGGTGTATTCTACAGGCGCAACAGCAATAACAGCAAATGGCAATTTTAATATTTGTGTAACTACACCTGCTCCGGCGGTTCCAGCAACAGTTTCATCAGGAAAAAGTTTTGTCAACATATCAAGACCTGGAGGAGGTACAATTGTACCCGGAGATGTATTAGAAATAAGGGTCTCGGTTAATGTAGCAAATGCAGGCACAAACAGAATTTTCAGATCAAGATTTAATGATACAATTCCTTCAAATCTAACGTACGTACCAGGTTCGTTAAAGTTGTTGACAAATGAAGGGAAACAATATGCTGCTTATACCGATGCTGCAGGGGATGATGCTGCAATGTATAACGGTGCAAACAAAACGATTCGTTTTAATTTAGGTAGAGATACTTCCGATATGTCAAGGGGGTTTGTCAGCAATACCGGAATTGATAGTACAGGAGGGGGGTATACCAATTCAGGTACACATGCGCCACGTGGAAACGGCATGCTTGTATTAGTAACCTATCGTGTTACTGTAGATGTATCAACTCCCTACAACACTATAATCAATTACGGATCGGGGGCTTTACGATACAGGAATCAATTGTCTTCTATAGGAGCAATAGATTACACATTGTCGCCTAACAGTCTTTCATTCATCATTTATCCAAACTACGGGTTGTGCAGTAATGCCACAGGTGCAAACAATGTAAATGCCGGAAATGGTGATTTTGGATCGGGTACTTCGCATAATGGTCCCAATCCGGGAGCAGCAGTGCCTGGGTACACGTATCTGTCGATAACAACAGGTGCACCGAACGACGGGATGTATAGTGTGGTGAAAAATCTAAGCCCAAGCCAAAGTACAAATCCGTTTATACCACGACCCGAAGATCCGAATGTTAATCGTGTATTCAGAGTTTGGGATATTATCGGCGATCATACCGGAGCCGCAGATCCTTTAGCCGGAAATCCGCCTTCACCAAGTGGCGCAAATGGCGGGTATATGCTGGCTGTAAATGCAGCATACCAGTTAAGTATTGCCAATAATCAAACCATTACAGGTTTGTGTGAAAATACTTATTACGAATTTTCGGCCTGGTTCAGAAATGTGTGTAAGCGTTGTGGCAGTGATAGTTTGGGTAGAGGTGCTTCAAATTTAACTGTACCTGCTGGCTATATACCAACAGCACCGGGTGATTCATCAGGTGTAAAACCCAATCTCACCTTTATGATCAATGGAGTAGATTATTATACTTCAGGCGATATGGATTACATAGGCAACTATGGTCAATGGGTAAAAAAGGGTTTTGTATTTCTTACAGCACCCGGTCAAACATCATTAACCATCTCTATTAAAAATAACGCACCGGGTGGTGGTGGTAACGACTGGGTAATGGATGATATCTCATTTGCAACCTGTTTGCCATCCTTAACCATGCGGCCTACGAATTCACCTACCTACTGCAATAACAACCAGGTAGACATTTCTGTTGCTGTATCAACATTCTTTAATAATTATAATTATTATCAGTGGGAGCGCAGTACTGATGGTGGCAGTACATGGGTGTCTGCTCCAGAAAGACCAGGGCAGCAAACATTTAATTTTACCAATTACAGCGGCGAATACCGTGATACCGCATTTTTACCTTCTTTTGTTGCAGGCACTTCTTACGATGGTTACAAATACCGCATTCGTGTAGGAACCACTAACACCAATCTTTCCTCGGGAAGTTGTGCATTGTATAATGATGTGGATATTATTACACTTGGTGTTTCTCCTTCCTGCGATGTATTACCGGTTGAGGTTGTTCAGTTCAATGCGCAGTTGAAAGATGCGTTGGCTGTGTTAACATGGAAGGCAAAGCAGGAAATGAATCTGTTGGGTTACACAATTGAACGTAGTGCAGATGGTAAACTTTTTACAGCTATTGGAACGGTAAATGCGAAAGGAACCGGAACTGCAGAAGTGCAGTATATGTTTACTGACAAGACGCCGGTGATTGGCAAACAGTTTTATCGACTCAGGTTAACATCCGTTGAGGGCGGCAGCAGGTTCAGTAATATTCTTTTTGTACAACCGGGGCAAACCAAACTATTTGATGTACACAATCTTGTTAATCCATTCAACTCAAAGCTCGCCTTCCAGGTTACAACAGCCGAAAGCGGTTTAATAGATGTGCAATTGATTGATGGTGCAGGCCGTGTTACACTTTCAAAGAAGTTACCAGTTCAGAAGGGAAGCAATGCCGTGTTATTAGATGTTCCCTCGCAATTGCAGACAGGTACTTATTTACTGCGTATTGTTTCAACCCACGGTGTGATCAATAAAGTCATTCAGAGAAACTAAAACGGATACCATTAAAGCATATTCATTCAGTTGCTAAACAACTGGAATTTCCTAAACCCCTCATTGCGTATTGCAATGAGGGGTTTTTTTATGCTGATTGCTGTAGTAAAACACTGTATTGCAGGCACATGGGTTCAATTACACCGTTTACGTGTTTTTACTGATATGTTTAGAGGTTTTACTATTGATTAATAAATATTAATAAGTCATTTTTGTAAAGGTTTACCATTATCCTTTTAGAACCAATTGCTATGAAACCAACCATGTACCCGAAGACGATTCGACACGTTCTGTTATTTTGTTTTTTCTCAATGGCTTTATTTGTGCAATCCTATGCACAAAATGAGTGTGCTACTGCAGGCACATTGGTATCTTCTACGGGGTGTAACAATACAAATATTAATTTAAGTAGTGCTACAGCAAGCAGCAGCATTCCATTAGGTTGTGCAGCAGCAGGAACATATAACGACTACTGGTACACATTTACTGCGCAGTCAACTTCACATACAATTACATTAAGCAATATTGGCTCCAGAATAACAAACCCACGTATACAATTATATAGTGGAAGCTGCGGATCACTTACTTCAGTTGGCTGTTCTTCATCGCCACATACATCATTAACACAAACAGGGCTCACCATTGGTGCAACTTATTATGTGCGTATTTCGCAATACGGTGCATTTGGCGGAACTGGCAACTACAGGATGGATGTTTGTTTAACACATCCTGTGGCACCACCAGCAAATGATGATTG
>NZ_CAMLGT010000207.1 GCF_946479605.1 uncultured Lacibacter sp.
TTTGAAAGTGGTTTCAGCAGTGAAAAGAGAACAATGGTGTAGTCGCCTTCAAACTCAGGTTTTGTTTTGTTGATCTGAAAATCTTTTGTTGTAAACGTTTTGCCGTAAAGTTGTTCTAGGCTGTTAATTGCTGCTTGTTGTATCTGTTGCTGAATTGCCATGCGGTTCATTTGTGCCGCAAAAATAAATGAATTGCTCCAAGCAGTGGAGTGTTATGTATAAATGAAAAAACCTCCGGTAAAGGAGGTTTTAAATTTCGTATGTGATTGATTACTGTCCACCACCGCCCATGCGGAACTGAAAACCACCACCGCCATTACCACGGTTCATTTCGCTCATTGGTTTTACATCATAATCTTTAGGGATCACAAAGGTTTTATCATCAACCTTTGCTTTCAGATCAACTTTTGTTACCTGGTAATGTACTTTCATACCGTTTTGGCGTGTAATGACAAATTCCATTGGATAGCCTTTCAGTTTTTCCAAACCGGGAATATTTGCCATGCGCATTACATCACGAATGCGGAAACCTTCGCCTAACATGAAATCAGGGCTATACCATACTTCCTGTTGTACTTCTTCTCCACGACGATCTTTATAACGGAGCAAAGCTTTTTTGCATTCCATACCGGCAATTTTTTTTGTTTCGCCAAGGTATTCAATAAATACTTCCGGTGTAAACTGCTGCATTTGCTGAAAACGCTGCCGGTTGTTTGAATCTGCACCCGCCATCATACGCTGCATATCAGCTTCGGTTGTATAAAATCCCATTTTGCGTCCCATTGCTTCAAAAAGGGTAGTGGTCTTTTTCTCCTTGCTGTCAATAATAACCTGGTTAAGCCCCATGCCCATATCGGTTTCAACCTTGGTCATCCCGTTTTTGAAGTACATTTTCGATTTCATCTCGCCATCTCCCATACGTATCATTACACGACCCTCGCCTTCAGAAGTTACTGGAGGTGTGTTCGCATCTGCGTTTGGATTACTGGTTTCTATTTTCATTTGAATAACCGCTTCGTTAACTACTTCCTGGCTATAGAGGATACTTACTGTTAACAATAAAGCAAGCGTGGCAAGAATTGATTTCATCAGTGAAATTTTAGGCAACGAATATACGAGGCTGTTCGTAAAATTGACCTGCCGTTTGTGTAATTAGAAAAAGTTTAAGAAAAAAAGAAGGGTTGATAGAAATCAACCCCGAAACCTAAACCAACTGCATGTAGAAAATCTTAATTAGTTCAACTTCTTCAGCAAGGCATCAATTGCCTGGTCTGCAGTGTAGCCAATTGCAGGGCTAACCGGGCTGATAGAAGAAGTTTTATTGATAAGAGCATCCATTTTACTGTCTGCATCTGTCGTGTTCAGTTTTTTGTTTTTGTCAATAGTTGCAGCATACACCATCATATCAACCTGCTCATCGGCAGTAACGCTGCCCGTTGTTACTGCTTTCGTAAATTTTGAAGCTTTTGCTTTGTTATCTGCATCGTCAGCAACCATGTGATCGACAGCAGCATCAGCAGTTTCAACATCAGCTTTTATTGTTTTACTAAAGAGGGGAGCAGCTACAGCTTCTGTAAACATGTTGTTTATCTGGTTATCAGCAACGGCGCTTTCTGTTTCCAGGTTTTTGCTGTAAGCAGCTGCCATCTTTCTGTTCATTCTTTCAGTCCTGTCAAATGAAACATCCATTTTAGAATCGGCCTGAGCAATTGAACTGAAGTTGCTCCTCTTGTAGGTATAAGCTTTCAGGTTGTTTACCCATGTATTAAGATCCATGTTGTTGATCTTAATATCAGCGGTAAAGGCGCTTGTGTTTGTGATCATAATCTGTTGATTACCATTCACGAATGTTACCATGCAACAGCTGTCGGGCATTGCCACTGTGTTTTCGCCAGCTTGTTTTGTTGTGTCGTCTTGGGTAAAAGACATGGTAGCAAAGGCAATAACTGCGAAGATTGTTGAAGCGGCAATGCGCATCATTCTTCTACCTAAGCTTTTTTTCTGTTTAAGTGTTCCGTTAGTTCCGGATGTCACTGTTAATGTTGTTGTCATCTTTCTTTTGATGTTTAAGGTTTTTTATTTTTTGCCTTTTGGGCTTGTTTTTCTTTCAATTGTATAACAAAGATACTATTTAAAACTGGTACTTTGCAATACATAATACCTTGTTTGGCTTATCAAGCTGATGAATGGTCATTTTTTTGTGATGACCGGCCATCAAGGCAATTTGTTTTGGTTTTTGCTTTCGTTTCTTTGTTTTGGTACCTGTCAATGTGCAGTTTAGCAGGGATGTTTTTCGAAGTAAACTGTCAAAGGCGGTGTTTCTATATTAACCGGAGCTTTGGGTACCTTTTGTTTGACGTTGCAAATTTACAACAGGCGAAACGATCTTCCAACTAAATTTTCAAAAAATTTTGAAAATTATAAAGTTATTGACAGTTTCGTGTTTTCTATTAGCATTTTTCATTTGGTTATAATCTTGTTTGCTGTTTGTTTAACGTTTTAAGCAAGAGCTTTAAAAGTCTGCAAACAAATGAACGATAAGGTTTATGTTGTTATCAAAGAACTTGTACAGATGTGACGGGAAACGTTGTGTTTTGTTACATCAGCAGCACAAAATTCTTATGTTTTTCTTGTGCAAAGGAGTGAATTGAGGATGGGTGGCACAAAGGAAATGTTAACAGAAAACAGCTCCTTATGAACTGTAGAATTTGCAGGATGAAAGGCAGGAATAACCGATTAAAGCGGTATACCCTAAATATGTGATGTGGGACGAACGGTTTTACATTCAGGCATTTTCCTTCTTCTGAAGGTTGATACGGCTGGCGAGCCAGCTGTTTTTTACGGGAATAATCCAGTTTTCAACCAGTTCTGTTTTAGTTTGAACCAGGTTATTAAAATAAGGGGTGTCGGCTTGAATAAATCCATTCTCAACGGCATACTGCAATTGGCTCAATGGCAGGAGCTGTACTTTCTGATCCCGTACAAAGGCAAGGTTCTGCCTGTCAAACAGCGATACATTATATAACTGCTCAATTTCTTTGATCAGGCGGACACTGCTATCGGTACTGCAGCCGCTAACCCCAGTGGCTTGTTCATCCGCCATAAGAATAATGAACTGTCCAAAGAACAACGTACCAAAACCTTTAACAGGTGAGCCATGGCTTTTCCAGTTGGCCACAAAATGATTCAGCAGGTCTTCTATCTGCAAAGCTTCGCCCATGCTGAACATGCGGCTGCTCTGGTAAATCCATACACGTGAATCGGGTGCAAAATCGGCGGGGAGGAGATGTTGATACGCTAAATTCATACTGTAAAGGTAATGGGAGAATCTTTATGACCTATTTTGTGAACGTTTCTTCCGTAACCGTCGAAGATTACGAATGGCTTCAAAGATTGAAAATGCGACACTTATAATAATAACGATCAGAATATAATTGCCCAATTCACTCAGCAGGCTTCCCTGTATTGAATTGCCGGTTATTTTCAAAAGCAACCATACAATGCCTGCAAGTACAGCTGTAATAACCAGAAAGATCAATGCTATAAAGAAGGCAAACGAAATATAGAAGAGAATAGCCTGGGTGGTATTTTTAAATTCCTCGGGTTCTTTTTCCTCTTCTTCTTTTGACCAGGTTTTCTGGTGAATAAGCCCGAAAATGGCACCCATGATGAGGGCTGCCGGTAAATGAACTTTTATTAATAGAAAGAAATGCTGCGCCTGCTCATTTTTATCCATCGCAATACGAATAACAAGAAAAAGCAAGCCGCTCAGGGCGGTCCGTTGCAGAAAATTCTTCCAGTTAAAGTGTTGCAGTTGTAGTTTCATAAGTCTGCACTTAGCAAAAGTTCTATTGTAAACTGGCAGCAACCAGCTCAGCCACATCCAATACCTGAACCGACTCTTCTTTTTCAGCCACTTTTACACCGTCAGTTAACATCGTATTACAAAAAGGGCAGGCAGAAGCAACAACAGCAGCACCCGTTGAAACCGCTTCGTTTGTACGATCCCAGTTTACTCTTGTTGCTCCCTTTTCTTCTTCCTTAAACATTTGTGCACCACCCGCACCACAACACATTCCGTTACTGCGGCATCGTTTCATTTCCACCAGTTCAGCATCCAGCGCTTCCAATACCTTGCGTGGTGCTTCATAAATATGATTCGTCCGGCCTAAATAACAACTGTCGTGGTAGGTGATTTTTTTTCCTTTGAACGAACCGCCATCTTTCAGTTTTACTTTTCCTTCATCAATCAGTTGTTGCAACAACGTAGTGTGATGTATAACTTCATACGATCCGCCTAAAGCCGGGTACTCATTTTTGAGTGTGTTGAAACAATGCGGACAGGTAGTAACGATCTTCTTTATACCATATCCGTTCAACACTTGTATATTATTATAGGCCATCATCTGAAAAAGAAACTCGTTGCCTGAGCGTCGTGCAGGATCACCTGTGCACATTTCTTCTTTACCAAGAATGGCAAATTTTACTCCTGCTTTATCTAATATGGCAGCAAATGCTTTTGTGATCTTTTGTGCACGCTGATCAAAACTACCGGCACAGCCTACCCAAAAAAGCACTTCAGGCGTTTCGTTGTTTGCCATCATTTCGGCCATTGATGGTACATGCATAACAATTCAATTTGTTTCAAAACTAAGTGAAAGCGATGAAATATCAGGCTGCTGTTTGTTCATATATTCTCTTGGGCGGCTATCTTTGAATTTCATGCTGAAGAAATTTTTTGAACGGATAACGAATTGGGAACTGTGGCCTTTTGCTGTGATTTATTTCCCCATCAGTTTTGTGTGGGTATGGTACATGATACGCAGCAGGGCCGTGTGGTTTTTTACGCCCTCAAATCCAACAATTTCTTTTGGCGGGTTTGAAGGCGAGGGTAAAAAAGAAATGTATGATCAGCTTCCTCCGCACACGGTACCACGTACCATGTATGTGATGCATGATTTACCCTTTGCTGAAGTAAAAGAAAAACTTTCTTCTGCTGGTTTTGCATACCCGTTTATTGTAAAACCAGATGTGGGGATGAAAGGGATCTTATTCCGGAAGATCGATACAGAAGAACAGCTGAAAAAATACCATGAGCGTATTCCGGTAGAATATATTATACAGGACCTGGTAGAGCTGCCAGTGGAAGTGAGTGTGTTTTATTATCGTTACCCGGCCGAAGCAAAAGGAACAGTGAGTGGATTTATTCATAAAGAACTATTGCATGTAGTGGGGAATGGTGTTGATACGTTACAGCAATTGATACATGATCATCCACGTGCCAAACACCGGATGGAAGAAATGCGGCACAGGCATTCTCACCGTTTCGACAGGGTGATTGAAAAGGATCATGTGTTTTACCTCTCGTATGCCGGCAATCATAACCGTGGTGCGCATTTTACCAACCTGCACACTGAAATTGATGAACAATTGCACAAGGTGTTTGATGAGCTGAGTCATTATTCTAAACATTTTTATTACGGCCGCTACGATATTAAAACCACCAGCATTGATGATCTGAAGCAAGGAAAGAATTTTATTATCCTGGAGTACAAT
This sequence comes from uncultured Lacibacter sp., assembly GCF_946479605.1. The sequence continues at coordinate 5,557 of NZ_CAMLGT010000207.1, forward strand.
GGTTGTGGTGCAGAACCTAATCATATTTACGATTGCAATATGACATTGGGTGAAGCGTACAGCGAAATACTAAAGCACTGGAAAGCGTTGTACCACATCAGTAAATACAATCATGAACATGGTTATCCATATTGGGGTTTTCTGAAGGGCTATCGTTTTTTAAAGCAATCGCAGCAGCATTTTAAACTCCTGCAGAAATATGATTAATTTCGGGAGTAAGTTCAGGTTATGGGAACAGATCAAAAGTTTTTGCTGATACGTAACTACGATCTATTTGCACATGTTACAGATGAGGAATACGAAGAGCTGAATCTCGATCATCATTTTATTGAAGCTGCAAAAGGTGAGTACATTTATTTCGATTCACAATATCACAACAAGTTATATTTTCTGAAAGGAGGAACCATTAAGATAGGTTATGTAGATGATGATGGGAAGGAAGTGATCAAAGAAATTATCCGGGAAGGTGAAGTGTTTGGGCAGTTTACACTTGAGCGGAATAACCTGAACGGAGAGTTTGCACAGGCGTATAAAAGTGATGTGTCGCTTTGTGCATTTAATATTGAAGATTTTGAACGGCTGCTGAAAACAAAGCCCAGCATCGGTTTTCACTTTACCAAACAGGTTGGTCAAAAGCTACGCAAATTTGAAAGCCGCTTACTAAATCTGTTGAATAAAGATGTAAAAACAAGACTGGTGAATTTTCTTACAGTGCTTGCAAAAGATGAAGGCCAAGGAAACGAGGAAACTGGTTATGCCATTCAGAATTTTCTGACGCATGAAGATATTGCCCAGCTTATTGGAAGCAGCAGGCAAACTGTTACCACAATGCTGAATGAACTGGAAACAGCTGGTTTGATTTCTGTTACCCGCCAACTGATAAAAATTCCGTCCGTTAAAAATCTGCAAAAGAGCACAGCTGTCAGTTAAGCGACAAAGACACCGTAACCAGCCATTTAATTTTGTTTCATTAAACAATAAGAATGAAACAGTTTATCCTGCTATTTATATTTATCAGTTCTATTGCTGCTTTACAGGCACAGGATCAAAAACGTACACAGGCCTTTAATATTGAAAAGGGACTTGCCGTGCAAGGTTATGATGTGGTTGCTTACTTTAGCGGAAAGACCATTAAAGGAAATGCTTCAAATGCAGTGTTTTACCAGGGAGTGAAGTATTACTTTTCAACGACTGCAAATAAAGAAGAGTTTAAAAAGAATCCTGCACGGTACGAACCGCAATATGGCGGATGGTGTGCTTATGCCATGGGTGCAAGCGGAGAGAAAGTTGAGATTGATCCTGAAACGTTTAAGATCATTAACGGTAAGCTTTACCTGTTCTATAACAAACTATTCAACAATACGCTCAAAACCTGGAA
>NZ_CAMLGT010000208.1 GCF_946479605.1 uncultured Lacibacter sp.
AAATAGCGGTGAGGGGATGTAGACATGTAATTGGGTGCAAGATTACAGCTTTTGCTAGTTAAGAACGGCATGTTATTAAAGAACGTTTTCAGGCGAAGTCTGGCGCAGCCGATTCGCCGTGTTTCGAAACGAAGTGGTTATATAACGAAGAATGGATTTACTGACGGCGAGTGCCACAAGGCCAACGCACATTGCCTTCTGACACATCGCCTTTGATGTGCAGAGACTCGGCAGCAAAAAAGGAAGGGAATAGAATGTCTACACGTTGGCGAGGACGCCAACATGAGCACAATTTAGCTGTAGTTTTTTTGTCTTACCCATTTTTGCAAGTGAAGTAATATTGGAAATGTTACTATTACAAACCAAATCATCGTATGCCGAGGTGCAAAATTGTAAATGCTATTTAAAACGAAAAATAAAGTACAATAACAGATACAAAGTAGGGTGTCTATGGTTGAAACTTGTAAATCAGAATATCTGTCAAGATGCATTTTTTTTGCTGCATGAAGTGTCTGCTCATATTTAGTATGTTTTTCTGGAAGAAATGCTAAAAGCATATAAATGTTTTGTACAACATAAACAGAAGAGATGCCAACAAAAAAATATTGAATTGCAACTTCAACGCTTGTCAATAGACTGTTTTGTTGGTCAATGTCTCCATTACTAAAAACATTAATAATATTATCAATAGCAAAACACATTAGAACAAAACTGCTCCAAATGCTCAAAAAAAGCCTATTTGATTTATCTAATTTTATTTTCGTCAAGGCATTAATTAACGAAAATAGAATTGATCCAATTATTATAACAAGAATTAAAGCCTTTAAAAAGGTCATGTTATCAAAAAACTTGTAGTCAAGAAGCCAGTATATGAGAGCCAATGATTGTAATAATGTTGTCCCTTCTGTTTGTTTACTTGTAACTTCTTTTTGCTTGAGAATAATAACTCCAATAATAAAAGAAATTAAGAAAAAATATGGCCAAAGTTCGATGTGGTTTTGCAGGTTATAAACTCGTTCTCGTTTTCCAGGTAAGAAAGTAAATAAGCTGACAAAGAAGGATACTGAAAAACAGTTTAAAATGCTATTAAGCCGTTTAAAAATAAGCGAACTTTCAAGGAGTAGTCCCAAAAAAAGAGCAATGAAACTCCAAGTGAATAGGCGTTTGTTGTATTCCAGCCCTTTCAAAACTATTACGTATGTCAATAACAAACTTAAACACAGAAAGAAAATTGTCACAACAGAAACGCCTGGTTTAGGAGTTTGGGTTTTACTTAGTTTGTGTTTTGCCTTTCGTTTCTTTTTCAAATCGAGTGCGATTAAATTACAATTACAACAAATATATAAGATATCAACTGCCACATTAGCAAGGTTTCAAATTTGAAAATTACCAATTTACACTTCATTATTCCATACTGTTATCAATACAATCCAACTACATCTCCCAACTTCCCACCACCTTAAACCTTACAAACATATCCTCACTATACCATTTTTCTTTTCTGGTTTTCTGTATCACATCAGCATGCTTGGGCATTTTGTAGGCAAACTGTTTCATGTGTTCCTTGCTTTGCCAAACGGAAAAGGTAGCTTGCTTGTTCCAGGGGTTTTCGCCAATACCTACCGAAAACTGAAAACCCTCGGCTTTCCGCATTTCGTTCGACACAGCTTCCACATGTTCCCAAAAACGGGAGCGTTTATCGGCATTGATGGTGGCCCGGGTTATTACAGCTATTGGGCCTTCGTATTCCGATTTTACCGGCAGATCACCAAAAGCCTGTTTCCCGTCCCAACTGCCATGGGCTTCAATCGGCTCCAGTAAAAAGGTTCTGGTCTGGCAGCCGAAAAACCGCCACCAGCCGGTCATGAATTGACCATAAGCCCGTAGCTGCAACTGTTCCTTTTCGGAAAAGCCGGTCAGATCGTTCTTGTCCATCACCACCAAGGCACCCCATTGCTGCCAGTCGGGTGTTTTGCTGAAGGTGCCGCCCTTGCCGCAGCCCAAAAGCTTGTAAAACCGCAGCCGGCGGTTAAGCCAGAGCGGCAACCGGTGCAGGGCCATAGCCAGCAAAGCGAAGTACACGAAGCGTTTTTTATACTGTATGAGGGTTAGAACAGCGTACATAATTTCAGTTGAACAGTGTGGCAATATGACAAATAAACCCCGTTCTTGTTGAAAACCTGTAAAAAACTGTTGAAAAGAAGCAAAAAGCCTAAATTTTGTTACAATCTTAATCCCCTATATTTGTCGCCTTCCTAAATTGAAAAATAGTGCGTTTAAAGAGTTTAGAAATCAAGGGTTTTAAAAGTTTTGCCGATAAAACTGTGGTTAGTTTTGATGAAGGTGTAACCGGCATCATTGGCCCCAATGGTTGCGGCAAAAGCAATATTATCGACAGTATCCGCTGGGTGATCGGTGAGCAAAAGATCAGCCATCTCCGTAGTGAAAACTTAGAGAGCCTGGTGTTCAATGGTTCCAAAACACGCAGCGCTTCGGGTTTGGCCGAGGTGAGTTTGACGTTTGAGAATACCCGTAACCTGTTACCCACCGAGTTCAGCACCGTTACTGTAACCCGCAAGTTTTATAAAAGTGGTGAGAGTGAATACCGCCTCAACGATGTACAATGTCGTTTAAAGGATATCCAGAACCTCTTCCTCGATACCGGTGTAAGCACCGACAGTTATGCCATCATTGAGTTGGGGATGGTGGACGATATCATCAAGGATAAGGATAACAGCCGTCGACGCATGTTGGAACAGGCTGCAGGTATCACCATCTACAAAACAAGAAAGAAAGAAGCCAAGAATAAACTGGATGCAACCGAACAGGATCTTGCACGTATTGAAGATCTGTTGTTCGAAATTAACAACCAGTTGAAGACCCTGGAGAACCAGGCCAAGAAGGCGGAGAAATATTACGAGATCAAGAAAGAATACCGTGAGGTAAGTATTGAACTCGCCAAAGCAGCATTGGAAGGTTTCAACCTTACCTGGAAAACCCTGAACGAACAGCACGACGAAGAAACCAATAAGAAGATTGAACTGGAAGCAAAAATTGCAACCGAAGAAGCGGCGATTGAGCAGGAGAAAGTTGGTTTTATTGAAAAAGAACGTGAACTGCATTCGATGCAGCATGCATTCAACGATATTTTGCAAAACCTGCGTACCAAGGAAAACGAAAAGAACCTTGCTCAGCAGCGTTTGCATTACCTGAAAGAAAAAGAAACCAGCTTAAAGGATTTCTTAGCAAAAGCAGGCGGACAGTTAAAGGGTATTGAAGAAAGCATCCAGTTTACAGATGCACAAATTCAGGAAGAAGAAATTAAGCTGAACGATCTCGGTTCACAACTCGATACCTTACGCAGCTCAGTAGAAAGCACACGCAAAGTGTTTGATGAAAAGCGCAGTGGTATTGATGAGATCCGCAAAGAGAACCAGGCTATTCAACGCAGCCAGTTTGAAGCAGAGAAAAATGTAGCGGTTGGTGAAACAACGGTACAAAACCTGCAACGCACCATCTTCCAGTTAAAAGAAGAACAGGCGAACCGCAAACAACAATTGCAACAACTCGAGGAAGAAAAGCAGCAGAAAGAACATGAGTTGGCCAACTGCAGAGAAGAATTGCAAAACCTGCAGGAGCAACACGAGTTTACCAAAGAACAGATATTACAAACGCAATCGGCATTGGAAGGATTGCGTAATCAACTGGCCGATGAAAACAGAAAGCTCGATTCAAAGAAGAACGAGTACGATCTGTTGAAGAGTTTGGTTGATTCAATGGAAGGTTATCCCGACAGTGTGAAATTCTTACACAACAATCCGGAATGGAATGTTGAAAGTCCACTGTTGAGTGATGTGATCTATTGTAAGGAAGAATACCGTACTGCAGTTGAAAATCTGCTGGAGCAATACCTCAACTATTATGTTGTGGGTAACATGAACGATGCGTTGAAAGCAGTAAACCTGTTGCATGGCAACCAGAAAGGAAAGGCCAACTTCTTTATGCTCGATCAGTTCAATGGTCAGCAGGTGTTGAATGATGTACCAGCAGGCACCATTCCTGCATTGAGTGTGGTGGAAGTGGATGCAAAATATCAATCGCTCATCAACTACCTGTTAGGACAAGTAGTGATAGCAGAAGATGAAAACAATCTACCTGCCGGTTTTAACGGCGTGGTGCTGGAGAAGAGTGGTAAATTCTTCAAAGGAAAATATTCGCTCAGTGGTGGCAGTGTTGGTTTGTTTGAAGGAAAGAAACTGGGCCGTGCAAAAAATTTAGAACGTTTACACGAAGAAATTTTAGCACAGGAAACAGTGGTGCTTGATCTGAAACATGCCATCCAGATGCGCCACAACGAAGTGATTGGTTTTAATGAGCAGTTGAAAGAAAATGCGATCAAAGAAACGGAAACAGCCATCAACCAACTCATTAACCAGGTGTATGGTTTGGATAACCGCATGGAAAACCTGCGTGGAATGGAAGCCAATGCGGTGAAGCGTTTGGAAGACCTGGAAATTCAGCAGGAAGAAATTCATGAAAGCCAGCAGGTGCACAGAGATGAGCTGGAAAAATACAACAGCCAGTTAGATGAATTGGCAGGCAGACTGGAAGTAATTGAACAGGAGTATGCAGCTGCAGAACGTGCTTACAGCGAAGCCAATCAATCGTACAACGATTATAATTTGAATGTTACCCGCCAGCAAAGCAAGGTAACATCGTTAAAAACAGAGCTGGAGTTTAAACGCAACCAGTTGATGGATTTGCAACTGCAGGTAACCACCAACTCTGCTGCGTTGGATGAAGCTGCCAACCAGATCAGCGACAGCGAAGCAAACTTGCTGGATGCACAGGATGCGTTGGTGACACTGTTGCAAAACAAAGAAACCGAAGAACGTAAACTGAACGAAGCCGATCAGTTGTATTACAATCTGCGCAATGTGCTGGGCGAAAAAGAAAGCGAACTTCGTCATAAACAAAAAGAAAAAGAGCAGGTTGATCAGTTGCTCAACGAAATAAAAGATAAACTCACTGAACTGAAATTGCAGTTGAGCGGAACGAAAGAACGCTTGATGGTTGAGTTCAAAGTAAATCTTGAAGAAGTAATTGAAGAAGACCGTACCGGTACAGAATCGCAGGAAGATCTGCAGGCGAAAGTTGATCGCATGAAAAAACGTTTGGAAAACCTCGGCGAGGTGAACCCAACTGCGATTGAAGCGTTTGAAGAAATGCGCAAGCGTTACGAGTTTATTCTTGAACAGAAGAATGATCTTGTTACTGCAAAAGAATCGCTGCTGCAAACCATCCAGGAAGTGGAAGCAACCGCCAACCAGCGTTTCCTCGATACGTTTAACCAGGTGCGGGAGAATTTCCAGAAAGTATTTAAGGCCTTGTTTACAGATGATGATACGGCAGACATGGTATTGGAAAATCCTGATAACCTTGCTGAAACAGGTATCGATATTGTGGCCAAGCCAAAAGGTAAACGCCCAAGCAGCATTACACAGCTGAGTGGTGGTGAGAAAACATTAACCGCAACAGCCATGTTGTTTGCGATCTATCTCATCAAGCCTGCTCCGTTCTGTATTCTCGATGAGGTGGATGCGCCTTTGGATGATGCCAACGTAGGCAAGTTCACCAACATGATCCGCAAGTTCAGCGAAAATTCACAGTTCATTATTGTTACGCACAACAAGCAAACAATGGGTGCAGTGGATGTGATTTATGGTGTAACCATGCAGGAAGCCGGTGTAAGTAAACTGGTGCCGGTGGATTTCAGGAATTTGAATTAACAAAGGGTCGGGATGCTGTAGCAGCCTGAATCATCAATACATCAGAGCCGAAGCAATTGCTTCGGCTCTTTGCTTTTACACATTGATGGTTCTGGATGGGTTAATTATACAGCAACAGCTTGTCAACAATTTCATTCAGTTGTTCTGTATTTTCAAACACATAACTTTCGCCGGCTTCTTTCAGCAGTTTTAAATTTTTCTTCGATACATTGTCCATATCCGGTGATGCTGTTTTCAAATCGGGTTCAATACGATAGTAATCCGGTTTGTCGGCATTATCCAGGGTGTCCCACATACGCACAAGATGGTAATGCACTGTTTCGCTGTTTCCGCTCATCATGATATCGATCAGCACCGGCAACCATTTAATCAATCCTGCATTGCGTAATTGTTCAAACTCATATTTCTTTTTGCTGCTGCCGGTACCAATGCTGATGAGCAGCATATCCTTTGCTGCAGGTTTGTCGGGCTTTGGTAATTTATATTCGCCGTATAACACACGTTGATCACTGAAGTTTAAACCTCTTGCTTCGCTGTAAGCACACAAGGCCGGATTGTTTACAAACACGCCGCCATCAATTAAAAACTGCGGCGCTTCACTTAAACTGTAGATCATCGCCGGTTCAAAATAAGTAGGAGCAGCGCTGGTGGCTCTTGCTACATTGCGTATTTTAAAATCACGCACTTCGCCGCCGATCTTTCTGGAATTAGCACTATTGAAGAATGCAGCTCTTCGTTCGTAAAAGTTATATGCTGTAATCACGCAGGGTTTAATCATCTGGCTCAACGATGTATCGCCTAAATAATCCTGCAACAGTTTTTCAAGATTATCAGCAGGAAAACTTTCGTTCCAGAAACTGAAATTCTTGAACTGCTGCCAGAAGTTTTTATTAAAAATTCTGTTGCCATATTGCATGTACAGCTGCACGGCATCGGTAGCTGAAAATTTTGCTTTGCCGGTTTCTTTCTCATCAGGCATTAAATAAATGCTGGTAAGAATGCCACCGGTGCTGGTGCCGGCAATCATATCGAAGTATTCACCAATTTTTGCATCTTTATTACCGGTTACTGCACGAATGCGTGTTTCAAGATATTCTATAATGGTGCCGGGAATAAT
>NZ_CAMLGT010000209.1 GCF_946479605.1 uncultured Lacibacter sp.
AACCGCAGCACCGGCATCAATCATGGCACGGGCAGGCTGGTAAGGCATGCGCAGAAAAAATGCAGCAGAAGGCAGCAACGTGCCGATTGTAGTTGATTGGGCCAATGCCTGTATATCTTCTTCAGTCATTGTTTCCAGGTGGTCAACAGATAATGCATTTAATGCAATGGCCTTCTGCAATCCGCCAATACTGTTGAGTTGATTCACATGCAGCTTGGGTTTTAATCCATACTGCATAGCTGCTTTGCAGATGGTTTCCATTTCATCGGGAGAAAAGAAGCCTTTCTCACAAAACACATCTATGAAGTCGGCCAAACCTTCATCAGCAATTACAGGCAGCATTTCATTGATGATAAGATCAATGTAACCTTTATGATCCTCCCTGTAAGCTAACGGGTAAGTATGAGCGCCAAGAAAGGTTGCTTTTACCGGAATGGGCGATGTTTCTTTCAGCTGTTTAATAACACGCAGCATTTTCAGTTCTGCTTCTACCGATAACCCATAACCGCTTTTTATTTCCACAGCACCTGTACCCATACTGATGAGTTCCTGCAATCGGCTCCATGCCAATCGCAGCAATTCAAACTCCGATAACTGTGCAAGCTTATTGGCTGAATTTAAAATACCACCACCTTTTGCAGCAATGGCTTCATAACTCATGCCTTTCAACTTGTCAACAAACTCATCTTCCCTGCTGGCAGCAAATACAAGATGCGTATGACTGTCGCACCATGCTGGCAACAAAAACTGTCCGCCTGCATCTATCCGCTGTTCAATGGCATCACTCCATGCACCCAGTTCTTTCATTTCACCAAACGCAGCAATCAATCCATCGTTAATAAGCAGGTAAGCATCTTCAATAACAGGCAGGTTGGCAAGCGCTTTTCCACGCAGCAATTCATTTTCCTCATGAACACCCACCAGTTGCTTAATATTAGTAACAAGCAAAGTCATGCATTAAAAGTAGTGGATTGCTTTCAGCAGGCAAAAAAGAAAGCCCCGCCAAATCTGGCAGGGCTTCTGAGCTATAAGGAACCATTACTGTTTCGCTGCTGTTGTTTGCTGCACAGGTTGTGCCACTCCATCCACTACATGCACTACACCATTTGTTGCCAGTATATCTGCATTGGTAATATAAAATGAGTTGCCCATTTCATCTGTCAACATTACTCTGCCATCCTGCACGGTTGCTTTCAGTTTACCGCCGCTTAATGTGGGCAGTTGCACAAAACCTTCACCATGTTTAATTGCTGTCATAATAGTTGCTGCATTCCAGTTACCACCCACTACATGATACTTGAGCACTTTTGCAAGCTCTGCTTTATTCTTCATCAGTTTTTTTCTGTCTGCTTCAGGAATTTTATCAAATGCTGCATTTGTTGGTGCAAATACAGTGAAGGGCCCATTGAGTTTAAATACTTTTTCCAGGCCTGCATTTGTAATTGATTCAACCAGCATTGTATGATCTGCTGAACCCGTAGCAATAGCTATGATATCAGAAGTTGGAACCGGAGGTGTTGGAGGAACAACAGGTTGTGTAGGATCGCCTTGACCTTTTACGGTTACGATAGATGCGATCATGAAGAAGGCTGTTGAAGTAAAAGTGAAAAACATCTTTTTCATTGTGTTGAAATTTATAAGTTTAGAAAACGCTGTACATGAATTAATATCAGCTATGCTGCAGATTCACTTGCCACATGCATACGCCGTTTCTTTCGGGGAAAGAACACATTTCAGGCATACATACTCAGGGGAAGATGGGAGATGAATGTTTCGTAACGAAGTTCTCTTCCTGAAAAACAAGAACCATGCCAGCAGAAAATAATGTGCATTACTTTATGGTTTCTGATTTTCTGTTTAAGTTCGTTCTTATGCTTCAGTTCACTGTTGTAATACAAAAATTCAACAAGCAGGGAGAGAAAACCGGCTGGACCTATATTCTAATTCCTGCAGCAATTGCTGAGCAGCTGAATCCCGGTGTAAAAAAATCATTTCGTGTAAAAGGGAAGTTTGATGCTTATGCTTTTGATGCCATGACTTTATTGCCCATGGGTGAAGGTGATTTTATTATTCCCTTAAAAGCAGATGTACGAAAAGCCATTGGCAAACGTGCAGGTGAAAAACTGAATGTACAATTGGCCCTGCAAAAGAAAGCGTATGAAATTGTAACTGATTTTATGGAATGCATGCAGGACGAACCAAAAGCACTCACCTACTTTCAATCACTTTCAGGTTCGCACAGAAATTATTTCAGCAAATGGATCGAAAGTGCCAAAACAGACGAAACACGCACCAAACGGATTGCTCTTGCCGTGAATGCTCTTGCCCGCAACATGGGTTACGCTGAAATGATCAGGGAGCAGGTGGCAAATAATAAACTACATCGCTGAGCTTATACACATAACAATTGTTAGTTGTGAATAAGAATCAGTATTAATGCGTGTTTGCGTGGGTTACCTATCTTTGTATTGCGTATAAAAAGCAGAAATATTTATTTCTGCTGATTGTGACAACACGATCCCGAAAGAACACTTAAACCATAAACAAATACACATGATTCAAAAAACGTATTACAAAACAAAGGACTATTGTAAAGTAAAGTTTTCGTTTAAACCCGAAAATGCTGACAGTGTTGAAGTGCTTGGCCTCAACAGCGACTGGAACAATCCTTTGGTATTAAGCAAGAAAAAAGACGGTACTTTTTCAGCAGAGGTTAACCTGCCAAAAGAATCAAAACATGAGTTTAAGTACCTGGTGAATGCTACTGATTGGGTAAACGAACCCGAAGCCGATGAAGAACAACCGAATGCCTTTGGTGGCAACAACAGCGTTCTTGTGCTGTAATTCTATCTCCCCCCAACCGATAACGATTGCTTTTTTGATGCCGGAATTTGCATAACAATCCAGGCCATTGGTATTGTTATGCCTGTACCCTTTATTTATGATTCCGGATCCTGCTTTTAATAAACTTTTCGAACTCCACTGCATGAAATACAACAGCAGATACGGCTATACAAATGCCCAGCTCTGTAAGTGTTAATGGTTGTGTTTTAAATATCTCATTTGCAAACGGCAGGTATATAACACCCAGCTGTAACACAAACGTAAGCAGAACAGCTCCCAGCAATTCTTTATTGCTGAAGACACCTTGTTTAAACAAATACTCCCTGTCGCTGCGGATAGCCAGCACATGCCCCAGCTGTGCTAATGACAAAACAGTAAACACCATTGTTTGCCAATGGGCACCACTGTGATTAATGCTCCATGCCTGTATGCCCAGCGTAACTGCAGCCATCAGCAAACCAACCCAAACAATATGATAACCGATACCATCAGCAAACAAACTCTCTGTTGTTTTTCTTGGCGGACGGCTCATGATATCACGCTCTTCTTTTTCGCTGGCCAATGCAAGTCCCGGCAAACCATCTGTTACAAGATTGATCCAGAGAATATGAATAGGCAATAACGGAATAGGTAAACCAATAAGCGGTGCAAGAAAGAGTGTCCATATTTCTGCACCATTACAGGTCATGATATACTTTACAAACTTGCGGATATTATCATAAATCCTTCTACCCTCTTTCACCGCTTTTACAATGGTGGCAAAATTGTCATCAAGCAATATCATGTGTGCTGCTTCCTTGCTCACATCAGTTCCATTAATACCCATTGCCACCCCAATGTTTGATGACTTGAGTGAAGGTGCATCGTTCACACCATCACCAGTCATTGATACAAAATGATTCTTCTGCTGCAATGCTTTTACAATATTCAGTTTCTGTTCAGGCGATACACGTGCATACACTCTTATCTTTTCCACCTGTTCATCAAAATCTTCCGGAGAAATTGCTTTCAGCTCTTTACCCGTCATTACAAGATCATTCTTTGTAAGAATGCCGATCTCTTTTGCAATAGCCGATGCAGTAGCCGGATGATCACCGGTGATCATCACCGGCCTGATACCAGCTGCTTTACATTCTGCAATCGCCTGCTTTACTTCTTCACGTGGCGGATCGATCATACCTGCCAAACCTGCAAACTGCAATTCTGTTTCTACATTTTCATAACTGAATGGTTCAGGCAATGCATCAATGAGTTTATAACCAAATGCAATTACACGAATACCATTCGACGACCATTCATCAGCTGTTTTTAAAATAGCATCTGCATCGATCCATGTTTCCAAAGAAGTGGCGATGGTTTCAACAGCACCTTTTGATAACACCAGGAACTGTTGCTGATAAGGAGGCACGGTGGTCATACATTTCCTGTCGGAATCAAAAGGCAATTCAGCCACACGTGGCAGTTGCTGCTGCACTTCTTTCAGTTTATCAGCAGAACGCTCTGCAATAAAATATTCAACCAATGCAATCTCTGTAGGATCGCCAACCAGTTTTCCTTCCGATTCTTTCACATCATGATTTAATGCAAGAGCAGCTTCAAACACCGGCACAGCATTCAGGTGGAGTGCAGTTGATTCCGATTGCGCCTGCACCACTTTCATTTTGTTTTGTGTAAGTGTGCCTGTTTTATCGGAACAGATATAGGTAACAGAACCCAAGGTTTCTACTGCAGGTAATTTGCGGATAAGTGCATTCTTTTTTACCAACCGTTTTGCACCTCTTGCCAAAGCAATGGTAATGAGTGCAGGCAAAGCTTCAGGAATTGCAGCTACTGCCAGCGAAATAGAAATGAGCAGCATGTTCAATGGTTTTTCACCACGCAGCAAACCAATTACAAACAACATTAAACAAATAAAAAGGATGATGTAAGAAAGCTTACGTCCAAAATCGGCCATCCGTTTTTGCAAATGAGTAGCTGCTTCGTCCTGTTGCAGCATACGTGCAATTAACCCGATCTCCGTTTGCATACCCGTTGCTATTACCACGGCTTTTGCACGCCCGTTTGTTACCAATGTGCTTTTGAATGCCATATTCAAACGATCACCAATAGGTATATCCACTTCGTTCATTTTCTGTTCTGTTTTTTCAGCAGGAACAGACTCGCCGGTAAGAGCAGATTCATCAATCTTTAAACTGAAGGTTTCGATCAAACGCAGATCGGCCGGTACAACATTTCCTGCTTCCAGCAATACAAGATCACCCGGCACTAACTCCGCCGATGGGATTGTTAACGGCTGACCATTACGCAACACATGCGCCTGTAATGCAGCGATCTTCTTTAATGCTTCCATTGCTTTTTCTGCACGATACTCCTGTATAAAACCCACAATGGCATTGAGTAAAACGATCACCATAATAATGATAGTGTCAGTAAGATCACCGGCAATGCCTGCAATAACAGCAGCCACCATCAGCACCAGTATCATAAAATCTTTGAACTGATGAAGAAACAATACCCAGGCGGGCTTCTTCTTTTTTTCCTGTAATTCGTTGGGACCATATTCTGCAAGTTTCAGCGCTGCATTTTCTGCACTTAAACCATCAGTTGATGCGCCTGTGAGTTCTATTACTTCTGTTGCTGTCAGGTGATGCCAGTTCATTCCGATTGTATTGATCAAAGATTGAACGGTAAGTTACAAAACAAAATGGCTGAATAAAAATGAGAAGGATCAACCGCCGAATGGGGAGAAGTCAACGATTCAGGAAGATTTCTTCAATATGGCAACTGTAAGCCTGCTGATGCAAACCAGTTTTTCATGCTCATCGTATATTTTTATATCCCACACATGTGTGCTCGCACCAATATGTATGGGCGTTACAACTCCTGTTACCACACCCCTGCGTACAGAACGGATATGATTGGCGTTGATCTCAATGCCAACACAAATAAATTTTTCGGGATTGATGATCATGGCCGAGGCTACACTACCCAATGTTTCAGCCAATACACAACTGGCACCACCATGTAATAAGCCATAAGGTTGATGTGTACGATGATCGACCGGCATGGTTGCTTTGATATAATTATCACCCACTTCAGAAAAACGTAAACCAATTACTTCTGCAATGGTGTTGGTTCCCATGCCTTCAAAATCAGCAAGCGACAAATCCTGTTTAAACCAAATAGCAGCCATCAGCTTATTTGTTTTGCATAACTGTTTGATTGACTACTGCAGGAAGAAAAGGCGATGCATCACCACCGTTGCGTATAACATCACGCACCAGCGTTGATGCAACAGAAGTATATTGGGGCAAACAGGTAAGAAAAATCGTTTCGATATTATGATCGAGACTACGGTTCATATCGGCAATCGCTTTCTCGTATTCAAAATCGTTGACGTAACGGATACCACGCAGAATAAACTTTGCATTCACCCGCTTGCAACAATCAACAGTCAATCCATCATATACTACTGAATCAACTCTTGGTTCATCTTTAAAAATTTCGTTGATCCATTCCACCCTTTGCTCTTCGCTGAACATGGGTACTTTGGCTGCATTGCGACCGATACCGATATACAGTTTATCGAACAGATCGAGTGAACGGTAAATGATATCCAAATGACCAACAGTGATGGGATCAAATGTTCCCGGGAACAGACAGATACGTTGCATGCAGTTGATTTAGAGTCCGAATATCGAACGAATAACCCAAATAAACAAAGTCAGCCCGTAATTCCCGCAAACAACACGGTACAAACACACCGTAAAGAGGTATTTTAAATCTAATGTGTTGTTTGTATTTTTCTGCAAACAAACCTAACCATGAGCAACCGCAGTACATCAAAAGTAAGGATCCTCAGTATTGACGGAGGAGGAATCAGGGGCATTATTCCCGGCACCATTGTAGAATATCTTGAAACACGCATTCGTGCAGTAACAGGTAACAAAGAAGCAAAAATTGGTGAGTATTTCGATATGATTGCCGGCACCAGCACAGGTGGCATCCTAACCAGCATTTATTTAATGCCCGATGAAAAAGAAACAGGTA
>NZ_CAMLGT010000210.1 GCF_946479605.1 uncultured Lacibacter sp.
TACTGAAGTTGAAAGATATTGCCGAAGTAGAAGTAGGCAGTGAGTTTGTTGATATTTATTCGAATAAAGACGGCCACCCTTCTGCATCGCTTGTATTGAAGCAAAATCCAGGCAGCAATGCAAATACAGTAATTGATGAAGTAAAAGCCAAACTGGAGGAAATGAAAAAAGATTTCCCTCCTGGTATTGATTACGAGATCAATTACGACGTATCGAAATTTGTGGATGCATCCATTGAAAAAGTATTACACACATTGGTGGAAGCATTTATTCTTGTTGCCATTGTGGTATTTATTTTTCTTGGTGATTGGCGATCGACCTTCATCCCCATTCTTGCAGTACCTGTTTCGCTCATTGGTGCATTTACTTTGATGAAGTTCTTTGGACTAAGCATCAACCTCATCACCTTATTTGCATTGGTGCTTGCCATTGGTGTGGTGGTAGATGATGCCATTGTGGTGGTGGAAGCCGTGCATGTAAAGATGGAAGAAGAAAATCTCTCTCCTTTCGCTGCAGTGAAAAAAGTGATCCGTGAGATCAGTGGCGCCATCATTGCTATTACGTTGGTGATGATCTCGGTGTTTGTACCTGTTGCATTTATGAGCGGACCTGTGGGTGTACTCTATCGCCAGTTTTCACTCACCATGGCAAGTGCAATTTTCATTTCAGGTTTTGTAGCGCTCACACTTACTCCTGTACTGTGTGCCATCTTACTCAAAAACACGCATGGCAAACCAAAGCGCAAAACACCGATCAGTATGTTCATCGATTGGTTTAACCGAACCTTTGAACGGGTTACCGGCAAGTACACAAAATTCTTAACGCTTATCGTTAACCGGAGAGTTGTAACGTTTGGAATTTTAATCGCCTTTGCGTTTGGTATCATGGGTATCAACAAAGTGCTGCCTGCAGGTTTTATCCCCAGTGAAGACCAGGGGCAGATCTATGCCATTATTCAAACGCCACCCGGTACAACGCTTGAACGTACCAATGAAATTTCGAGAAAGCTGCAATTGATCGCAAGAAAGATCGAAGGCGTATCATCTGTTACTTCATTGGCAGGTTATGAAATTCTTACCGAAGGTCGTGGCTCGAATGCGGGTACCTGTCTCATCAATTTAAAAGACTGGTCTGAACGTAAACAATCAGTAAAAGAAGTAATTGAAGAGTTAGAAGAAAAGTCAAAAGACCTTCCTGCAAATATTGAATACTTCGAACCGCCGGCTGTGCCGGGTTATGGTACATCCGATGGCTTTTCGTTGCGCTTATTAGACAAAGGAAGTGATGTAGATTACCAGGAGTTCGACAGGGTGAATGCAGAGTTTCTTGCAGCGTTGAAAAAACGGAAAGAACTGAGTGGTTTGTTTTCTTTCTACTCAGCTAAGTATCCGCAGTATGAAATTACTGTTGATAATGAGTTGGCAATGCAGAAAGGTGTTTCCGTTGGTGATGCCATGGAAAACCTCAACATCATGGTGGGCAGTACATACGAACAGGGCTTTATCCGTTTCAACAATTATTACAAAGTATATACACAAGCAGGCCCTGAGTTCAGGAAACAACCATCCGACATTTTGAATATGTTCATTAAAAACGATCATGGTGAAATGGTTCCCTACTCCGCTTTTATGAAAATAAAAAAGACACAGGGACCCAATGAAATTGCACGTTACAACTTATACATTTCATCGCTCATTAACGGTGTGCCTGCAAAAGGTTATTCATCAGGTGATGCCATCAATGCCATTAAAGAAGTAGCTGCACAATCGTTACCACGTGGTTACGATATTGCATGGGAAGGTTTATCGTACGATGAAGCCAGAAGAGGAAATGAAGCATTGTATCTATTCCTCGTGGTACTCTTCTTTGTATACCTCATCCTTGCTGCACAATATGAAAGCTTCATTCTGCCGTTGGCCGTATTGCTTTCATTGCCGCCGGGCATCTTCGGTTCGTTCCTGTTATTGAAAGGAATGGGATTAGCCAATGATGTGTATGCACAGGTTGGTTTGATTATGTTGGTTGGTTTGCTTGGAAAAAATGCAGTACTGATTGTGGAATTTGCTGTGCAGAAACACAACCAGGGCGCAACTGTTCTTGCAGCAGCCATTGAAGGTGCGAAAGCACGTTTCCGTCCCATCTTAATGACATCGTTTGCCTTTATTGCCGGATTGATTCCGTTGGTAATTGCAACAGGACCAGGCGCTGTGGGTAACCATACCATTGGAGCATCTGCATTAGGAGGTATGTTGTTCGGAACCATTTTCGGTGTCATCATTGTACCGGGGCTCTATTACATTTTTGGCAAACTACAGGAAGGCAAACATCTCATCAGAGACGAAGATGAAAATCCGTTGAGTGAAGACTTTGTTGAAAGCCGTTCGGATAGCGCATTGACCAAACGCATCACAAAAATTATTAAACGAATCAGAAATAAAAATGAAGATGAAAATAACAGTTAACTACGTTGTACTTGTTGCCTGTACGCTATGGCTTGCTGCATGTAAAATACCTGCCATCAGCAGTAAACAGGAAAACAAATCTACTCCTGCAAGTTATAGCAGCTCGCAGGATACAACTAACTCGGTAAAAATAAAATGGCGACAATATTTTACCGATCGAAATTTGATTGCACTCATTGATACTGCACTCATCAACAACCAGGAGTTGAACATTACGTTGCAGGAAATTGAGATGACGAAGAATGAGATCTGGACACGCAAGGGGGAATACATGCCCTTCCTGAATTTAAAAGCAGGAGCAGGTGCAGACAGATCCGGTAAGTATACATGGGATGGTATTTCGGAAGAAGACTGGAAAACGAGACCCGATAAAGGCCATAAATACATCGGCGATTTTATGATGGGGACCTACTTTACATGGGAACTCGATGTGTGGAAGAAATTACGCAACGCCAAAAAATCGGCAGTGATGAAATACCTGTCAACCATTGAAGGAAAAAACTTTATGGTAACCAACATCATTGCAGAAATTGCTGAGTCGTACTACGAATTAACAGCACTTGATAACCTGCTCGCAATTGTTCAGCAGAATATTGAATTGCAAAGCAGTGCCCTGCAAGTGGTAAAGCTGGAGAAGGATGCAGCGAAGGTTTCGCAATTGGCAGTAAACCGTTTTGAAGCACAATTGCTCAACACAAGAAATCTGCAATACGAAATTCAACAGAAGATTATTGAAACAGAAAACAGAATCAATTTCCTCGCAGGCCGTTTTCCGCAACCTGTTGCACGCAACGCAGCAGCTTTCAATAACCTCGCATTTGATCCCATCTTTGCAGGTGTACCATCGCAACTGCTATCGTATCGTCCCGATATACGACAGGCAGAATTAGAACTTGCAGCTGCAAAATTAGATGTGCAGGTAGCCAAAGCAAATTTCTATCCATCGTTCAGTTTACATGCAGGTGTGGGATTACAGGGATTCAACCCGGTTTATTTGATCAAACCGGAATCAATTCTGTACAATTTAGCAGGCGATATGATTGCACCATTGATTAACAGGAATGCGATCAAGGCAACCTACTTTAATGCCAACGCCAAACAAATACAGGCTGTCTACAATTATGAACGTTCGATCTTAAATGCACATATTGAAGTGGTGAACCAACTTTCACGCATGGACAACTATACAAAGAGTTACGAAACAAAAGCGAAGGAAGTAGATATTCTCACACAGTCAATTACTATTTCCAACAATCTCTTCCGTTCGGCAAGAGCAGATTATATTGAAGTATTGCTGACACAGCGTGAAGCATTAGATTCGAAAATTGAACTGATTGAAATCAAATTGAAACAACTCGCTGCCAAAGTAACTATGTATAGGGCATTGGGCGGCGGCTGGAATTAAGAGAAGAAATTGCAACCAAAGAACGCCCCTGACAAACGGGGCGTTCTTTTCTTAGTACAAAAACTCTTATTAGAATCCTGCAGCTAATGACAATAGAAATGACATATTCTTCTTTACCGCCTCTCCACGACGATCAAAAACATTAGCACCGCTATTCATATATTTCATTTCTGTTCGTACACTAAGCCAACTTGAAGCAATAAAATCGAAATTGAATGAATAACCACTCACTTGTATACCCGTGGCAGGAAATGCCGTGATAACAACAGAATGGGGGTCGCTGTAATACTCAGCACGTGCTGCCGCATTCAGTTTTTTATTGATCTTATATTGAAGCAACGCCGCACTTCCCCACCATGTTTGCCCGCCTTCCACCCCTGCATCAAGCAGGAAAGCCATATGCATCTTTTTGTTGAGTTCATAGGTGATGTACAGGTTGTGAAATAAACGAACAAGGGCAGCAACTGAATCAGGTTGTTCATTACCAATAAAGGAAGATGAATTAAATGTCCATTTTTCATTGGGCTTAAATACCAGTTGTGTGCCCATGGCTTTGCTCTTATTATTTTCTTTGATGTTCTGCCAGCCATTGAGCAGCAATACCGATGCAGTCCACCTGGAATTGAACGTATAATTCAATTTCAAACCTGTTTCATAGTACGGCGAATTTTCAGCAAGCAAACTGCGGCTCAGGTTCCAGCAATCTTTACTGATTGCACTTTCCATGCCGATATGCGAAGGAAGAATACCTGCTTCAGCATTCAACTTATCTGTAAACCTGTAACCAATATTTGCTTCATACACATACTGTAACCAACGTGGCTCTGCTGCTAAATTATACCGGGCATAATCGCCGGTCATTAACGCAAGATTACCTTTCCACTTTTTACTGTTGAATGAAAGTTTCATCAACGCAAGATTTACGGATGGGCTGTTATGTTTTTTATGATTGTATACAAACGTTGGCCGCTCTTTCGATAACGGTTCATTGAAATCATATTGATAATACAGATCAGCAAAACCGCTTAGTTGCCATTGCTTAGCGGCAACGCTATCCTGTGCATGTGTTGGGCAGATAACAAACCGCAGCAGTATTGCAACAAACAATTGTTTCATTCCGATAAATAATTAATACATCACTTCTATGGAACCCGAATACTTTTTTATCACATCCATTTCTGTAAATAAAAGTATAAAGAAGTGCTAAGAATGATTACCTGGCATTAAATAAATAACTTTCCGGATTACTATGTATAAGAGCGCCAGTGCCACGATCCAGAAAAACAACACGATCAAAACAGAAACTATATTGTTTCGTTTATCCTTCATACTCTTCCACCCGTTTTAGCCGAAGATTACTTACCGGTGCAACGATTAACGGAAACTTTTCTACAGTTACATTACTGGGATCTAACCCAAACCCCCTTTCCTCTGAAAGTGAAATTTCCTTTAACCAGAAATGAAACTTCATCATGATCCTCTCCCAGAAAGGCAACTCATTATCCTGGCTTAAATACTTTTCCATAACAATGAACTGTACATCACCTGCAATATGATTACGCTCAAGGCTAACATAACGGCTCGTTACATTTACTTCACGGTTTTTTACCAAATCTTCCACTACTTTCCTGAACATACTGTCGATACGTGTCTGCACCCGGAAACCTAAACGGAATTCGATCCTGATAATATCGTTGGGAATAATATGTGTTACACTGTACTCTGTTGTGTAAGGATCATCAACCGTATCAACATGAATGAACCAGTAAATATCTGCCCGTTTGGGCTTTCGGTTCATGATGGAATAAATGATCTTATGTTCGATCTCCTTGGGATTATCAGCACTGGTAAGGTAAATAAGATGTGTTGCATATTTCGGCACTGTAACATCGTTACTTAATTCCTGCAGTTTTTGTATGTAGTTATCAAGACGTACAAATTCTACATAACGATTCTTGATCTTTCTCGCTTTGAACCAATCGTACATGACAAAGAACAACAGCCCGCCAACGATCAATGTAACATAACCACCATGCGGAAACTTTTCAAGATTTGCATAGAAGAAACTGAACTCGATAGCGAAATAAACAGCCAGGTATAAATAAATAAAGCCAGACTTTATTCGTCGTGTAACCAGATAGTTTGCAAACAGAATTGAGGTAGCGATCATCGTAACAGTGATGGCCAACCCGTATGCGGCTTCCATGTTTGAAGCCTTTTTAAAATACAGTACAATACCAATACAACCGGTAAATAACAGAAGATTCACCGCAGGTATATATAATTGTCCTTTTGCTTCAGTTGGATAGTTGATCTTGAACTTCGGAAAAAGATTCAGACGCATCGCCTCACTTACAAGCGTAAACGATCCGGAAATAAGTGCCTGGCTGGCGATGATGGTGGCTGCAGTAGCTATGGTAATTCCAAAATAAATAAACCAATGCGGCATAATACCATAAAATGGATTAAAGCCCGTTTCGATCAATTCTGAACTGATCACTTCCCCGCTATGGTTGAGGAGCAACCATGCTCCCTGCCCCAGGTAATTAATAATAAGACAAGTCTTAACAAAAATCCATGAATAACGAATATTCCATTTGCCGCAATGTCCAAGGTCTGAATACAAAGCTTCTGCACCAGTTGTGCACAGGAACACGCCACCTAATATATAAAACCCTTTCGGGTAAGCGATTAACAGCTCAATACCATAATAAGGATTAAATGCCTTAAGTATTGAAAAATCTTTTACTAACTGTGACAACCCAAGTGCAGCAAGCATAACAAACCATACTGCCATTACCGGCCCGAATGAACGGCCGATAAACGCAGTACCGAACTGTTGCAAAAAGAAAAGAACAGACAGAATGCAGATAACAATGATGATCACTGTCCATTGGCTGATATCATGGAATGCAGGAATTTGTTTCAACCCCTCAATGGCCGATGTAACAGAAATGGGTGGTGTGATCATACCATC
>NZ_CAMLGT010000211.1 GCF_946479605.1 uncultured Lacibacter sp.
CTTATCTTTGCGCAAATTTTAGAGTTATGTTACAATTGGCATTTATTCGCCAGAACAGGGATTTGGTGAAAGAAAGACTGGCCGTAAAACATTTTGCTGATGTAAACCTGGTTGACCAGATCATTGACCTGGATGAGCAACGCAGGAAAACGCAGCTGGAAAATGATGAGCTGGCAGCGAAAGTAAATGCAGCATCGAAAGAAATAGGGATGCTGATGGGTAAAGGACAAAAAGAAGAAGCCGAAGCAAAGAAAGCAGAGGTTGCACAGTATAAAGAATCGTCGAAAAACATTGCTGATCAGTTAAGCACATTGGAACAGCAGGTGAATGAGTTGCTGGTGCGTTTGCCCAATCTGCCATCTACATTAGTACCTGTTGGTAAAACAGCAGACGATAATGTGAATGTAAAAGAAAGAGGCGATGAACCGGTGTTGCCCGACAATGCAAAACCGCATTGGGAATTGATTGAGCAATACGATATCGTCAACTTTGAATTAGGTGTAAAGATTACCGGCAGAGGATTTCCTGTGTACAAAGGAAAAGGTGCCAAGCTGCAGCGTGCACTCATCAGTTATTTTCTTGATTATAATACGGCAGCAGGTTATACCGAATATATTCCGCCGTACATGGTTAATGAAGCAACTGCTTACGGAACCGGACAATTGCCCGATAAAGAAGGACAGATGTATTACATGCAGGCCGATAATTTTTACATGATCCCCACTGCAGAAGTACCTGTTACCAATGTATATCGTGATGAGATTGTAAAAGAAAATGATCTGCCGATTAAGATGACGGCCTACACGCCATGTTTCCGCAGAGAGGCAGGAAGCTTTGGTGCCGATGTGCGTGGTTTAAACCGTGTACACCAGTTCGATAAAGTGGAGATCATTCAATTGGTTCATCCCGAAAAGAGTTATGAGGTGTTGGATGAAATGGTAGCGCATGTAGAAAAGCTGTTGCAGAATCTTGGTTTAAAATACCGCATTCTGCGTTTGTGTGGTGGCGATATGAGTTTTACTTCTGCTCTTACTTACGATTTTGAAGTGTGGAGTGCCGCACAAAAGAAATGGCTGGAGTGCAGCAGTGTAAGTAATTTCGAAAGCTTTCAAACGAATCGTATGAAGATTCGCTTTAAAGATGAAAAAGGGAAAACACAATTAGCACACTCTTTAAACGGAAGCTCTTTGGCGTTGCCACGTATCATGGCTGCATTGCTGGAAAATAATCAAACCGAAAATGGTATTGTAATACCGGAAGTATTGCGTCCGTATTTTGGTGCAGATGTGATCAATTAATTTAGTGTTTGATACAAATAAGAAGAGGCTGTTTCATTCTTTTGAAACAGCCTCTTTCTTTTTCTCATGTTGTTTGACGATCAGATATCTTTAGCGCAGGCTTGCTCTTGGACCTCCAACAGCATAAGTAGCCTGCATGCGTGCAGCTTGTCCTAAAGTGAACATATACATACATGCATCATTAGTATAATCCATATAATTCATTGTCATTTCAACTGGTTTGCCGGCACATTTACTGGTGGTATTGGGTGCAGGGCAACCATAATTTGCTCCATCATGTCCTGGTGTATCGCCAACTAAATCATCACCACATCTTCTGTCGCCCCAAATATGGCGCAGGTTTAACCAATGACCCACTTCATGTGTAGCTGTTCTTCCTTTATTGAAATCAGCATAAAGTGGAAAACTGCCTCTGCCAAATGCATTGTTATCAATTACAACACCATCGGTGGCAGAACTTCCTCCGGGAAATTGTGCATAACCAAGAATACTGTTGCTGAGGTTACATACCCACAGGTTGAGTGATGTAGTTGGGTTTGTAGGATTCAAACCACCTTGAGCTGTTTTCTTCATAGCATCGTTTGTGCCCCATGATGTAAGGTTTGTTTGTTTGCGGAACGTGCCCATTAATTCAAACCTGATCTTGATATCACCTGATTTGAAATTGTTATAAGTTGACGTAAGATTATAATCTGCATTGCCTGCAGCAAAGTCTTCATTCAACACAGCTATTTGTGATTGGATCTGCGCATCAGAAACATTTTCAGCAGCTGTGTTGTAAAGTACATTCACGTAGACTGGAATGGTCATTACACCATCTGTACCAAGGCGACCGGCAACACTGCGTTCATTGATATATCTTGCAGTAAATGCTTCAATTTCATCCATCCGTCTTTGCAATGAAGGATCTTCCTTTAATTTTGCCTGTAATACTTCATAGCTTACACATCGACGTGTTTCATTGAGCGATTGTTCTGTTTCAGCCTCAATTGTTTCCTTGTCGGCCACGGATTTACTACATCCAAAAAAAAGCAACAGCGATGCTGCCGCCAATACCGATACTTTCTTCATGCGTTTGTTTTAAATGTTTAGGTTGGTAAAAAATGGACGAATGAATATATTTATTTTTTGCTTACAGCCGTTAGGCGACGGATGAAAATTTTTGTAACACTGCTGCAAATGAGCCCGTAACTGTGTGCAATAGCAAATAAGTGTGTTAAATACAGTTGAGCATGGAATCTTATGATTCTTAATATTTTACTAAGAAACATTTCATTAAGATTTTTTACAAGCGATGCATTCTAACATTGCTGCTTACCAATTTAATTGCAATGAAAAAACTACTTGTACTCTCAACAATCGTACTGCTTGCTATCAATGCGAATGCACAATTTCAAAAAGGAAATAGGGTTTTAGGATTTGGTTTAAATCTTCAAAGTATCAACAATAATTCATTATATCCGGCTTCAGAGTCAACAAATAAAGGGTTTACATTGGGCGGCTCAGTTTCTCTTGCAAAAGCAAAATCTGAAACAAGATTAAATGGGTTTACATTGTACGCCGGTTATGGCAAGTCAAAAGTCAACAATATTGGTCCTGTCAATTCCAATCAGTTTTCAGAAGATTATAGTGCCGGGCTGGGTTACTTCATGCGGAAATATCAATCGTTAGGGAAAAATTTCTTTGTGTTTGGCGAAGCACAAGCTTCATTTAATTATAGCCGGCAATTAATGCGTTATGGAGTGAGCAGTTCGGATAATAATAACTATGGAGGAACCATTGGCATTTATCCCGGACTTGCTTATAAATGGAATGATCGTTTTCTTTTCGAATTACGTTTTGCCGATTTTGCTGCATTATCATACAATTACACAGAACAAAGGTCGGGCAATAGCGATGTGTACAATCGTGCTGTATCGTTCGGTACGAGTCTCGGTCTTGGTTACTTGCATAACATTGGCATTGGAGCCCGCTGGATCATCAAATAACAATATTACAAAAGCACCTTTATTTCTGCTGGGCATCGGTAACGATGCCCTTTTCTTTTATTAGTAGCCCACCGGCAAGCGTTAGTGATATATAATAAACGATTTGCAAGTTTTTTGCGTTAAAGATTAAACCATATCTTATTCATTCAGTCTTAACGCAATAATTTTTTAGCATGGCCCTTTCTGTACAGGTAAAAAATCAGCATTTATTATGGCGGGCGGGTTTTGGCCCTGCCGTTGAGCAGTGGAACGATCTTTCAAAAACTTCTCCCGCAAAATTGTATGAGGCATTGGAAAAAGCTTCCCGAAAAGAACCGATGCCGTTGAAAGTTGCGACCAATTTTGTAGATGGTTTAATGAATGGGGTTGATGGTGTGCGCCGCACGGAGATGACCCGTGAGCAACAACAGGCCATGCAAAAAAAATCAAGGGAAGAGATCCGCAACCTTAATCTTGAATGGCTTGATGAAATGGTGAACAGTGAACAGCAGCTGCGTGAAAAAATTGCATTGTTCTGGCACGGGCATTTTGCATGCCGTAACCTCAATGCACTTTATCAGCAGGAGTTGCTGCATGTGATCCGTAAAAATGCACTCGGCAATTTTGGAACGCTGTTAAAAGAGGTTAGTCAGAGCGCCGCCATGCTTGCCTTCCTCAACAACCAGCAAAACAGGAAGCAAAAACCTAATGAAAATTTTGCCCGTGAAGTAATGGAGTTGTTTACCATGGGCCGTGGTAATTATACAGAGAAAGATATTAAAGAAGCTGCACGTGCATTTACCGGCTGGCAGTTTAAGCTGAACGGCGAGTTTATTTTCAGGCCTGCAGTGCATGATGATGGTGTGAAAACAGTACTTGGCCGAACCGGGAAGTTTGATGGCAATGATATATTGAATATGCTGCTGGAACAAAAACAAACAGCAACATATATAACGACCAAGTTGTACCGTTTTTTGGTGAATGAACAGGTTAATGAAGAAAACATAAAGTGGTTGGCGGAAAGGTTTTACAAATCAGGTTATGAAATAAAAACACTGCTGAAAGATATTTTTACGAGCGATTGGTTTTATGATGAAAAGAATATCGGAGCGCATGTAAAATCACCTGTGGAGTTATTAGTTGGTATCCGCAGAGTAATGCCCATGGACATTGCTAATGAAGATGCACAGTTGTACCTGCAGAAAATATTGGGGCAAGTGTTGTTTTATCCGCCAAATGTGGCAGGATGGCCCGGTGGTTTTAACTGGATAGACAGCTCTTCACTGATGTTCCGCATGCGTATTCCTCAATTAATGGCAACAAAAGAAGCCTTTAACATCAAAGCAAAATCCGACGATGACCAGGAAATGGGGAGAGGAAATAAAATGCCGGGACGTGTGGTGCAAACAACCATCCGGTGGGAGCCTGCTTTCAATCAATTGGAAAAAGTACCGAGGGAACAATTGCTGCAGAACATTGCTTCTGTTATGTGGCAAACAGATGTGAACAGGATGAACAAATCAATGATCGAAAAATTTGTGGATGCAACATCACGTGAACGTTACATTCAATCAGCAATGATTCAGCTGATGTGTACACCGGAATATCAAATGTGTTAATTCAAAGTTTGAAGTAAGAAGTACGGGGTACGAATCATACCTCATTCATCTTACCTCTTGCCTCAATTCTTTTATTATGTATATCAAGCGTAAAGAATTTCTACAGATCGGATCACTGGCAACAGCATCTATGCTCATGCCGCAGTTTCTGAAAGCTTTTGAAAAAGACAAACTGGTTCCGCCGGGAAATAAAGTAACGGTCATTATTCAATTCAGTGGCGGCAATGATGGGTTGAATACGGTGATACCTGTTCGTAATGATATTTATTACAGGAGCCGGCCTAAGTTGAGTATTCAGCGTAATGCAGCATTGGCATTAACAGATGATGCCGCTTTGCATCCATCACTTACTGCATTCAAAGAATTGTATGACGAAGGAAGCCTTGGTATTTTCAATAGTGTAGGGTATCCCAATCCTGATAAAAGTCATTTCAGAAGCATGGACATCTGGCATACCGCCAGTGACAGTCGTGATTACTGGAACACTGGTTGGGTGGGGCGGTATCTTGATGCACAATGCAAGGGTTGCGATAAACCCACACAGGCATTGGAAATAGATGATGTATTAAGCCTTGCATTAAAAGGGGAAAATATTAAAGGTATTGCAGTGGAAGATCCCCGAAGGTTATACACCAGCAGCCAGGAGCGTTACTTTAAAGAGATGCTTGCAAAGCATCAGCAGGAACATGAGCGGCCTGTTGATTATCTCTATAAAACAATGGCTGAAACCATTTCAAGTGCTGATTATATTTTTAAGCAAAGCAAGCAACGGCCATCAGCAGAATCATATCCAAATACTGATCTGGGGAAAGGATTAAAAACGATTGCGTCACTTATTTTCAGTGAGATCAATACAAAAGTCTATTACATTTCACTTGGAAGTTTTGATACACATATTAACCAGGAAGGACAACAGAAAAGATTGTTTACCGAACTGAATGATGCGGTAAAAGCTTTTGTAAAAGATCTGAAAGCGAATAACCGTTTTGATGATGTGTTGTTGTTTACCTTCTCCGAGTTTGGGAGAAGGGTAGCACAGAATGCAAGCAATGGAACAGATCATGGCAAGGCCAACAATATGTTTTTTATTGGCGGTGGCTTGAAGCAGCAAGGAATATATAATCCGTTACCTGACCTCAGTAACTTGGATGATGGCGATGTAAAATATCAGTTGGATTTTAAGCAGGTTTACGCAACTGTACTCAACAAGTGGATGGGAGCCAATGCCGATGCTATTCTGAAACAAGCGATCAAACCATTGGATTTCATATAGTTTTAGCACAAAGGCCAGCTGCAAAGCTGGCCCTTGTGCTTTAGCACTTTGGTAAAATTACGGTCGTTTTATTAGGTGAAAACTCCTATTGTTTAAGGCTATGTGCTCGTCTATATTTGTATTGTCCAATTATTTGAAAATCCAAACATCGTCCAATTCCTATGGAAGTATCTTACTTCTTCCGTAAAAAACGGCTTCATGCGTTCAGTATCGAATCATTGTTCGATAATGTGCAGGCCCAGGTGAACGAAACAAGCGGCATCAAAACAACAAAAGTTGAAGTGCCTTCTATCCGCAACATCTTCGTAAATATTTTCAGCTCACGCAACAGTCAGTCGCAGATCAATCATATTACCGGCGATATTCATTATGTATCGCTTGGTATGAAGAAGCGTAATACTGTGCTGACCATTCACGACTGTGTGTTCCTTACAAAGTACAACAAGACAAATCTGAAATACTGGTTGTTTAAATTCTTCTGGTATCAATTACCAATGTGGCGTGCAAGCACCATTACTGTCATCAGCGAAAAAACAAAACGTGAGCTGATCAACCTTACCGGTGTAAATGCAGATAAAGTGAAGGTGGTGCCTAACTTT
>NZ_CAMLGT010000212.1 GCF_946479605.1 uncultured Lacibacter sp.
TTCAACTGATAATAAAATAGATGTTGGTTTTGTTGAATTGAATGCAGCAGCTGTAACAAATACGGGTGTAACCGTTCATGATCATTTTACCCTCAATGGAAAATTTACTCTCCGTTCAACAGATACCTTGCATTTACTGGCAGGTGCTTTGTTAAACGGTAACTACAGCAGCAGTAATTATATTGCTGCAGAAGTTGATCTTATCAACAACAAACAGGCATTGGTAAAATATGATGGTGTAAGTAATTCAGTTGTTCTTCCTGTTGGTACACCGTTGTATTATCTCCCCGCAACAATTACATCAACCGGTACAGCAGATTATACTGCTACCGTATTTGAAGGAATAACAAAAGAAGGTACACTGAACGGTACTGCATTGATCGGCTCAGAAAAATTAACTGTTGTAAATGCTGTATGGCAGATCAATCGTGCTAACGGAACAGGTGCAGCGGATATTCAACTCAACTGGAATGCTGCATTGGAAGGAACCACATTCAGCACCTTGCCTGATACCGATATTGGCATCATTGAAAATAACGGAGCAAACTGGAATTTACCATCAGGTACTGCAAATAATACAACCAATACTGCAACAGCAACTGTTACAAATTTTGGATCGTTCAGCATTGGTGCCATACCACAAACCGATCCGTTTGTTTTTAATCCGCTCCCTGCGAAAACTTATGGTGATGCTGATTTTAACGGTGGCGCCACCAGTTTAAATACCACACAACCCATTGTGTACAGCAGCAACAACGCAGCAGTAGCTACCATTGTTAATGGTCAGATCCATATTACAGGTGCAGGTACTGCAACCATTACAGCATCGCAGGCAACAGATGGTTTTTATCCTGCAGCAAGTGTTGCGCAAACCTTAACCGTTGAAAAAGCTGCATTGCATATTAAAGCAGATGATCAGCTGAAGTTTGAAGGATTGGCGAATCCCACACTAACGGCTACGTACACAGGGTTGGTATTAAACGAAACTGCAGCAGTGTTACTTACTCCTGCGGTATTAACTACAACTGCGGTTACAGCATCAGCACCAGGTACATATCCCATTACAGTAAGCGGTGCCACATCCAATAATTATGCAATCACATTTGAAGATGGCGTACTTACTGTACAGCCGAAGCAATCGCAAACCATTACGTTCAATGCCTTGCCGGTAAAAACCTATGGCAATGCTGATTTTCCTGTAACTGTATCAAGTACCAACAATACAATACCCATTACATTCAGCAGCAGCAATACATCCGTTGCTACAATCAATGCAGCAGGTGTTGTTCATATTACCGGAGCTGGTACCACTGTTATTACTGCATCGCAGGCTGGTAACGATGGCTATTTCCCCGCTGCCAATAAAACCCAAACTGTAACCGTAAACAAAGTGAACCTTACTGTTCGTGTGCGTGATACAAGTAAAGTGGAAGGCACTCCAAATCCGGAATTTACTATCACCTACACAGGTTTTGTGTTGGGCGAAACAGCTGCCAGCCTTACGACTGCACCAGTGGCTGCAACCGATGCAGGCAACAGTTCAACACCCGGTTATTATACGGTAACTCCTGGCGGAGGCGTATCACAGAATTACAATTTTGTGTATGTGGCAGGTCGCTTAACCATTATGCCCGCTTCAGGTGCAGAGCAGCAATACCTGAATGCATTTGTAAATCCGAATGGTCATTTATATGTACGTGTTTATTCGCCTGAGCCACGTTTGGGTGATGTTGTGTTGTATGATATGAATGGCCGTCCGCTTGCACAGCGAAACATTTTTATGCCTACAGGTTTTACGCAGGTAGAAGTGTTTCTGCCAACAATCACAACAGGTATGTATGTGGTAACGGTGAAAGGCGATGGCGTGAACCTGAAACGCATGATCTATATTTTAAAATAAGAGAAGCATCAATGAAGAAACTTAAAAATATTGTAGTGATCAGCTGTCTGTTATTAATCACAACAGAAGGATTGCATGCACAAAAAGGAAAGTCAACTGTGTTTGCAATGAACATGGAAGTACTGAAAGAAAACAGGAACCGTGTTGCTGCAAAGGATGAAGCATTGATGCCTGCGTATAAGCAACTGTTGAAAGAGGCGGATGCTGCCTTGAAGTTTGGGCCGGTGAGTGTAATGGAAAAAACAAATGTGCCGCCAAGTGGTGATAAGCATGATTACATGAGCCTGGCTCCGTACTTCTGGCCCGATCCTTCGAAGGCTGATGGTCTTCCATACATCCGGAAAGATGGACAAACAAACCCTGAAGTAAAAGAGTACAAAGACAAAGAGTATCTGCCAAAACTTTGTAACGATGTACACACATTGGCACTTGCTTATTATTTCTCCGGCAATACAGCGTATGCCGAACATGCTGCCAAACTAATCCGTGTATGGTTTCTTGATGAAGCAACACGCATGAACCCGAATCTGAATTTCGGCCAGGCCATTAAAGGAGTGAATAACGGAAGGGGAGCAGGGTTGATCGATACTCGTCATTTTGTAAAACTGATTGATGCCATTGGTTTGATCAGCGATGCAAAAGCATGGACAAAAACTGATCAGCAGAAAATGAAAAAATGGGCAGCTGATTTTCTCAACTGGATGCAGACAAGCAAGGTGGGTATTGATGAAATGAACACGCTCAACAATCATGGTGCATGGTACGATGCACAACGTCTTTCACTGGCCTTGTATGCCGATAGTATGCAGCTGGCAAAAAAGATCGTGCAGAATGCAGCAGGCCGGTTGGATGTACAGATGAATGAACAGGGGCTTTTTCCCAAAGAACTGGAGCGAACCATTTCACTGCACTACAGCACGTTTGTGATGGATGCATTCTTCAACATTGCAAGTATGGCCAGGCACACCGGTGTTGATTTCTGGAACATGGTTACACCATCGGGTAAATCATTGCAAAAAGCATTCAATGCTTTGCATCCGTTCATTGCAAAAGAAAAAGAATGGACAGGCACACAGATCAAACCATTTTCATTTGAAGATGGCTATCCGCTGCTGATGGCTGCGGCAAAACAATACAATTGCAAAACATGCGAACAGTCGATTATAACAATAGCAGGCGATAAAGCAAAACGTCTGCGCCTCAACCTCATTAACTAACGATTTAAAAGAAAACTTGCTGTTATGAAAAAAATAAAATGTTTGTTGCTGCTGCTCCTCTTTACAACCGGTGCAGCATTTGCACAACGCAAAACCATTACCGGTAAGGTTGTGGGTGCCGACAATGAACCGTTAATGGGTGTAAACGTGCTGGTGGAAAAACAGAAGGGTGGTGTTACTACAAAAGAAGATGGTACATACTCCATTACTGTTGATGCAAAGGCAACTACGTTGATCTTTTCGTATGTGGGGTATCAGCCGCAAACCATCATTATTGGCGATAAAACAAAAATTGATGTAACACTTGCAGCAGCAATTACATCAGGCGATGAAGTGGTGGTAATTGGTTATGGTACGCAAAAGAAATCGCACCTCACCGGTTCTGTTTCAAAATTTAGAAATGAAAAACTGGATGAAACACCTGTATCAAGATTAGACCAGGCGTTGCAGGGAAAGATCGCCGGTGTGCAGATACAGAATATTTCATCAGAAGCCGGTTCTGATCCAAAGATCAGGGTGCGTGGTGTAAGTTCCATTAATGCAGGTTCAAATCCATTGGTGGTGGTTGATGGTCATCCTGTACCCGATGGTCTTGCATTTGTGAATATGGCCGATGTAGAATCAGTAGAAGTATTGAAGGATGCGGCCTCTGCTGCCATTTACGGATCAAGAGGTGCAAGTGGTGTCATCATCATTACAACCAAAAGCGGTAAGGCAGATAAACCAAAGTATGCATTGAAAATATCAAGCGGTTCTAAAACTGCATACTCCCGCTATCCCATGATGAGCACAACAGAGTACACCAATCTTCTTTTTTACGAAGCATCATTAAAAGCAAAAGATCCTTCTATACCTCCACCAACAGGTACAGGCATTATTGCCAACAACGAACGTGCTGCTTACATTGTTGAAAGTGTGATCATGGAAGGGCGTGGCACCGACTGGCAAAACGAAGCATTGCGCAATGCAACAGTGCAGAACATTCAATTGAATATTTCCGGTGGTACACGCAACACCAAATACTTTATGTCGGGTGCATACCAGAAAGACCAGGGTATGATGTACCACAGTGAGTACGATCGTTTCAGCCTGCGTACAAAAGTAGATGCACAGTTGGGCAAGCGTGCAAAATTCACTTTTAATCTAAACCCTTCTTTTATTAAACGTGAACGTCCATCGGTTGGTTATATCGACTTTGTGCGTTTCCAATCATTCCTTCCTGTTTATCATACCGATAAAACAGCAGCCTTTGTAAACCAGGATCCGTTATGGGCAAGTATAAAGCCCGGCGACTTTGTGCAGGCCCGTCATTTCAACGGACGATTGTACACGGGTATGATGCCTGATGGAAGTATGTGGAATACTACTGCATTAACAAGTCCGTTCAACACAGCCAACAATACGCCTAAGTCTGTAATGGAAACAAGAAGTATTACATCAAACGATTACCGTTTGCAAAGCTCCGGCGATCTTACCATCAACATTTTCCCCGGCTTCGATTTTAAAACACTGGCCAGTGCTTATGTAAACTATACACACACACTTGACTTTGCCAAACGCAACTCCAACCGTGATGGTGATGTGAACAGAGGTGTGTATGGCAGCCGTTTGTTTGTTGATCTGCTTTCGGAAAACATGTTTACTTACAACAAGAATTTCAGAGATCATTCACTGAATGTGCTTGCAGGCTTTACTGCACAGCAAACCAAAATAAGAGAAGAGCAGGCAGTTGGTCTTGATTATCCAAGCGATAACATCACCACACTCAATACAGCATTACAGATCGACCAGGTAGGCACTTACAATTTTGTGAACCAGATCGGTTTACTTTCTTATCTCGGTCGTGTATCGTATGCGTATAAAAACAAGTACCTCTTATCTGCAAGCTACAGAGCTGATGGCAGCTCCTATTTTGCTCCCGGTAACAAATGGGGTTATTTTCCTTCGGTATCTCTTGGCTGGGTGGCATCAAAAGAAAAATTCCTTAGCGATGCAGCATGGCTCAGCAATTTAAAACTCCGTGCAAGCTATGGCGCTACGGGTAATAACCGTATTGTTGATTTTGCATTTGTTGATCTGTTGTATGCAGCCAACTATCCATTAGGTGCAGGCACAGGTGCTGTTAATTTAGGTCAGGTACCATCAAGAGATATTCTTTCCAACCAGAATATTACATGGGAACGTACTTTCCAGTACAATGGCGGTATTGATATTGGTTTGTTCCGCAACGCTATCAGCCTATCTGTTGATGCATATCAATCAAAAACAGATCAGTTGTTGCTGCGTCAGTCAACAATGGGCTTTACCGGTGTACCACTTACATGGAACAATATCGGACGCTTGCGCAACAGGGGTGTGGAGTTCGAACTAAGCACCAACAATATCCGTAAAAAAGATTTCAAGTGGACCACTTCTGCCAACCTTGCATTGGTGCGTAACAAAATACTGGAGATGGGTGAAGAAGCATTTTTGCTGAATCAAGGTGAGCGCACAGAAATTTATATGAACAAAGTAGGTAGCCCGCTTATTCAGTACTTCGGATATAAAACAGATGGTGTGTGGCTATCGCAGGCACAGATTGATGAAGCAAGAGCTGCAGGTTTAACAAGCGGTTTGAGCAACCTGTTTGTTCCCGGTGGTTTAAAGCTGGTAGATACCAATGGCGATAACGTGATCGATCCGGATGATCGTGTCGTGATCGGTTCACCTTTCCCTGATTTTACATGGGGTATTACCAACAGCTTTACCTATAAAGCATTTGACATCAGCTTTATGTTACAGGGTGTGCAGGGTGGTCAGCTTATTAATGGCGATCCCAACTACAATGAAACAAAACGTTACAATAAAAATTACACAAAAAACCGCTGGTTAAGTCCTGCTTATCCCGGCGATGGCAAAACACCATACTCTACCATTGGCTTTAACTGGATGCTGACGGATTATGTAGTGGAAAATGCATCGTATATGGCGTTGCGTGAAGTGATCATTGGTTACACGTTGCCCACCAAGTTTGCTTCAAGATTACGCTTAAGCAATATGCGTTTGTATTTCTCCGGTCAAAATCTCTTCTTCCGTGCAGCAAACAATTACAGGGGCATTAATATTGAAGGGCGCCTTACATCAGGTGCGTACAACACACCATTGGTGGATGGGTATCAGCGTGGTTCTTTCCCCATGCAAAAAACAGTGTTGTTTGGTTTAGACATTAACTTCTAACAATTTAAGCGTAACGATATGAAACATATAAAAATCATTTTGTTGTTCTGTTGCGGTTTGGGTTTTACAGCTTGTAAAAAAACAATTGACCTTTACCCGCAATCGAATCTTAATACAGGAACTTATTACTCAAACTATGCCGAAGTAAAAGCTGCACTCACCGGTTGTTACAATGGTATGCAGCGGCCGCTGAATACAGAGTGGCAGTTTACGGAATTGCGTAGCGATAATTCAAAAATGGGATCACCGGGCAGTACAGCTGTCAACAACAGGGACCTGAGTGACCTGGATATTTTTATTCCGAATACTGCACACCAGGCTCTTTACACTTACTGGCTGGCAACGTACAATAATATTCGTAACTGTAACATTGTATTGCAAC
>NZ_CAMLGT010000213.1 GCF_946479605.1 uncultured Lacibacter sp.
TTGCTGTTGATAAAACAGGAACACCACTTGCATTAACTCCCGGCTTTGAAGAAAATCCCAATGCCATGTTTGTGTTGTGGAAAGATCATACCGGTGTGGGTGAAGCAGCAGAGATCAATGCACATGCTGAAAAATTTGATAGAAATTATTTACAGTTTGTTGGTGGAATTTATTCATCAGAATGGTTCTGGGCAAAGCTGCTGCATGTATTACGTGCCGATGAAAAAGTAAGGAACAGTATTTATTCATTTGTTGAACATTGCGACTGGATTCCATTCTTATTATCAGGTGGAACGGATGTACATCAAATGAAACGTGGTGTATGTTCTGCAGGTCATAAAATATTATGGGCAAAAGAGTGGGGTGGACTCCCTCCCAATGAATTTTTTGCTTCGCTTGATCCATTGCTGGATGGTTTCACTGATCGTTTGTTCAAAGACACCTATCCTGCTGATCAATCAGTAGGTACCATCACCAAAGAATGGGCTGCCCGTTTAGGTTTGCCTGAAACAACAGCAATTGGCGTTGGTGCGTATGATGCACACATGGGTGCTGTTGGTGGACAAATTGAGCCATACTATTTGAGTAAAGTAATGGGTACATCAACTTGCGATATGATGGTGGCACCAGCTGAAGATGTGCAAGGCAAACTCATCAAAGGAATTTGCGGGCAGGTGCCCGGCTCCGTTATTCCCGGTATGATCGGGCTGGAAGCGGGTCAGTCTGCATTTGGTGATGCATATGCGTGGTACAAGCGTTTACTTACATGGCCCTTGCAACAGATATTGGCAAAATCTTCTGTTATTGATGAAGCAACGAAGGCGAAGCTGATTGCTGAAACAGAAGATGCCATTATTCCTCAACTAAGCAAGCTGGCATCGCAATTAGAAATAGATGAACATAGTGAATTGGCAGTGGATTGGTTCAATGGAAGAAGAACGCCTGATGCAAACCAGTTGCTCACTGCTTCTGTTACAGGCCTCGATCTTGGTACGGATGCTGTTCGTTTGTTCCGTGCAGTGGTGGAAGCAACCTGCTTTGGTGCGAAAGCCATTGTAGAACGTTTTGTTGAGCAAGGCATACCGGTGAAAGGATTGATCGGTTTGGGTGGTGTGGCAAAAAAATCTCACTTCATTATGCATATGATGGAAGATTTTATGATCATTACCATCAAAATTCATATGAGTTAACAAACCTGTGCTTTGGGTGCTGCTATGTTTGCTGCGACAGTTGGTGGTGTGTATAGTAAAGTGGAAGATGCCATGCAGGCGATGGGGCAGGGCTTTGATGCCGAGTATCATCCCAGTCCCGATCGTGTAGCAGTTTATCAACACCGATATGAAAAGTATAAAGAGGTTGGTGCCTTCATGGAAAATCAAACAAAACATTATGAGTAAGTATAGTCACATACAGGAAGAAGCATACGAAGCAAATATGCAATTGCCCAAATTAGGATTGGTGTTGTTTACATTTGGTAACGTAAGTGCAGTTGACAGAAGTTTAGGCGTATTCGCCATTAAACCAAGTGGTGTTCCTTATGAAGATCTGAGTCCCGATAAAATGGTCATCGTTGATTTTGATGCCAACACCGTTGAAGGTTCATACCGTCCTTCATCCGATACAAAAACACATGCCGTATTGTATAAACATTGGGAAAAAATTGGCGGTATTGTGCACACACATTCAACCTATGCAACAGCATGGGCACAATCGCAACGGGATATTCCCATCTTTGGTACCACACATGCAGATTACAACACGGTTGATATTCCATGTGCTGCTCCCATGAGCGATGACATGATCAAAGGCAATTATGAATACGAAACAGGTTTCCAGATACTCAACTGCTTTAAAGACCGTGGACTGAGTTATGAAGAAGTGGAAATGATCTTAGTGGGTAACCATGCACCATTCACATGGGGTAAGAATGCCAACAAAGCAGTACACAACAGTGCCGTGCTTGAGTTCATCGCACAAACATCATTGCTTACAGAGCAGATCAATCCAAATGCTCCACGGTTGAAAGATTCTATCCGTCAAAAACATTACGAACGCAAACACGGGCCTGATAGTTATTACGGGCAATAGTCAATTGTGAATTGACAAAGGTGCTAAATATAAAATCATCCATTTAAATAGTAAATAAAAAATGAAAGCTTTTGGAACTTTAGAAGTATGGTTCGTTACAGGCAGCCAGGACCTGTACGGTGAAGAAACATTAAAGCAGGTAGCTGCTCACTCACAGGAAATTGCTGCTGCACTCAATGCAGCATCGGTCATACCGGTTACTGTTGTGTTCAAACCAACAGTAAAATCAAGCGAAGAAATTTATGCCGTTTGCGCTGAAGCAAATTTTTCAAAGAACTGTATCGGCATCATCACCTGGATGCATACGTTCTCTCCTGCAAAAATGTGGATCAGGGGATTGGGCATTCTCAATAAACCATTGCTTCATCTGCATACACAATTCAACCGTGATATTCCATGGAGCGAAATAGACATGGATTTCATGAACCTGAACCAGAGTGCGCATGGCGACAGAGAGTTTGGTTTTATTATGAGCCGCATGAAGTTGAAACGTAAAGTTGTGGTTGGGCATTGGCAAGACCCTGTTGTACACGAACGCATTAATGTGTGGGCAAGAGCTGCTGCAGGCTGGAACGATTCACAAGGTGCACGCATTGTTCGCTTTGGTGATAACATGCGTTATGTGGCCGTAACCGATGGTGATAAAGTGGAAGCTGAAATGAAATTTGGTTACAGTGTAAACACACATGGCATTGGTGATCTTGTAAAAGTGATCAATGAAGTGAGTGATGCGGATGTAGATAAACTTACTGAAGAGTATTATGATACCTACAATGTTGTTGCATCATTAAAGAAAGATGGTAAACAATACCAATCGCTGCGTGATGCGGCAAAAATTGAACTGGGCATGTTGTACTTCCTTGAACAGGGAAATTACAAAGGCTACAGTGATACGTTTGAAGATCTGCATGGCATGAAACAACTGCCAGGCATTGCATCGCAACGCTTAATGGGCAAAGGTTATGGTTTTGCCGGTGAAGGCGATTGGAAAACCGCAGCACTTGTACGCACCATGAAAGTAATGGGCACCGGCTTGAAAGGCGGTAACAGTTTTATGGAAGATTATACGTATCACTTCGATCCTGCGAACCCGTTAGTACTCGGTTCACACATGCTGGAGATCTGCGAAAGTATTGCTGATGGAAAAGCCAATTGCGAAATACATCCGTTAGGTATTGGTGGTAAAGAAGATCCTGTGCGTCTTGTGTTCAACGTTGCAGCAGGGCCTGCATTGAATGCATCCGTTGTTGATATGGGCAACCGCTTCCGGCTGTTAGTTAATGAAGTGGAAGCAGTGGCACCGGTTGCCGATCTTCCTAAACTTCCAGTTGCAAGAGTGTTGTGGAAACCATACCCTAATATGAATGATGGTTGTGCAGCATGGATCTTAGCAGGTGGTGCACACCATACAGGTTACAGCCAGAACCTTACAAGCGAACACATGGAAGATTTTGCTGAAATGGCCGGGGTGGAATATGTACGCATTGGAAAAAATACCGACCTCTATCAATTCAAAAATGAACTACGCTGGAATCAAGTTTTCTATAAGTAGATCATTCAATTAGTTTTATTCATAGATTTAAATCTTTTATAGCCACCATATTTTTAAAACGTAAAACTTGTCAATGAAAAGTTTATCAGGCTTAGACATTCTCATCTTTGTTTTCTACTTTATCCTGGTAGCCGGTTACGGATACTGGGTATATAACAAAAAAAAGAAAGCAGCCATTTCCGCATCACATGATTACTTCTTAGCAGAAGGTTCACTCACCTGGTGGGCCATTGGTGCGTCGTTAATTGCATCAAACATTTCAGCCGAACAATTCATCGGCATGAGTGGTAACGGGTACTTTGTGGGTATTGCAGTTGCTGCTTACGAATGGATCGCTGCACTGGCGCTCATCATTATTGCTGTATGGTTCATGCCGGTGTATTTAAAGAACAAGATCTACACCATGCCGCAGTTTTTAAAAACGAGGTATAATGAAACGGTATCGCTCATCATGGCCATCTTCTGGCTGTTGTTGTATGTATTCGTAAACCTTACTTCTATTTTGTATTTGGGTGCCATTGCCATCAGTGGATTGATTGGGCCTGAGTATTTACATACGGTCATGATTGCTCTTGCTGTATTCTCACTCATTATTACACTGGGTGGTATGAAGGTGATTGGTTATACCGATGTAATACAGGTGGCTGTATTGATTGTGGGTGGTTTTGCAACCATCTATTTTGCATTAACCATTGTGAGCGAAAAATTTGGTTTGGGCAAAGATGCCATAGCAGGTTTTAAAACATTAATGGCACAGGCGCCGGATCACTTCCACATGATCTTAAAGAAACCAACAGAAGCATCATCACAGGAAGATATCAACAAGTACCTCATCCTGCCGGGTATTGCGATGTACTTTGCTGGCCAGTGGATCGTAAACCTCAACTATTGGGGCTGTAACCAATACATTACACAACGTGCATTGGGTGCCGATCTGGATACGGCACGTAAAGGAATCCTGTTTGCAGGTTTCTTAAAACTGTTGATGCCGATCATTGTAATGCTGCCCGGTATTGCTGCGTATGTATTGCACCAGAACGGACACTTAAGTGATTTGCGTGGTATGGATGATGCTTACTCTGCTATCCTTGGTTTCTTACCATCCGGATTAAAAGGATTGGCCATTGCTGCATTAACAGCTGCTATTGTGGCTTCACTTGCAGGTAAGCTAAACAGTATTGGTACCATCTTTACACTGGATATTTACATGAAGTATTTCAGGAAGAAACCAACTATTGCTGCCGATGCTGCACACATACCTGCCGATAAATACAACGAAGGTGATGAAAAGAAAATGGTGTGGGTGGGCCGTATGGCTGCATTCGTTTCAATTTTGCTGGCCGTGGTATTTGAGTGGAAAGATCTGCTGGGCATTGGTGGTAAAGGTGGTTTTACGTTTATACAGGAATACACAGGCTTCATCAGCCCCGGTGTATTTGCCATGTTTATACTGGGTATGTTCTGGAAGCGCACTACTGGTACAGCTGCTGTGGCAGGTTTAATTACCGGTCTTGTGATGTCTATCTTCTTTAAACTGTTTGCCGTATCTGTATTTGGTCATGAAACACTGCTTTACACAGCGTTTAAAACACCAAATGATAAAGGCGAACTGGTTTACCAGATTCCGTTCCTCATTAACATGGGCTGGGCATTCTTCTTTACCATGCTGGTAATGATTGTAATCAGTCTTGCAGGTCCGAAGGTGAACCCGAAAGCATTTGCGTTGGATAAGGAAATGTTTAAACTGAAACCTTCCGTTATTGTGATGATTGTATTTACATTGTTCATTCTTGCAGCATTGTATGTAAAATTCTGGTAGGAACTACTAACTGCTGATAACTTAACCGCTCATGCTTTTGCATGGGCGGTTTCTTTTTATTCCATGCTTACTTTTGCGCAGCAATCAACAACAATGAAGAAGAAAGCTTTTTTATTTGATATGAACGGAACCATGATTGATGATATGAACTACCACATCAAAGCATGGCACCGCATCCTGAATGAACTTGGTGCAAACATTTCGCTGGAGCGGATGAAGGAAGAGTGTTATGGTAAAAATGATGAGTTGCTGGAACGGATGTTTCCCGGCCGTTTTACCCAGGCCGAAAAAACACAGATGAGTATTGAAAAAGAAAAGCAATACCAGCAGGAGTTTAAACCACACTTGCAATTATTACCGGGGCTTGCTGCTTTTCTTGCACAGGCACATGCACAAGGCATACCCATGGCCATTGGTTCGGCCGCCATTCTGTTCAATATTGATTTTGTATTGGATAACCTCAACCTGCGGCATTATTTCAGTGCCATTGTAAGTGCCGACGATGTGCAACGCAGCAAACCCGATCCTGAAACCTTTTTATCCTGCGCCCGCCTGTTGAACATGGCGCCGGAAGATTGTATTGTGTTTGAAGATTCGCCGAAAGGTGTGGAAGCGGCAAGACTGGGCGGTATGAAATCCGTTATCCTTACCACCATGCATGAAGCCAATGAATTTGCCGATGGCGATCATGTGCTGTTTGCTGTACATGATTTTTGGGATGTGCAGCTGGCGGAATTGTTTGGTTAGAAGTTTATTGTTTTTGGTTTTTAGTTGGCCGGGCTGCAGAGAGTTGGTGGAGTGTAGTTGTCTGTCGTGAGTGGTGAATGGTGAGTCTTGAGTGCCAAGCTGTAGGAGTGTGGTGGTCTGTTTTCTATCGTCTTTGGTCAGTAGTTCATGGTTCATAGTAGTACATCAGCCGACTGCTTTTCCTTCTTCATTCTTCATTTTCAATTTTTCATTTTTCATTTTTCATTTCCCCCTTCTTCAATCGTCTTTCCTCAACCTTCAACCTTAAACCTTCAACTTTAAACCTCTTTCGTAGCAACGTCTCTCAGTAAACTAAAGCTGAGAGCCTGCATTATGCTTCATGAGGACGTTGCGTACTACGAAGAAAAATAATATCCGATAGACAACGTCCTCCAAAAACTGTTGTAAAGAAAATCAGCTGGCTGCAAGGATAGACGTTGCTGAGAAACAAGTGCAAGGTTTTATGAAACAGGAATTGATGAGTTTGGATTTTTAAACAATTTAT
>NZ_CAMLGT010000214.1 GCF_946479605.1 uncultured Lacibacter sp.
AACATACAAGCCTGCTAAAGTGCTTTCATTGCAAGCTGGTCCGCAGTTTGGTATTTTGTTAAACAAGGATAAAACTTTAATTCAAAATGGGGGTGAAGCATTCAAAAATGGTGATTTCTCAATGTTGTTTGGCGCACAATTAAATATTCTACGGGTAAGACTTTATGGCCGTTACATGATTGGATTGAGTGATATTAATGATATTAATGATAAAGAACAATGGAAGTCCACAGGATTTCAGCTGGGCGTAGGTATAGCACTTTAAAGACTTACATTACATCATACACAAAGGCTCTCCGTTTAACGGGGAGCTTTTTTATTTTGCCCATTCATCATCTTTTTCTGATGTTAACAGGGATGTTGGGTGCAAACTTTTATATTTACGCACTTAAAACTTTATCTATGCAACGTAAAGGATCACACCTCTTCCTGCTCCCCGTTTTTTTATTCCTGTTTATTACCTCTTTTGCTCAGCAACTCACGGATAAAATTCCGTTTGATGCAAAAGTAAAAACAGGTAAACTCGAAAACGGGCTTACATATTTTATTCGCCCCAATCAAAAGCCGGAGAAAAGAGTAGAGCTGCGGCTGGTAGTAAATGCAGGCGCTATCAATGAAGATGAAGACCAGCTTGGTCTTGCACACATGACCGAGCACATGGCTTTCAACGGCACAAAGAATTTTAAAAAGAACGACATCGTTTCTTATCTCCAGGAAATCGGCGTGGGCTTTGGAAATGA
Source organism: uncultured Lacibacter sp. (assembly GCF_946479605.1). The sequence goes on from NZ_CAMLGT010000214.1 coordinate 741, forward strand.
TCTCAATGCTTATACCAGCTTCGATGAAACGGTTTATATTCTTCCCATTCCTGTTGATAAAGCAGGCAATCTTGAAAAAGGTTTTCAGATACTGGAAGACTGGGCGCATAATATCTCTAACCTGAGTGATGATATTGATGAAGAGCGTGCTGTTATTCTTGAAGAAAGCCGTTTGGGTAAAGGTGCCGAGGAACGAATGTTCCGTAAAATATTACCGGCCTTGTTTGCCGGATCGTTGTATGCCGATCGGTTACCAATTGGTAAAGACAGCATCATCAAGAATTTTAAACACGATGCAATCCGTCGTTTTTATAAAGACTGGTACCGTCCTGATCTGATGTCGGTGATTGTGGTGGGTGATATTACAACTGAGCAGGCCGAAGCATTGATCCGTAAACATTTCAGCGGGTTAAAAAATCCTGCTAATCCAAGAGAGCGGAAGTATGCAGAAGTAAAACCGTATGCGGCCAATGAAGTAATGATCTTAACGGACAAGGAAGCATCATCAAGTGAAATTGCCATTAACTATCCTGTGTTCAAATATGAACCAATGAGTACTGTTGCCGACTACAGGAACAGTATTATTAAAAGTTTGTTTTTACGCATGTTCAATCAACGCCTGCAGGAACTGACGCAGAAAGAAAATCCCCCGTTTAATTTCGGCGGCTCAGGCTTTGGTTCTTATGCACGTGGGTACGATGCGTTTTCTGTGTACGCAGGTGCGGGCACAGGCGATGTAAAGAAAGCAACACAGGCATTGCTGGAAGAAGTGGAACGTGTAAAACGTTTTGGGTTTACTGCAACAGAGCTGGAACGCAGCAAAAAAACAACACTCAGCAATTACGAACGCAGTTATAACAATCGTGATAAAACGGAAAGTGCAAACTATGTAGAAGAATACATCAACTACTTTTTAAAGAAAGATCCAACACCGGGCATTGAATACGAGTTTGAAAAAGTAAAAGAATTATTGCCCGGCATCAGCATTGAAGAAGTGAATGCATTGGTAAACAAATTCATTAAAGGAGTTGATAATCGTTTCACCTACATTACGCAGCCCGAACCAAAGGCTGGTGAAAAACTTGCATCGGAAGAAGAGATACTGGCATTCTTTCCGGCAGCAGAAAAAGCAGATGTAAAACCGTATGAAGATAAAGTGGTTGCTGCGTCATTGGTTGAAAATAAACCCGCTGCAGGTAAAGTGATCTTCAACAGGAAGAATGAAAAGCTGGGTACAACAGAACTTACACTCAGCAATGGTATTAAAGTAACATTGAAATCAACTGATTTTAAAGCAGATCAGGTATTGATGTCTTCTGTTCGGCCGGGTGGTAAAAACCATTACAATGCAACAGATAAATACAATGCAGAATACGCTGTACAGGTAGTACAGTCAATGGGTGTGGGAGCATTTTCGCCTGTTGATCTCCGTAAGGTGATGGCAGGGAAAACAGTACAGGTGTCGCCGTTTATTGGTGCCGCAAGTGAAGGTGTTAGAGGAAGTTCAACCGTAAAGGATCTGGAAACAATGTTTCAGCTCACATGGCTGTACTTCACCAATCCACGTATTGATACAGCTTTGTTCAAGTCATTTGTGCAGCGTAATAAATCGCAATATGCAATGATGGGTGCAAATCCGCAGTTTGCATTTGTTGATACACTGTACAGTGTATTGTACAACAACGATCCATTGGCGCCCATTACATTACCCAAAGCACAGAATTTTGATAAGATCGATATGAAGCGTGCAGTGGAGATCTATAAAGAACGTTTTGGCGATGCAGGCAGCATGGAGTTTGTGTTTGTGGGAAGCTTTAAAGAAGAAGAGATCATGCCATTGATCGAACAATACATTGGCAGCTTACCTGCAACAGGGAAGAAATTTGCATCGGTTGACAACAAGGTTCGTCCTGTAAAAGGAAAAAAAGATATGATGGTGAAGAAGGGAAAAGATGAACGCAGTATGATCATACAGCTTCATTCAGGTGAAGTGGCTTACAGCCAGGATCTTGAAATGAAAGCGCAGGCTGCAACAGAAGTGCTCAACATCCGTATTATTGAAGAGCTGCGTGAAAAGATCGGCGGTATATACGGCGGTGGTATTTACGGATCATTGGAGCGTGAGCCGTACAGCAATTATACATTTGCAGTGCAGCTGCCTTGCGGACCGGAGAAAGCAGATACATTGCTGAAAGCCATCAATAAAGAAATTAAAGAGATCGTTACAAAAGGTCCCTCACAAAAAAACCTTGATAAAGTAAAACAGCAATGGCGTGAGCAACACAAAATTGATCTGAAAGAAAACGAAGACTGGCTTTCTGCAATTACTGAAAGCAAGTTCCCCGGAAATAACATTGATTACTTTATCAATTACGAAAAGTATATCGACCAGATAACAGTAAAAGATGTGCAGCAGGCAGCAGCCAAACTGCTCAATGGGCCGAATGTGTTTACCGCTATTCAGATGCCGGAAAATTATGTGCCCGGTGAAGAAAAGAAAACAGCTGAGCGTGATAACAACATCATTCAAACCATTGAGATTGATAAACCGGAAATCAAAATTGAATTGTTTGACAATGGTGAAATTGATGGCGACAGTGTAACGGTTTATTTCAACAGTTATCCGGTGCTCAGCAAAAAGCAACTGAACACTCAAGCCATTGTGCTGAATGTAAAGGCGCTTAAAGGCCGCAAGAACACATTGGTGATGTTTGCAGAGAACCTCGGCAAAACGCCGCCCAATACCGCCTTAATGCGTGTTACAGCGGGGGGCAAAGTGTACAACATTACAGTGGAGAGTGATAAGAAGAAAAATGGAACAATTGTATTTAAGTGGAAAGAATAAAGACGACTGTTCACCCGAAGGGTGACTGCTTATCGAAATAAGTGCAAATAAGAGAGCCGATGCAAAGCATCGGCTCTCTTATTTTAATGTATGTGTTCCTTAAGTCGAATCTCGACTCCGCTCAGGGCTATATCACCTCCACATTCCGTTCAACAAAGGCAGTAAGATCGGCACCTTTCAACATGCCCTGTGCAAGCAATGCAAGATCAAATGCCTGCTTGGCAATAACTGTTTGCTGTGCTTCATCTGCTGAAAGCAGTTTGCTGATGATCTTATGATTTGCATTCACCGCTACTTTATACGTATCGGGCATGTTACCATAAAAGCCCATCATGCCACCGCCGCCAAGCTTGCTCATGTCTTTCATGCGGCGCATCCATTCTTCCATGGTAATGGTTACAGGCATTGTTTCTGCCGGAAGACTTTCCAGCTCTACCTGCATGTTGCTGTTGCTGATGGCTTTTTCAAAAATAGCTTTCACTTTTGTGCGCTCCTCTTCACTTAACTGGTGCTGCGGTGCGTCTTCTTTTACAATCAGCTTGTCAGCTACATCAGCATCCACACGCTTCATTCTTGTTTTCTCCAGCTTCATTTCAAGGTGCTGAATGAAATGTGTATCGATAGGAGAGTTCATCAACAACACATCATAATTCTTTTTCTGTGCTGCCTGTACAAAACTGTGATGATGGTCTGCGTCAGCTGTGTAGAGATAAATGATGTTGCCGTCTTTGTCCGTCTGAAAGTCTTTTACTTTCGCATTGTATTCTTCCAGTGTAAAATGTTCATTGGATGTATTAGTGAGCAACAAAAAGTCTTTTGCTTTATCATAAAACTTCTCATCGGAAATAGCACCGTATTTCACAAACAAACCAATATCGCTCCATTTCTCTTCATATCCTTTACGGTCTTTCTTAAACAACTCACTGAGTTTATCTGCCACTTTTCGGCTGATATAGCTGTTGATCTTTTTTACATTACTATCGGCCTGCAGGAACGAACGGCTTACATTCAACGGAATATCCGGTGAATCAATAACACCATGCAGCAGCAATAAAAATTCAGGAACAATATCTTTTACTTCATCGGTAATAAATACCTGGCGGCTGAAGAGTTTGATCTTGTTCTTCTGTACTTCAAACTCATTTTTCAGTTTAGGGAAATACAATACACCGGTAAGGTTGAACGGATAGTCCACATTCAAATGGATCCAGAACAAGGGTTCCTCGCTGAACGGATACAACTCACGGTAAAAGCTGAGGTAATCTTCATCTTTCAGATCGCTTGGTGCCTTGGTCCAGATAGGAGTGGTATTATTGATGATGTTATCAACCGTAACGGATTTGTATTTTGTTTTTCCTTCTTCATCAACACCATCTTCCACGCTTTCCTCTCTTGTTCCAAACTGAACGGGTACAGGTAAAAATTTGGCGTACTTATCAAGAATGCTGCTGATGCGTTGTTCATCCAGGAACTCTTCCGATTCACTGTTTACATACAGGATCACATCGGTACCACGTTCCGTACGGTTACCTTCTGTAATTTCAAATTCAGTACTGCCATCGCATATCCAGCGTGCAGGTGCCGATCCGTCCTGGTAAGAAAGGGTTTGTATTTCCACTTTCTCTGCTACCATAAACGCCGAATAAAAACCTAAACCAAAGCGGCCGATGATCTCGTTGGCATCTTTGGCCTCTTTGAATTTTTCCATGAACTCTGTTGCTCCGGAAAAAGCAACCTGGTTAATGTATTTTTTGATCTCTTCTGCCGTCATACCAATACCGTTGTCGGAAATGGTGATGGTTTTAGCAGCCGCATCAACAGCTACACGCACTTTCAGTTCACCGGTTTCTTTACCATAATGACCAAGGCTGGCCAACCGTTTTAATTTCTGCGAAGCATCAACAGCATTGCTGACTAATTCACGCAGGAAGATCTCATGATCGGAGTATAAAAACTTTTTAATAATGGGGAAGATGTTCTCCGTGTTAATGGAAATGGTTCCTTTTTCCTGTATCATACTGGTTTGTTTTGCAAATATTTTCGAATGCAATTGAGCACTCAATTGCTGTTCCAAAGAACCTTTTTTTGCCAGATTGACAGCGAAAAAACAACTGGAGCAGGCAGGGGGGCGGGTTTTTGGCACTGACTTTGAAAAGGTATGCCTGTAAAAATGAATTTTATGAAGAAGACATTTTTTATTATGCTTTTGATTGGCAGTTTTATTACTGCTGAAAAGGCGAACGCACAGGTGAACATCAATATCGGGCTGCAACCAGCCTGGGGACCTGTCGGTTACCAGTATGTAGATTACTATTATTTGCCGGATATTGAAACGTACTATTATGTACCATCCAGGCAGTTTATTTATCTTAATAATGGTCGATGGATCTATTCTGCCGGGTTGCCATCACGCTATCGTACATACAACCTTTATAACGGGTATAAAGTAGTGATCAATCAACCGAAGCCCTATCTGTATCATTCAAGCTACAAAGTAAAGTATGCAAAATACAAAGGTAATAATGGCAGGCAGGCATCACTCAAAAACAGCAAAGTAAAAATAAATAGCGGCAGCAAAGGCAAAGGTACTGTGGTAAAAGGCAAACAAGGGGGTGGAGGTAAAGGAGGAGGAAAGGGAAAGAATAAGCATTTATAAGTTTTAGTCTATGGTTCGAGTGGTGGTTTATAAAGCCCTTCGTTTTATACGGAGGGCTTTTTTATTGTGTAAGTTTGAACTGTATGAACAGCGAAACAGGAAAATGGATCATGCTGGCGGGGGTACTTATTGTACTTGTTGGTGTGGTCATTTATTTCTTTCATGATAAACTGCAATGGTTCGGCAGGTTGCCGGGTGATATACGTATTGAAAAGGAAAACTTCCGCTTTTATTTTCCAATTACAACAATGATCCTGCTGAGCGTGCTGCTGAATATTCTTATTCGAATCATCAAACGGTTTATGGAATGATGGATGTATTACAAGCTATTTTCGGGGAGCAGGCATCATTGGTCAATTATCAGTCAGTAACCGGTGGCGATAGTAATGCTGCATGCAAACTGGAATTGAAGAAAGAATTTTTTTTCCTGAAACTGAATGATGCAAAGCGCTTTC
>NZ_CAMLGT010000215.1 GCF_946479605.1 uncultured Lacibacter sp.
CCATGATCATGCAGGATACAAACGACCAGGTCATCTTTCTTTAACCTGTCCTTTAACTGCATCAATCCCTGCAAGCAACTGCCTGCACTGTAACCGCAAAACAAACCTTCTTCTTTTGCAAGTCTGCGTGCCATAACAGCACCGTCTTTATCCGTTACCTGTTCAAAATGATCAATCACACTCATATCATAATTCTTCGGTACAAAATCTTCACCAAACCCTTCACTGATATAAGGATGCACTTCGTTCATATCAATTTCACCGGTACGGAAATATTTTGTGAGCAATGATCCATACACATCAATCGCCCATATCTGAATATTGGGATTCTTTTCTTTCAGGTATTGAGCTGTACCGGTAATAGTACCACCTGTACCCGCTGTACAAACAAGGTGCGTTATCTTTCCATCCGTTTGTTCCCATATTTCAGGGCCGGTTGTTTCATAATGTGCTAAACGGTTTGCCAGGTTATCATACTGGTTCATATGAAAGGAGTTGGGGATCTCCTTTGCCAAACGTGCTGCCACGCTGTAGTAGCTACGTGGATCTTCTGGAGCTACATTTGTGGGGCAAACGATCACTTCAGCGCCAACCGCTTTCAGTATATCGGCTTTTTCCTTTGATTGTTTATCGGTAGTAACAAAAATGCATTTGTAACCTTTAACTACGGCTGCAAGTGCAAGCCCCATTCCCGTATTACCACTTGTACCTTCAATGATAGTGCCGCCGGGTTTTAATTTTCCTTCCTGTTCTGCAACTTCCACCATTTTTAAAGCCATACGGTCTTTAATGGAGTTACCGGGATTGAAGTAATCAACTTTAGCAGTAACTGTGCAGGGAAAATTGCGTGTTATTTTATTCAACCGGATAATGGGTGTATTGCCGATTGTTTCAAGAATGTTGTTTTTAATATTCATATCGCAACAATGCTTTAGAGGAGGCGAAGTTACGATGAATACCTGAGTGTAGTTACACTGCCTTCTTATTGCGGCGCAGGTACTTATCCAAATACAATAACCCCATTACAACATTAAGCATTACCAATACATTGAGCCATGTGTTGTTCAGTAGTACTTTATAGTCAACCGAAATTGACGGCAATTGATACGGCTTATCTGTTGATGCTGACGCAGACCAATCAATTAATGTAAAACCGTAGATCAGAAAACCAATAATGCTGATGATGAAAAACAGAGCAATGGAACGGATGATGGCTTTATTAACGTATTTCTTTGTTGCAGGTGCGGGTTGCAATCCTTTTAACTGATCCATTACATTCATGCTGAAGCGCATGGATGGCTGCTCCACTTCCATATCTGCCTGCAGCAGTTGATTGAACTCCTTCAACTCGCTGTACTTTGCCCGCCAGGTGGCATCAGAAGCAATCATTTGCTCCACAAAAGCAACTTCTTCTTTTGCAGAAGTGCCATCAATATAACCACATATCTTTTCTTCCATTTGTTGAGCTTGCATACAAACGATTTTATGAATGAATATAATCTTCTACTTCAACAGAAAAATGCTGTTCCATTTTCTCCCTCAGCTTTAACCTTGCACGATGTAGTTTTACTTTTACATTGTTTGGTTGAATTCCCAATATCAAACCAATTTCTTCAAGACTTTGCTCCCCTTTATAAAATAACAATAACAACTTTGCATCATCGGGCGGGAGCAGGGCAATAGCATCATTCACCATTTTTATTTTCGATTTCTCTTCCACCGTATTTGCCTTCATGCCTGCATCCTGCTGGTTCGCCAATTCAAATACATGATCCTGGTCAATGGAATGTACTTCCAGTTTCTTTTTCCGTAAAAAAGTTAAACACAATGATGTTACAATTGTATAGAGCCAGGTGCTGAACTTTGCGTCGCCACGGTAATCATTTAAACAACGGTATGCTTTAATGAATGCATTCTGCGCCAGTTCTTCAGCATCTTCCCGGTTTTTAGTATAACGGAGTGCAATTGTAAATACAAGAGACTGGTAACGGGTAACAATAACCTCATATACCCGTTGGTCACCTTTCAGTATACGGGATATGATCTCTTTATCCGTTAAGTCTTTTTCCATCATCAATGGTTTAGACGCTGCCTGTAACAGACTGGTTACAGACTTTTTATAAAGTTGAAAAGATTTTTAGAACCGGGGCCAAAAAAATATTTCAAAAACCTGTAACCGGCCCGCATCTGCTGTTGTCATAGATTCTGAACACATTTTAAACACAAAATCAATTACTATGGGTCCTGAAATTTTAATTCCGATATTGGTTCCGCTTGGGGCAATGGCATTGGCATTTGGTCTTTTCTATTTAAGAAACAAGGAAAACATGTCCATGATTGAAAAGGGAATGAACCCAAAAGAGTTTGCCAACCGCCCGGCACCATATCGTAATCTGAAATGGGGATTGTTGCTGGTGGGTTCCGGTATTGGTTTATTCATTGCATACGTTGTGCATACGTATGTTTTAAAAATCAATGACGAAAACCCGGTAATGTATTTTTCAATGATCGGCATTTTTGGAGGGATTGGCCTCATCCTTTCTTACCGCATCGAGAAAAAAGAAATACTGGATAAAGAATAACATACTTCAACAACCTTATCACACGAAAAAGCCCCCAATAAAATCGGGGGCTTTTGTTTATTTCTTTACTTCCTGCAATGCACGGATAAGCATAGGATCGTAGAAGTTTCGCATCTTCACATAGCCTTCGGTGTGCCATATGTAACGGCTGAGCACGCTTACAAAATTTTTCTTAACGGTAGTTTGCTGCCTTTGTGTGAGCAATGAAACATTGCCCGTGTCTTTTGCTACAGCAGAAAAAATATACAGATCAATTGATGCATCGGCAGTAATATATTGCTGTAACGCTGCCGGATCTTTTAACCCTTTTAATACCGCTTTGTGGTTGAGGTAGTAGATGTATGCTGCATCGCTTATACGTTCCCTGATAGCTGCTCTTGTATTTTTAGGAAGCTGATCGGCTGTATCAACAGGCACATAAATATCAGGTGAAATACCACCACCACCATACACAATACGACCGCCTTTAGTTTTGAATTTTTTTCCATTATGTGCTGCTGAGTCACCGTGCAGCAACTCGCCATTGGTCAGTCGTTCACTTACTTCTAATTTATAAGTTGCTTTATCGCCACGTGTGTAAGGTTTCTGGATGCTTCTGCCAATAGGAGTAAAGTATCTTGAAACCGTTAAGCGAACAGCACTGCCATCGCTGAGCGTAAACTGTTCCTGCACCAATCCTTTTCCAAATGAACGGCGGCCAACAATAATGGCTCTGTCCCAATCCTGCAATGCACCTGCAAGCACTTCGCTGGCTGATGCTGAACCCTCATCGATCAGTAATGCTACATTCCCTTCTTCAAACAAACCCGGCCGGCGTGCAGCATAGCTCTGTTTAGGATATGATTTCCCTTCCGTATAAACGATTTCTTTATTACCATCCAGGAATTCATCCGCCATTTGTACTGCATCATCCAGCATACCGCCACCGTTTCCACGAAGATCAAGGATAAGTTTCTTCATGCCTTGCTTCTGAAGGCTCTCCAGTATCTGCATAAACTCTTCGTACGTAGTACTTGAAAATTTCACCACACGTATGTAGCCAATACCCGGTTCTATCATATAGGCAGCATCGACACTCTTTACAGGGATGATACCCCGTTGAATGGTGAGCTCTGCCGTTTGTCCGTTGCGGATGTATTTTACCTTAACCTCAGTTCCTTTAGGTCCCCGGAAAAGTTTGCGGATCTCTTCATACTTCTTTTTCTTACCTGATACGATTGAATCGTTTGCCGCCAGAATCATGTCTCCCACCTGAACACCAGCTTTTTCAGCCGGGCCTTTCGGCATAACATGAAGGATGTGCAAGGTATCGTTGAGCATACCAAATTCAACACCCACGCCCTGGTAATTACCCTGCATATCTTCATTTACAGCCTGCAGTTCAACCGGTGGAATATAAATAGAGTGGGGATCAAGCTGGCTTAACACATCCTGTATTGCAAACTGGCCGAGTGAATCGGTATTAACCGTATCAACGTATTTCTGTTTTACCAGTTCAAGAATTTCCTGCACAGGATTTGGTTTCGATTTGCCAAAAAAAGAAGGGGCATAGCTGCCCATATTATCACGGAGTTTATATCCAAAAAACATCCCGAGAATGAGTGATACGGACAACAAAACAGGCAACCAAACTTGTACTTTCTTTTTATTCATGAACTTGCTTTCTGGTAAAAAGTGGTGCGAATTTCATGAAAATAAAGCATATTGCCGTGTGGCTTTTCTGCCAATTTTTATATTTTACAGAAAAGGCCCGAAAAACGTAATAGCGGTATGAGTGCGATTAAACTAATAGCAGACAGCGGAGCAACAAAAGCAGAATGGTGTTTACTCAAGGGTAAAAAGAAAAAAATACTGTTTACTCAGGGCATCAGCCCTTTTTTAATGACCAGCGAGCAGATCAGTACTATGCTGGCTGCCGAATTGAAACCCAGCCTTGTAAAAGATGCTGTTGAAGAAATTTATTTTTATGGTACGGGGTGCAGCAGCGAGCACAACATCAAAAGTGTAAATAAAGCACTGAAAGCTGTGTTTCCCACAGCAAAAATGATGAAAGTTGATCTTGATATGATGGGTGCTGCCAAAGCACTCTGCGGTCATGAAAAAGGTGTGGCCTGTATTCTGGGCACAGGCTCCAATTCATGCTATTTCAACGGAAAAAAGATCATGAAGAACAGCCCGGGCCTTGGTTATGTGTTGGGCGATGAAGGAAGTGGCGCTTACCTTGGCCGCAAAGTGATTCAGCATTTCCTGTACAATACATTTGATGAAGATCTGCATGCGAGGTTTATTGCAAAATACCAAACCAACAGGGTGGAGATACTTGATAATGTATATCGCCAGCCACTCCCAAACAAATACATGGCATCTTTTGCCTTATTCCTTGCTGAGAACAGAGGGCATTATATGGTAGAGAATATTATTGAAGATTCGTTCAACGATTTCTTCTTTAATCATCTTTATAAATTCCGTGAAAGCTGGTTGTATCCTATTCATTTTACAGGAGGTGTTGCCTATGCTTTCCGTGATGTGTTAACAACCATGTGCCACACCTACGAACTGCAGTGTGGCCGTATTCTCAAAAACCCCATGGAGGGATTAATCGATTATCATAGCTAACTTTGCACTATGCAGGAACAATTTGTAAGAATTACAGAACAGGAGTCGAATTATCATCATCTTGAAAACATGAGTGTGGCAGAGTTGCTGCACAACATTAATAAAGAAGACAGTATTGTTCCCACCGCTGTTGAAAAAGCCATTCCCCAGATTGACCCCCTAGTAACCGTTATTTCTGAGAAGATGCTGATGGGTGGCCGTCTGTTTTATATTGGTGCTGGCACCAGTGGTCGCCTGGGCATTGTAGATGCCAGCGAATGCCCGCCAACATACGGAGTTCCTTATGGCCTGGTGATAGGCATTATTGCCGGTGGTGAAAAAGCAATTACCAACGCTGTTGAATTTGCAGAAGATAATAAAGAACAAGGTTGGGCCGATCTTTCGGCCTACAACGTATCTGATAAAGATGTTGTAATAGGTATTGCCGCCAGCGGCACCACACCTTATGTTATTGGTGCACTGGAAGAATGCCGCAAACGCAATATCATAACCGGCAGCATCAGTTGTAATCCTAATTCACCAGTTTCACAAGCGGCTGATTATCCCATTGAAGTAATAGTTGGACCTGAATTTGTAACTGGTAGCACCCGCATGAAAAGTGGTACCGCACAAAAACTGGTGCTGAATATGATCTCTACTTCCGTTATGATCCAGCTGGGCAGGGTAGAAGATAACCGCATGGTGAACATGCAATTAAGTAATGAAAAACTGGTTGACCGTGGTGTAAAAATGCTGATGATCCGCAGCGGACTCACCAGCTATGACGAAGCCAAGGATCTTCTTCTTACACATGGTACTGTAAGGAAAGCACTTACTTCTATTGGCCAATAGGCAATAGACAATAAGCAAAACGCTGAAGCTCCAAGCTTGCCAATTGACCATTGCCTGTTGATTATTGTTTATTGGCCATTTCTTCCTTTCCCGTTCATAAAAATGTAGCTGTGCAGCATTGGAATTGCTGATAATAGGTTGTAACTTTTATAGCCTATTTCGCAAACACCATAAAACTGCACATTATGAAAGAGAACATTTTACTCGCAGCTTTCCTGCTATCCTCCTGCACAATTTTCGCTCAAAAGTCTTCATTTGTTTACGTCATCAGCTCACCTGAAAACCAGGTAAACTGGGTGAACATTCAAATGATGAACAGCAGGCAGGGCGACCTTGTGCAAACAGTTTTCGATCCTTCAAAACAACATGCCGGAATAACGGATGCACTCACAGCACGGCAAACCGGCAGCTGGCCCACGGCTACATCTGTTGCTGCTGCAGCATTAGATGGTTCAAGCCTTCGCATGTTCTTTATACCCATGCGCATTCCAGAATTAAGATGGGCCGATCTGCGTGATCCATCTTCACCAAAGTTCTTTTCGCTTTCTTCGCCTGTATTAAGTTCATTAAACATGAACGATCCGGCAAATCATATTACCCGTATGGTTATTGCAAAAGACGGTTATGGCTATGCTGCCACCAACGATGGAAATCA
>NZ_CAMLGT010000216.1 GCF_946479605.1 uncultured Lacibacter sp.
ATCTGCGTATTGATTGGGGTTACATGTACATAGCTGTTCCGCAAACAGGGGCAGTAGCACAATATGTTTCTGCAGAAGAAGGCATTGTCAATTCATTTACTGTGCCAGCAACATCTGCAGAAAGCGGAAAGCATTTGTTTTTGAATACAGTGGTACGCATGGGCAAGATCGGTAATCTTGAAAAAACACAACTGTTCATGATCGGGTACGATGATCTGAATCCTGTTCAGTATTTCGGCACAAACCTGAAACCCTGGTGGAAACAGGGCGCCACTGCAACAATGGAGCAGTTGCTGTTAACCTCGTTAAAAGAGTATGCACAGGTAATGATCAAATGTTCTGTACTCAACCAACGTATTTACAACGATGCATTGAAAGCAGGCGGCGAAACCTATGCAAAGCTTTGCCAAATGGTGTACAGGCAAAGTATTGCTGCACATAAACTGGTAAAAAGCCCAACCGGTGAACTGCTGTTTTTATCAAAAGAAAATTTCAGTAACGGTTCTATCAATACAGTTGACATCACTTATCCATCAGCACCCATGTTTCTTGTGTACAATCCGGAGTTGTTGAAAGGAATGATGAATGGTATTTTCTATTACAGCGAAAGCGGTAAATGGGCCAAACCTTTTGCTGCACATGATCTTGGCACATATCCGTTGGCTAATGGACAAACCTATGGTGAAGATATGCCCGTGGAAGAAAGCGGCAACATGATCATACTTGCAGCTGCCATAACAAAAGCAGAAGGCAATGCATCGTATGCAAAAAAGCATTGGAAAACATTATCCATCTGGGCGGATTATTTAAGCAGGGAAGGGTTTGATCCGGCCAATCAATTATGTACCGATGATTTTGCAGGGCATCTTGCACGCAATGTGAATCTTTCAGCCAAAGCCATTGTGGCATTAGGTGGGTATGTGCTGATGGCTGATCAGTTGGGCGAAAAAGAAACAGCAGCAAAATACCGGGCACTTACAAAAGAGATGGTAACAAAGTGGATGGCAATGGCCGATGATGGCGATCACTATGCGTTAACCTTTGATAAAAAAGGAACCTGGAGCCAGAAGTACAATCTTGTTTGGGATAAGGTGTTAAACTTAAACCTGTTTCCAAAAGAAGTGTACGAAAAAGAAATCCGCTATTACCTGGGTAAACAAAACAACTATGGTTTGCCTCTAGACAGCAGGGCTACTTATACAAAATCGGATTGGATCGTATGGACCTCTGTACTCACATCCAACCAAAAAGATTTTGATGCATTGGTAAATCCCATCTACAAGTTTACAATGGAAACAGCATCACGTGTGCCTGTGTCCGACTGGCATCAAACCACAACAGGGCGTATGGTTGGTTTCCAGGCAAGGAGTGTGGTGGCCGGTTATTATATGAAAGTGCTTGAACAAAAAATGAAAACAAAGTAAGCAAACCGTGTACAAACTTCTTTTCATCATTGCTTTTTTGTACTGCAGTTCATTGCAGGCGCAGCAGCTATACAAACCTGTTACCATCCTGCACTACGTGTTCGATACATTTTATAAAGGCAACGTACAAATGAAGACGGGTGAAGTGTTTGAACGGAAACTAAACTATAACAGTATTACCGGTGAAATGGTGTTTGAAGATAACGGCAAGTACCTCGCCATTAAAGAGCCGTTGAAAGTTGATACCGTATTTGTTGCCGGAAGAAAATTTATTCCGGCAGGCAATGTGTTCTATGAGCTTTTGCTAAACGGTTCTTCTCCGTTGTTTAAAGAATATACAGCAAAGCTCATTGAGCCCGGTGCATCAGTAGGATATGGAAATGCATCAGCTACAACAAATGCTGTTTCCATTAACCTGCTTCGCAGAAGCGGACAGGCGTACGATCTGAAGCTGCCCGATGATTTCCAGGTTATACCCGGCTTTACATTCTGGATAAAGAAAGAAGGCAGATATCACAAAGCCGGAAATGCCAAACAGCTGATATCTGTGTTTCCCGGAAAGAAACAATGGATCAACGAATTCATCAAAACAAATAATACTGATTTTTCAAAACAAGCCGATGTGCTTTTGCTTGTTGAGCAGTTGCAGGAAAATAAGTAACAACACATTCCAATTAATTTTTTTAACGAACAACTATGTATAAGAAGACGATCATTCTCTGCCAGTTATTGTTAGTGCTTGGTGCAGGTTTTGTGCAGGCGCAGAAAACAAAAAAGGAGGCCGTTGCATCATCCGCACCTGTTGCTTCAAAAATATGGAGCATTGAAAAAGCAAATGCATGGTACAACCAGCACAAATGGTTGACGGGTGCCAACTATATTCCTGCAAACGCCATTAATCAATTAGAAATGTGGCAGGCCGATACGTTTGATCCTGCACTCATCGATAAAGAATTAGGCTGGGCACAAAGCATTGGCTTTAATACCATGCGTGTGTTTTTACATTCGCTGGCATGGAAACAAGATCCTGAAGGATTTAAAAAACGCATGGATCAGTTCTTAACCATTTCTGCAAAGCATGGCATTGAACCCATGTTTGTGTTCTTTGATGATTGCTGGAACAAAGAACCAAAGATTGGACTGCAACCTGCAGTGAAAACCGGTATTCATAATTCCGGTTGGATGCAGGATCCCGGTCAGCCCGCATCAGCAGACAGTACAAACTTTCCGCTGTTGGAGAAATATGTAAAAGATGTACTTACCCATTTTGCAAAAGACAAACGCATTCTTTTATGGGATATGTACAATGAGCCGGGCAATAACGGCAAAGGCGATTCATCCATGGCCTTGCTGAAAAAAGTATTTCAATGGGCAAGGGAAGTAAATCCTGAGCAACCCATCAGCGCCGGTTTATGGAAATGGGAACTGGAAAATCTGAATGCATTTCAACTGCTCAACTCCGATATTATTACCTACCACGACTACCAGGATGTGCAACAGCACAAACGTGTAGTGGAAATATTAAAAGCAAGCGGCCGGCCATTGATCTGTACGGAGTATATGGCACGAACACGAAACAGCCGCTTTGCAACAGTACTGCCCATGTTAAAAGAAAAAAATGTGGGTGCTATTAACTGGGGTTTTGTGGCAGGTAAAACAAACACCATCTATGCATGGGATACACCGCTTGCAGATGGCAGCCAGCCAATAGAATGGTTTCATGATATATTCAATACCGATGGATCGGCTTACAGAGATGATGAGATCAACCTCATTAAAAAATTAAACGGCATTAAGTAATCCGCAGTTTCTCATATATGCATTTATAGCAATCATACACCTTGTGTTTCTACATGAGGTTGTTTTAAAATGCGTAACTTATTTTACAATTCAGTTCATTGGATAAAGAATGGAACTAATAAAGAAATATCAACAGCTTGCTGCCGTGCTTCTGTTTGCTGCAACATCTTTTACAGCTGCAGCGCAGGATAAGATCACAAACGTAAAACGTCCATCCACAAAAGCAAGCAATACATTTTATACCGGCAACCGTTTGCCATTGCAACCATTAAGTTTTGTAAAGCTCCCTGCAGGTTCAATAAAGCCCGGCGGTTGGGTGTTGAAATATTTAGAGTTGCAGCGTGATGGTTTAACGGGTCAGTTGGGAAGCATCAGTGCATGGCTCGAAAAAAATAACAACGCCTGGTTCAGTAACGATGGTAAAGGCGATCATGGTTGGGAAGAAGTACCGTACTGGTTAAAAGGTTATGGCAACCTTGGTTATGCGTTGAATGATGCAAACATTATTGCTGAAACAAAACTGTGGCTCAACAAAGTATTTGAAAGTCAGCAACCCGATGGTTACTTTGGCCCCAAGCTTTCTGCAACCGACAGAAAAGAAATTCCTGATCTGTGGCCAAACATGCTCATGCTCTGGACACTGCAATCGTATTACGAATACACAAGCGATGCACGTGTAATACCATTTATGCTGAAATACAGTAAATGGTTACTGCATGTGCCCGATGAAAAATTATTAAAAACTTATTGGGAAAACAGCCGTGGTGGCGATAACCTGTACAGTGTTTACTGGTTGTACAACCGCACCGGTGAAAAATGGTTGCTTGATCTTGCACATAAAATCCATCGCAACACTGCAGATTGGAATCAAAAGAATAATTTACCCAACTGGCACAATGTAAATGTGGCGCAATGCTTTCGTGAGCCTGCTACCTATTACATGCAAACAAAAGACAGCAATCATTTAAAAGCAACGTATAATAATTTCTTTCTCATTCGTACTATTTACGGACAAGTGCCCGGCGGTATGTTTGGTGCCGATGAAAATGCAAGAAAAGGTTTTGATGATCCACGCCAGGCAGTGGAAACATGCGGACTGGTGGAGCAAATGGCATCGAATGAATTGTTGGTTGGCATTACCGGCGATCCTTTCTGGGCCGATCATTGTGAGAATGTTGCCTTCAACAGTTATCCGGCAGCAGTAATGCCCGACTTTAAAGCACTGCGTTATCTCACCGCACCAAACATGGCAGTAAGTGATAGCCGCAACCATGCACCCGGTATACAGAACGAAGGACCTTTCTTAATGATGAACCCCTTCAGCAGCCGTTGTTGCCAACACAACCATGCCATGGGCTGGCCGTATTACAATGAACATTTGTGGATGGCTACACCTGATAATGGTATTGTTGCCATGCTTTACAGCGAAAGTGAAGTGCATGCAAAAGTGGGAAGCGGAAAAGGAACACAGGTTAAGCTGAAACAAACAACGCATTATCCCTTCGATGAAAAAATAAAGATTGAAGTGAACACGTCAACTGCCACAAACTTTCCTTTGTACATGCGTATACCTGCATGGTGCAGCAATGCAACAGTAAGTATTAATGGTGTGGTACAAACTGTTTCGTTTGAAGCTGGCAGCTATGCACGTATTGAACGTAAGTGGAAACAAGGCGATGTGGTTGAATTGATATTGCCCATGAAACTGCAGAAAGATGTGTGGGCAAAAAATAAAAACAGTGTAAGCATTAACTATGGTCCGCTTACATTTTCATTGAAGATAGAAGAGCAATACAAACAGATGGATAGTAAGAAATCTGCAATAGGCGATTCAAAATGGCAGGCAAATGCCGACCAGAGTAAATGGCCTTCGTTTGAAATTTATCCTGCCAGTATGTGGAACTATGGTTTGCTGTTAAACGATCAGCCATTGGAACAACAGTTCGAGATCATAAAGAAAGCATGGCCTGCCAATAACTTTCCGTTTACACAGGATGCTGTTCCCTTCATCATTAAAGCAAAAGGAAAAATTATTCCTGAATGGATACTGGATAAAAACGGACTGGTTGACCTGTTGCCGCAAAGCCCTGTAAGTACATCAACCAAAGAACAACACATTGAATTAATACCAATGGGTGCAGCAAGGTTACGTATTTCCTCATTTCCTGTTGTACATTAGAAGCGTTTATGAAAAAAGTTTTTGTTATTGTTTACCTGCTGTTTTGTATTGCCAGTGTAAGTGCACAGCAAACATTTACCAATCCCTTGTTGCCTGCCGGTGCCGATCCCTGGTGTATATATAAAGATGGTTATTATTATTACACACATACAACAGGCCGCAACATTACACTCTGGAAAACAAAAAACATTGCCAACTTAAAAACGGCCGAAAAGAAAGTAGTGTTTACACCACCTGAACGAGGACCTTATTCAAAACAATTATGGGCGCCGGAAATTCATTTCCTGCAAAACAAATGGTACATCTATTTTGCGGCCGATAGTGGAAAAAATATTGATCACCGGATGTTTGTATTGGAAAACAGTGCGGCCGATCCCTTACAAGGTGAGTGGATCGTAAAAGGAAAACTCACCACGCCCGATGATAAGTGGAGCATTGATGGATCACTGTTTGAACATAAGCAACAACTGTACATGATCTGGTCGGGTTGGGAGGGCAATGTAAACGGGCAGCAGAATATTTACATCGCAAAAATGAAAAACCCGTGGACGGTGGAAGGCAAGCGTGTAAAAATTTCATCGCCTGAATATGCATGGGAGCGTAATGGAAAGATCAACAACCCCGATGATCCGCCGAATGTATATGTGAACGAAGGGCCACAGGTATTGGTAAAGGGCAACAAACTTTTTCTTATCTACTCAGCCAGCGGTTGCTGGACAGACAGTTACTCCCTTGGTATGCTTACTGCCAACAGCAACAGCAATCTCATGAATCCTTCATCATGGAAAAAAAATCCAACGCCGGTGTTTACACAATCCGTTGCAAACAGTGTGTATGCACCGGGACATAATTCTTTCTTCACCTCGCCCGATGGAAAAGAAAATTATATTCTCTATCATGCAAACTCCAAACCGGGGCAGGGGTGCGGAGGCCATCGCTCACCCCGTGCACAACCCTTTACCTGGAACAAAGATGGTACACCCAACTTTGGTACACCGGTGAAGGAAGGTGAGTTGTTGAAAGTACCTTCGGGAAGCAGCCGGTAGTAGTGAGTGGTGAGTAGTGAGTAGTGAGTGGTGAGTGGTGAGTGGTGAGTAGTGAGTGGTGAGTGCCAGGCTGTAGTGCTGTGGTGGTCTGTTGTCAGCAGTTCATGGTTGATGGTTCATCGTTCATAGTAATACATCAGCTGCATTT
>NZ_CAMLGT010000217.1 GCF_946479605.1 uncultured Lacibacter sp.
GCTGTTACTGCTGTCTGTTCCTTTGCCATAACTCGCAGGCAATACAACCGGTTTAACCGGCTGTGTTTGCTGCAGTGGCTTACAACTATACAAAACAATTGAAGCCACTATCATTATACCTGTTATCTGAATTCTTTTCATGCTTATACTGTTTCTGTGAATGGTTTCTCTTCTTTGCGTTTATTTTTATTCATGCGATCGGATATACTTGCAAACACTACATACAATCCGGGTATGATGATGACACCCAAGATGGTACCGAACAACATGCCGCCTGCTGCTGCAGAGCCGATGGTTTTGTTACCTATCTCACCTGCACCTGATGCAAGCATCAATGGTATTAACCCGGCAATAAACGCAAAGGATGTCATGAGAATAGGACGTAAACGAAGTGCTGCTGCTTCAACTGCTGCCTTTAATGGTTTCATGCCTTCACGATGTTTCATGGCTGCAAACTCAATAATGAGGATAGCATTCTTACCAAGAATACCAATGAGCATGATCATGGCAATTTGTGCATAGATGTTGTTTTCAAGTCCCATCATCATCAGCATAAACAAGGCGCCAAATACACCCACCGGCAGCGAAAGAATAACAGGGAACGGCAATAAAAAACTTTCATACTGTGCTGCAAGCAACAAATACACAAACAGCAAACAGATAATGAAAATATAAATGGCCTGGTTACCTGCATTCGCCTGATCTCTTGATGAACCAGCCCAATCGTAACCATAACCTTTCGGTAATTTGGTTGCAGCTACTTCTTTAATGGCTGCAATGGCTTGTCCGCTGCTGAAACCTGCAGCAGGTTGTCCATTGATCATGGCCGAAGGATACATGTTGTAACGTGTTACCTGTTCGGGTCCGTATACTTTTTCTACACGCAGAAACGAAGAGAACGGAATCATTTCACCTTTGTCGTTTTTGATGTACAGTTTCAACAGGTCATCGGGTTGTGCACGGTACTGCGGCAACGCCTGCACCATTACTCTGTACAATTGTCCAAAGCGAATAAAGTTGGTGGCATATTCACTGCCTATGAGTGTTTGCAATGTACCCATTGCATTATCAGCAGTAATTCCTTTTTGTGCAGCAAGATCACCATCAATGTGCAACAGGTATTGCGGAAACTTTGCATTGAAAGTGGTGAACGTGTTATTGATCTCCGGACGTTTGTTTAACTCAGCAACAAATGCATCGGCAGCCTGTTGCAGTTTCTGCAGATCACCACTGCCGGTACGATCAAGCAAACGCAATTCAAAACCACTGGAGTTACCATAGCCCGGTACCGGTGGTGGCGTAAAGAATTCAATGCTTGCATCTTTAATGTGCTTGGTTTTTTCTTCCAGCTCACGAATAATTTCTACATCGGATTGTTTACGCTCATCCCAGTTTTTTAAACTGATCAGGTTCATACCATACACAGCACCCACACCTTCGGATAATACACTGTAACCTGAAAGACCGGATACAGAACTTACAGCATCCATCTTTTGTGCAATCTGTTGTACTTCATCCACCACTTTATCTGTACGCTCCAGTGTGGCACCCGATGGTGCAGTGATGTTGGCATAGATAGCGCCCTGGTCTTCGTTCGGAATAAAACCCGAGGGAACCAATTTGCCAACAAGTCCGGCACTTACCGTAAAGAATAATAAAACGCCAAACGTAACAACTCTGCGGTTGGCAATAATGCTGAGTAATTTTTTATAACGTGCCGACAAACCATTGTACCATTTATTAAAACCATCGAAGAATCGTGCTAGCAGGTTTTTCTTTTTGGCCGGATGTGCATGCGTGGCATGTGGATTCTTCAGAAACATCATACACAATGCTGGCGTTAAGGTTAATGCTGTTACACCCGATAACACAATCGATACCGCCATGGTTAACGAGAACTGGCGATAGAAAATACCCGTAGGTCCTTCCATGAATGCAACAGGAACAAATACAGCCGACATTACTAACGTGATCGCAATAATGGCGCCGCTGATTTCACGCATGGCTTGTTCGGTTGCACGACGAGCACCCATACCGCTGCGTTCCATTTTTTCGTGCACTGCTTCCACCACTACAATGGCATTATCCACCACAATACCAATGGCCAGTACTAATGCAAACAAGGTGATGAGGTTGAGTGAGAAGCCCATCAGCTGCATAAAGAAGAAGGTGCCGATTAATGAAACAGGGACAGCAAGAATAGGGATGATGGTTGAACGGCCATCCTGCAAGAATATAAACACCACTAACGCCACAAGAATGAATGCTTCGATCAATGTTTTTATCACTTCGCTGATGGATGCATCCAGAAAGGCCGATACATCATAGCTGATGGTGTAATCCATGCCGGGCGCAAACGAAGCCGCTTTAATTTCCTGCATCCGGTCTTTGATCTTTTGAATAACATCTTTTGCATTGGTGCCGGGCCGCTGCTTGATCATGATGGCAGCAGAAGGCTTTCCGTTTTCTTTGGATAACACATCATACTCCTGCGAGTCGAATTCAATTTCTGCAATATCTTTCAAACGTAAGAGTTCGCTTCCTTCCTCGCTCCGCAAAACAATATTTTCATACGCCTCTTTGCTGTTGTGCTTACCGGTATACTTTAATACGTACTGTACAGATTGTGCTGCTTTACCCGAGCTTTCACCAATTTTACCAGGTGCTGCTTCTACGTTCTGTGCTTTCAGCATGGCAATGACTTCAGCAGCTGAAAGATTATACATCACCATTTTGTCGGGCTTTAGCCAGATACGCATCGCATATTCACGTGAGCCCATAATGTCGGCAAAACCTACACCTTCAATACGCTTCAGTTCAGGAAGAATATTAATGTCGGTAAAGTTGAACAGGAATTTTTCGTCGAGTGTGGTATCCGAACCAAGGATGTTCAGATACATCAACATACTGTTTTGTACCTTCTCTACAATTACACCAGCTTTGATCGCTTCTTCCGGAAGTTCGTCGAGTGTTGATGATACACGGTTTTGTACGTTTACAGCAGCCACGTCAGGATCGGTTCCTGCTTTAAATACAATTTGTATAACACTTGAACCATCATTACCTGATACCGACGACATGTATGCCATGCCCGGCACACCGTTAATGGCACGTTCAAGTGGAGTAACCACTGCTTTAACAACTGTTTCTGCATTGGCACCTGTGTACTTACTCGTTACTGTTACTTCGGGTGGAGCAATATCCGGAAACTGAGTAACGGGTAATTGTGTTAACGATAAAAGTCCAAGCAAAGTGATGATCACCGATATTACAATGGATAATACCGGGCGATGAATAAACTTCGATGTCATGTTGGTTCTTTAGTTTTTGCTGATGTACGTTGCGGATTCGGGTTCAATAAGTTGCGGATTGATGGCATCGCCATCTTTTACATTCTCTACACCTTCGTACACGATTTTATCATCTTTTGAAATACCACGTTCTACAACATAGTAATGCGGAATGCGCATTTTGGGAACAATGGTTTTTTGCTGGGCTTTATTTTTTTCATCAACAGCAAATACAAATACTTTATCCTGTATTTCAAAAGTGGAACGTAAAGGAACCAGCATGGCATTTTTCAATGGCTTTGTAATAATAATTTTTCCGTTGCCACCATGTTTAAGTAAAGCCTGGGGGTTCGGGAAGCGGGCACGAAAGGCAATGTTGCCTGATGATGCATCAAATTCACTTTCTGATACTTCAATGGTTCCTGCATGATCATACACACTGTTATTTGCCAACAGCAATTGTGCTGTTTTAAATTGTTCTTTCTTGCCCGATGTGATGTAGTTTAAATAATCACTTTCGGATAAGTTGAAGTAGGCAAACACTTCTTTGTTATTGGAAATAGTTGTGAGCAAAGTACCTTCTTCAACAAGGCTTCCACGCTTATTGGGGATGCGATTGATCACTCCGCTGAATGGTGCCCTTACTTCTGTGAAAGAAAGATTGAGTTTTGCCATGGCTATGGCAGAATTAGCTTCGTCTATTTTTGCCTGGATGGCTTCTTTCTTAGCCTGTACCATTTCCAGTTCTGTTTTGGAAACAATATTTTTTTCAACGAGCGACTTTGTGTTTTTCAACTCAACTTCCATTGCTTTTAATTCAGCCGTTGCACTTTTTAATTGTGCATTTGCTTTTAAAATATCCTCTTTAAACGAACGGCTGCTGAGTGTAAACAATAACTGGCCTGCAGTAACAGCCTTCCCTTCATCAATATGAATGTGTTCAATAAAACCTTTTACACGTGTACGTATTTCAACATTTTGTAACGCCTGTATTTCTGCAACATATTCTTCCTGGTACACCGTATCAACCAGTATGGGTTTAATTACCTGGAATTTCTCAGCTTTTTCACTTGTCTTTTTTTCTGTTGGTGCGCATGACAGTATTGTAAATGGAAGAGCGGCGCATAACAATAGATACATTGCGGCAGATGTTGTCTGACGATAGTTCATACAGTAAATTTTTGGATGGAATAATACAGCTCCGGTCTTCGACCAGATGATTTAAATAATAAGATGGCTGCATGTTGCAACCATAATTCAGAAAATAAATTAAGAACGGGAATACTCTGGCGGCGGAGCAATTACATCAAAAGCACGGCTTGGCAGTTTGTCTTTAGAAAATTCCGCAAACTTCAGTTTATTAATGCCTTTAGTAGTATGTGGAGAAAGATCACTGCGTTGAACTGAGCGATGACACAATGTTTCTTCAATGCTGTTCTCAAGCGTTTTGTCATCTTTTTCATCAGGAGTATCATCCTTCTGCTCTAATAAAATTTCATTCACCCATTCCACAAGCGAGCCCATGTGGTCATCGTTTACAGTATGATTGTCAGCAAACGATTCATGCACCTGTGGCAGCAGGAGTGAACTGTTTACAAACAGCAAGATGAGTATGAATGAAATTATTTTTTTCACAGAAGCTGCAAAGATAACACGAATGATCTTTTTGAAAATGGTAAAAAAATATAAAAGGCTTGCTATGTTGTGTTGAATGGTCACAGAACTGTAACATTTTTATCATAATTAGTTGTAAAAGGTAAGAAGGAGCTGTTTCTTTGTTTCCTCAACTGATGGTTATGTTGAATGAAAAAGAACAATTTATAAAAGAAACATTTCCTGCAGTCATACAGAATGCAGCAGATAAACCGGCAGCGAAATGGGGTAAAATGGATTTTCAGCAAATGCTGGAACATGTGGCGGATTTTTTTCAGGTATCAACACAAAAGCAACGCTATCCGTTTGTATCGCCACCGGAACACATGCCTAAGCTGAAGGAATTTTTAATGAGCGATAAACAGTTTCGTGAAAATACCAAAGCTCCTGTAAGTATTATAGGCGAAGAGCCGTTACCATATCGCTACGAAACAATAGAAGAAGCAAAGCAGGAACTTGTAGCTGAAGTTGAATACTTTTTTCAATTGTATGCCGATGAGCCGGAGTTAACAGCCGTGCATCCTGTATTTGGCGAGTTGAATTATGAAGAATGGGTGCGGCTGCATTACAAACATGTAACACATCATCTCCGCCAATTTGGTTTATTATAATCGAACAAATCTGCCCAGCTGCATGTTTGAAGAAAGCTCTGCCTTAACTTCGTTAACCTAACGATTATTAGCACGTATGAATAAACTTGGTAACTACATCACCGGCAGCTGGATCAATGGCGATGGTGATGGTCAGCTTTTATACAATGCCGTTACAGGCGATCCGGTAGCAACAGCCTCAACAAAGGGATTAGATTTTCAATCGATACTTCAATACGGAAAAACCGTTGGTAACCCTGCCTTGCGCAAGATGACCTTTCATGAACGGGGAAATATGTTGAAAGCATTGGCGCTTCATCTACGAAATCATCTTGACAAATTTTATGCGGTCTCTTATCAGACAGGTGCAACAAAAGCAGATAGTTGGGTTGATATTGAAGGCGGCATTGGTAACCTGTTTGCCAATGCATCGCTGCGGCGCAAATTTCCCGATGATGTGATTTGTATTGATGGCGAAAGTCACAACCTCAGCAAGAACAATACATTCATGGGTACGCATATTCTTTCACCGAAAGAAGGGGTAGCGGTGCATATCAACGCCTTCAACTTTCCGGTGTGGGGTATGCTGGAGAAAATTGCCGTGAATTTATTGGCAGGTGTTCCTGCTATTGTAAAGCCTGCAACAGTAACATCATATTTAACGGAAGCTGTTGTTAGAGAAATCATCGCATCAAAGATTTTACCAGAAGGAGCCTTACAGTTGATCTGCGGCAGCGCAGGCGATCTGCTCGATCATGTAAACAGCCAGGATGTGGTAACGTTTACCGGAAGTGCATCAACAGGATTAATGCTGAAGAGCAACGCAAATATTCTCAGGGAAAATGTACCGTTTAATATGGAAGCCGATTCGCTTAATTGTATTGTATTGGGCGATGATGTGAATCCAGGTATGCCGGAGTGGGACATATTTGTAAAGGAGGTGCGTAAAGAAATGACCTTGAAAGCAGGTCAACGTTGC
>NZ_CAMLGT010000218.1 GCF_946479605.1 uncultured Lacibacter sp.
CTGGAAACATCGGCAACAGCCATCTATGCATACTGCATTACACATGCCATTAACAAAGGATGGATTGATGCAATGACTTATGCGCCTACCGCCATCCTTGCATGGAATGCAGTAACCACAAAAGTAAATAAGCAGGGACAGGTAGAAGGCACTTGTGTTGGTACAGGTATGGCCTTTGATCCTGCATTTTATTATTATCGTCCGGTGAATGTGTTTGCAGCACATGGTTACGGCCCGGTTATTTTAGCCGGTGCTGAAATGTATCAATTACTCAATCAATTTAAATTCGAGATCAACGATAGTTCGCTGCAGCTGTCGAAAAAATAAATCATGAAACGTTTTGCTGTTATTGTAGCTCTCTTGTTTGTATGTGCATTTGCTGAAGCACAACAAAGCTATAAGTTCGATTTTGGCAATGGCCGTATAAAGAAAGGTTATACCGCTGTTACACCCCAATCGAAATTTGCCAATGAAAAAGGCTATGGGTTTACAGCAGAATCAGAAGTAACAGCAGTTGATCGTGGTGGAAAATCGGTGAATGATGATTATATCACATCCACGAAGCCGTTTTATTTTTCCGTGAACCTGCCCGATGGGAATTATGATGTAAAAATTATTCTTGGTGATAAGAAAGGAACATCTGCTACAACGGTTCGTGCAGAATGCCGTCGTTTGTTTTTAGAAAATATCCGTACTGCCAAAGGAAAGTTTGTGACAGAAACATTTACTGTGAATGTTCGTGACAGTTTGATCCGTGATGCAAAAGGAAATATTGTAAAAGCTGTGAAGCTGAAACCAAGAGAGTATGAATACCTGCATTGGGATAATTTCCTCACCATTGAGTTCAATGATTCGTTACCGAAGATTTGTGCCATTGAAATAACGCCCAACAAAACTGCAACTACTATTTTCCTTGCTGGCAACTCAACTGTTGTTGATCAAAGCCGTGAGCCTTGGGCGGCATGGGGACAAATGATACCACGCTTTTTTGCGCCCGGTAAAGTGGCTGTGGCCAATTATGCAGAAAGTGGCGAAGCATTGAATTCTTTTTTAAGTGCCAGGCGTTTGGAAAAGATATTGAGTTTAATGAAGTCCGGTGATTATTTGTTCATTGAGTTTGGTCATAATGATATGAAACAAAAAGGCCCGGGTATCGGACCTTTTACTTCTTACAAAAAACTATTGAAACAATATATTGCTGAAGTAAAAAAGAAAGGCGGTATTCCGGTATTGGTTACTTCTATGCATCGACGCAATTTTGATAAAGACGGAAAGATCATTAATACCTTGCTGGAATATCCTGAAGCAGTCCGACAGACTGCAAAGGAAGAGAATGTCGCCGTAGTTGATCTGAATGCGATGAGCAAAACATTATACGAAGCATGGGGACCTACGAAATCCATCAAAGCATTTGTACATTATCCGGCGAATACGTTTCCCGGTCAAACAACCAAGCTGGAAGACAATACACATTTCAGTACATATGGAGCTTATGAATTGGCGAAGTGCATAGTCAATAGCATCAAAGAACAGAATCTGCCCTTAGCACAATTCCTGCGTTCGGATATTGTTAAGTATGATCCAGCAAATCCTGCTGCGTTTGAATCGTTCTATTGGCCTTTGAGTTCGTTTATTACTTCAACAAAGCCAGATGGAAATTAGTAACCTTCAATTATTTTTATGAAACGATTTGTCGGCATCTCTGTTTTGTTTTTCTTGCTTGTATTTATTTGTAAAGTCAATGCACAGATCGGCAAACGTTTTCCATCTGAACGAAAAGAAATAAAAGACCCTGTTACAGGTGCACGACTTGTATTTTTAACTTCAACACAAGCCGGTGATTCAAAAATTTACCAGACGCATAATCAGTGGACGAGTGATGGTGAATGGCTCATCTTCCGCAGCAACCGTGCACGCAATGAAGCGTTGGCTGTACATGAAAAAACAGGTGAGATGGTGCAGGTAACCGAAGGTGGTTATACCGGTATGTTGAATGTAGCACGCAAAAGCATGAAGCTTTACTTTATGCGTTATCCGCAGCGTGATACTGCACGAAGAACACAAAGTGATACAGCACGCAGAAGAAATCCGATTCCTCTGCAGATCATAGAAGTTGATCTGGCAAAAGTATTTGCTGATAGTAAAGCAGGCAAGATGCAACCTGCACATATTTATCAACGCATTTGCGGCACTATTCCAATTGAACTGGAAGGTGGTGGTGATATGGCTTTGGATGGCGATGAAGAGTGGGCTTACTTCCGTGTGGGTAAAAATGCAGCGGCAAAGCATTTACCTGCAGGCACAAAACCTGCCGATAATTTCGGGCCACGCAACATGGGTGCCGGACCAACCGGTATTGCAGCAATGAATGTATTAACAGGCGAAATAAAATATGTGGTATCTGTTCCGTTTCAAATTGGTCATATACAAACCAATCCATGGATGCCCGGTGAAATTGTGTTTTGTTGGGAAACAGGAGGCAAATCACCACAACGGACATGGACGGTGAATCGTGATGGAACAGGTCTTCGTCCTTTGTATCCTGAAGCTGAATACGAATGGGTAACCCATGAAGCTGTTATAAGCAAAGATGAAGTGGCAATAGCGATCATGGGTCACCGTAAGATTGGTGGCGTTGATACAACAGGTACAGCTGTAGGCGGTGCAAATCCCGGTCAAGATCCTGCATGGGGACCAAGCGGCACAAGAGAAAAACCAACAGGACTCGCTATTGTTAATTTGCGTACCAGAGAAAGTTATATTGCCGGACAAACAAAAAACGGCAGTGGACTGTGGCATGTAAGTGGTTCGCCCGATGGACGCTGGGCAGTGGGTGATGATTTCAAACGTGATATTTATCTCATCGACAGGCACAGTAATGAAATGATCTTATTGTCTGCAGGACATAAAACAACGGCAGCCGATCATCCGCATCCAACGATGAGCGAAGACGGAACAAAAATTCAGATTCAATCGGCGATGTTGTCAGCCGACGGACGATCAATGAACATCTGTATTATTTATTTGCCTGAAGAATGGTTGAAAAGAAAGTACAAGTAACATGAACCGACTTTCAATACAAATCGTTGTTGTGTTACTGCTGTTGATGAGCAACACACATGCACAATTCCTCAACATTAAGAACGATGTGTTCTGGAATACAATAGATGGCAAACCGATCTACAGCCAAGGAGGAGGCATTTTTCAATTCAAAGATGCAAACGGCAAGGGAAAGTATTATTGGTATGGTGTGCATTACAAAGAAGCTGAAACGTATCGCAACGATCCTTCTGTAACCTTACCCAATGCTACGTTTGAAGCAGTTACCTGTTACAGCTCCACTGATCTTGTTAACTGGACATTTGAAGCAGATGTATTTACAAAAGAAGAAGCATTTAAAACCGTCCCCAAAACATGGGTGGGTCGTTTAGGTGTTGCTTACATCAAAGAGTTAAACAAATACGCCATGTTTGTGCAGCATGGGAACCAGGTATTGATCACAGTTGCTGATTCGCCAACAGGAGAATTCAAATGGCATCAACGCATCAGCATGAAAGAAATGATCGGTACTACCAACACCGGCGATCAAACAGTGTTTACCGATGAAGATAGCGGCAAATCGTATCTCATCTATTCCTACGGTAGCGGCAGAAATAAAATTTATGTTTCTGAAATCGGCGTAAAAGATGGCATGGTGAATCTGTTAGACTGTACCAAAGTATTCCAGGGGGAAAGCAGGGAAGGTAACTGTATGTTCAAATACAAAGGGAAGTATTACATGGCTGCATCTAACATTTATGGCTGGGATGCATCGTATGCTTATTACTTAGTGGCCGATGATATTCGTGGGCCATACACGCCAACAAATGATATGCAGGTGATGAAAGGAAGTGAGAACGATTATGCACATGTAACACAAACAGGATTTTTCTTCAACATCAAAGGAAGTAAACAGGAAACGGTTATGTATTGTGGCGATCGTTGGGCCAACTTTGCAGGCAATGGTTTGGGCTACAATCAATGGTTCCCTCTTTCATTTAATGGAGCAGAGCCTTATTTCAATTCACTCAATTCCTGGAACATCAATTCAAAAACAGGCGAGTGGAATGTTGCTGCAGATAACAACTATGTTATGAACGGAAGCTTTGAAGCAGACAGAAGAAGAATTCCCAGTCATGTTAAACCAGTGCAAGAATTTTTATTGGGTTGGACAACAACTGTACTTAAAGGCAACAGGGTTTCACTCGATAGCAACAGTTCGCCAGTATTAAATTATTTCAACACACAAACCGACCGTAAAACGGTGATTGGCGAGAAGAGTTTGCAGATAAGTGATAAAGTTGATTTTATACGAAGTGTGAAACAAGTTATTGCCTCTTCGTCTTATGTGCAATTAAAAGATGGTACTTATCGCTTAACGGCTTACATGAAAAATAGCAATGGGTTTGATAAGTTGCAGATGTATGCAGCAAGCAACGATAAAACGAATGTATTTACCATAACAGGTGAGCATAATGATTGGACAAGCATCAGCATCAACAATGTACAGGTAAAAGGCGGTAAGGTAGAAATTGGTTTTATTGCAGAAGGAAAAGCCAATGCATTTTGTTATGTGGACGATGTGGTATTGGTGAGAATAAAATAAGTGAAACACAAACTGTATATTTCAATCGGCGAACGAAACAGCCGTTAAATCATTATTCTGTATGCGCATAGCAATCATTCTGCTTCTTGTACTTCTTTTTTCGGCAGCAAGTCCGAAAAAAGAAACAATACCCAAATTGGGGATTGTGGGCAAGCTCGAACAGGATTCGCTTTTTTATGCAGCAGGTTACAGCGCAATCGGCGAATCAGTTGATGCAATACTTTCTCCTTCGTTAACGGACGATCAATTTCTGCAGAATATCGAACGCATTAAAAAAGCTAAATGCAAACTTTATCTCTGTAATATCTTTTTCCCTGGCACAATGAAAATTGCCGGGCCTGCTGTTGATGAAGAACAGGTACTAAACTATGCAGCAGTTGTTTTAGCAAGAGCCAAACAGGCGGGCATTCCGGTCGTTGTTTTGGGGAGTGGTCGTTCACGCAGTCTTCCTGATGGCTATGATCTGATGAAAGCAAAAACTGATTTTATTGCGTTATGTAAAAAGCTTGCTTTGCTTGCAAATAAGAGCGATGTGAAGATCGTACTGGAAAGTTTGCAAACAAGTGAGACGAATTTCTTAAATACAGTTCATGATGCAGCAGAAGTTGTGAGGGCTGTTCATCATCCAAACTTTCAACTTAATGCAGATATTTTTCATATGATGCGGGAAAATGAACCAGCGGAAAATATTGTTGCTGCTGCGGATGTGTTGGCACATTGCGAAATTGCCGAAAAACAAAGCCGTTCATTGCCCGGCGTGCAGGGCGATGATTTTAAACCCTACCTGCGTGCGCTAAAACAGGCAGGGTATAAAGGACCGATTTTCATTGAAGCCACAAGCAATAACCTTACAGCCGATGCGCCATTATCGTTTTTGTATTTAACCCGGCAATTGCAGGAAGTTTATACAGAAAAATAATATGAACAATTGTTAAGCGGGAAAGGCTTAATTTGCAGCACAACAGATTTTTTTTAATGCGGAAGTTTTTCAACCCTTTACTTTTTGCAATTGCACTTACGATTATTTTCAGTGAAATTTTATTAATCAAATTCAGATCCTACCTGCCGTTTAATGTTGCTTATATCATCATTGTCGTAAATTTCCTCTACTTTAATTTTATCTTTTTTCCCGATGTGCGCCGACGTTACAAAGCATATAAAGCACAGCCAAAATAGCAGGATTGTGCAGGACAATTCGCATGCTTTTATGGCTTTACTTTAAAGGCTGTTTAAAGGCTGTATAAAAATGAAACTACTCTCAACGGTTGCTCTGCTGTTCGCTACTGTATTGTCCCTGAATGCTCAGGAAGTCCTCGAAACAGGTGGCAAAAAAATGCCCGACGAATGGATTGATAAAGACACGAAGCATCGCATCATCAAATTAACAAGACTGGAAGGCCGGAGTAATCTCAGCTTCTACTTTCACAACAATCCCTTCATCGGTAACTCGATGGTGTTTTACAGCAGCAATAAAAACAATGTTGATAGTGTTCGTAAACAGGAAATCTCCACTGTAGTTTCCGGTAACCGGCAAATTCATTTACTCGATCTTAAAACATTAAAGAGTGAACAATTAACATTCCATCGTTCGCCCATGAATGGTGAAATTGTTGATAATAAAAAGGGGATTGTTTATTACCAGATTAGGGATACTGTGTTTAGTGTGAATGCAAAAACAAAAGAAGTTAAACAGGTATTTGTTTTTCCTGCCGATTTTAAAGGAACCGTTACAGCCATTAATGCAGATGGTACATTGCTTGGTGGTGCAAAATCAAGCGATGAAGAAAAAGAACTGTTCAAAAAGTATCCCAACAAATCAAGCTACTTCAACATCATTTACGAAGCAAAGCTGCCACGTAC
>NZ_CAMLGT010000219.1 GCF_946479605.1 uncultured Lacibacter sp.
GAACCAGGTTGCACTCAGCATCCGCCGTGTAGGAAAAAGTGGTGTGGTGGATATTAAAGAGTTCTACTCATTGTTTCCCAACGCTCCATTAAAAACCTCTACTAAAATTGCCGGTATACCCAAACCCGCCAGTTGTATTTAACAATCAAAAAAATAAAGCCATGAACGAGACTAATGGAAAAATAAAAAAGATG
Organism: uncultured Lacibacter sp.; assembly: GCF_946479605.1. The sequence goes on from NZ_CAMLGT010000219.1 coordinate 195, forward strand.
ATGATCATCTTATCAAAAGCATCATTGGAAAATGTATATGCTGCTTTTGTATTAGCCAACGGAGCACGTATGGAAGGAATTGAAGCTGAGTTATTTTTTACCTTCTTTGGATTGGAAGCAATCAATAAAAAGAAAATGGATAGTCTGCATATTGCAACCGTAGGCAACCCTGCTATGCACATGCCAACAATGATTGGTGGTTTGCCTGGTATGGAAGCATTGGCAACAACCATGATGAAGAAAGAAATGGAAAAAGTGGATATGCCGGAGGTTCCTGAGTTCCTGGATATTTTATATGCTTCCGGTGTAAAAATGTGGGCTTGCAAACTTGCGTTTGATATGTTCCATTACAAAGAAGAAGACTTATACGAAGGCGTTGATGATATTATAACCGTTGGTGATTTTTATAAACGTAGCGAAGGTGAAGGTGTTCACATGCTGTTTATATAGCAGGTGAACATATTTGTTTTGTTTAAGTAAAGCAGCTCAAAAAGCAGCAGCTTCGGTACAGGTATGACTGCGCCATAATAATTTAAACGTGCAGCACATACGTACATTGGCCATTATGCCGGCTGCTGCTGTAAGAGCTGCAACAACTGTAAACGCAACAGGTATGCTGAAGAGTTGTGCAATAAGTCCGGCACCTAATGCGCCTGCAACATAACCTAAGTCTCTCCAGAAACGGAAAATGCTTAACCCTTTTGAACGTTGGGCAGGCGAAAGATTTTCTGCTATAACGGTAAGAAAGTTTGGATATACCAACCCTGTTCCTAATCCCATCAACACCATAGCAGTAATTACGAATAGTTTTGTTGTACCAAGTACCAGCAAAACAATTCCTGCTGCCTGTAACAACATACCAACAGTAAGCAATTGTTTTTTACAAAAATGATCGCCCAGCTTTCCTGCAAACAACTGACTGATGCCCCACACAGCCGGATAGATGGCAGCAATACTTCCTGTTTCTAAAATGCTGTAACCATTCGATAATAACCAGATGGGTAACAAACCCCACAGCACACCATCGTTGAGGTTATTCACAAACCCATTGATGTTCACACTGCCCATATTGAAATGACGGAAGCTTACTTCTTTCCAAAGTGATTTGAATGTTCGTTGTTCGGTTGCTTGCTGTTCATGTGTTACAAAGGCGGTGGTATCTTTTACCAACAACCACGATACTAAAAAACCGATCAGCACAAAAAAGATTCCCGGTACAAAGGGATAAAATCCTGCACCGTATGAATGAGCAAGACTAGTTGCAAGATACCCGGCTAACCCAACTGCAACATAACCTGCAAATTCATTAATGCCCATTGCCAGTCCACGGTTCTTCGATCCAACTAAATCAACTTTCATCACCACAGTTGATGACCATGCCAACCCTTGATTGATGCCTAAGAAAATATTGGCGACAATCACCATCCACCAATCCTGTGCATAGAGTAACAGAAAAGGAACAGGGATGGCCGCTGCCCAGCCAAGTAACAAAATTTGTTTACGGTTGTAATGCTGATGTAAGTAACCAGTGAGTAAATTGAAAATAGCTTTGGTTGTTCCAAAGGCGGCAATAAATGAAACCAATGCAACAGTTGAATCCATTTGGAAACGTGCAGCCGCATAATCGGGCATAACGGTTCGTTCTAAACCAACCATTGCACCCACAAATGCATTCACCAGCACCAGCAGGATAAATTGATTTCTGTTTTCTTGTAAACCTTGCTTCATTATTCACACTCCTCTTTTCAATCAAATCAATTTGCCGCTTTAATATAACTCCAGCCTTCTTCCTGTTTCTTCACCAATTCAAGAATAGCAACGGGAACAATGGTTGCCTCAGGTATTACCCTGTCGGCGGTTATATTTCTGTTCTTTAATGCATTGTTACAAACAGCCATTACCACTCCTTTTTTGTGAAAGCCAACGATCTGTTCTTTAAAATAACCGCTGTCTTTCAATAATCCATAAACGGACGGACCATGAAATACAATTTCAATTTTTGTATCGGGTGCAGCTGCAAGTACATTGGCTACTTGTTTAAATAAGATACGTTGCTGGGCTGTATCGCCTGACGCCATTTCCCAAACAATTTTTGATTGTGCTTTTACAAAAGCTGAACTGATAACCAGTGCTGATACGAGTAAGAATTTTAATCCCTGCATATGAGTTGTTTTATCAGATAAATGTATAATTATATCCCTCCAGTTGCGATAATAATGTTGACGGAGCGTCCGTTGCTGTTGCACGGCCTTCAACTTTTGGTGCTACCATTGGATGTGCAGCCAGGTATTCACGCATAATGCCATGTAAGGTATGGCCGGGTTTGCGTGGGTTCTTTACTTTTTCCAGCCGGCATAATGTATCATCCGGATCGCCATCACGTTCGCAGGCAAGCATGGTGTACAGTTTATTCTTATCAAGTGGTTTACCGTTGATGGTTATCCGGTTCACCCGTTTCCCCAAATCATTGTTCATGGTGAAGTTCATTTCCATTCCTTTAAAGCGAACTACCCAGCCACCAAAACGTTTTGCCGGATCTTTTGCAAAAACATTGTGCAGTTCCTGCTCCATCCAGTTTAGCAATTGTTCACCACTCACTTCACCCATCTTTACATCACTTTCAACCGGCAACATGCTCCATAAAAAATCATTGGTGATCTCCGCATAACCTTTTGCTGCATCGGCAACCAATGGCGGACAAAAACGAAAACCATTACTCACCACCACATCTACCTTTGCATCTTTGAATTTCCACATCAATGCATCAGTGATCAGGTTGTCCATGGGATTTTCAATCACATAATAGCGTACCAATGTTGTTTTGGTTTTCCCAATTACTTTACTGAGTTCTTTTTTATGTGGTGCACTTACTTCTTCAACAAGTCTATCCATTGCAGGATCAGGTTTATATTTTTCCGGATCAACATCAAGCAACTGATAGTTCTCATCTTTTATCTGTCCGTTTTCAATAACGATATCAAGTTTGGCAACGAATGAACCAAATGCACCCGGCTCAGTCACCTTTGCATATTTACCTTGTATAGGCACACGCACACGTTCATGTGTATCAGCACCAAGTATATAATCAACACCTTGCAATTCGGGCTGGTTGGCAAGATCAACCTGTTGCGCCAAACCCATATGTGTTACTAAGAATACCATGGCGCATTTCTCATACTCCTTCAGAATTTTGATATACTTCGCCACATTAATTTCCGGTTTCGTAAACCTGATGCCTTTACTATAAGCAGGTGATTGACGTTTCGGCGTAAGCGGATCGTTATAACCAATGAAGCCGATCTTTATTCCCCCCATTATTTTTGTCCAATAGGGTGGGAAGATGAGTTCATTTTTAAATTCATCTGTTGTATCATGAAACATGTTGGCGCAGATCTTTGCACTGTTGTAGCCACCAAGATCTTTCAGCATGGCATCTTTCCCATATACTACTTCCCAATTGCCGGGCAAGATCAGATCGTAACCAATATTGTTGATCAACGGCACAATACCCTTGCCTTCAGTTAATGCTGCCACACCGCCACCCTGGAAACAATCGCCGCCATCAATAATAATGCTGTTGTTTGGATTTTGTGCTTTGAGTGTGTGCAACATTGTTTTCAACACAGCAAAACCACCACGTTTTTTATAAACTGCTTTTCCGTTTTCAAAAAAGAATTCATCGTGTGTGTGAAGCTGTGCATGTATATCGGATGTGTGCAACAGTGTAACCACTTTTGCTTTTCCATCCTGTACGGCTTTATTTCCAAACAATTCCTTTGCATGATATTCATCGCCGCTGATTGCATTTACAATGGATGCAGGCAATACGGCGCCTGCAGCAATAGCCGATGCTGATTTAAAGAAATCTCTTCGTGAGTTTTGAGAGATGGGTGCGATTTTCTGATCATCAGAACAACTATTGCAGGAACAGTTGTCAAGATGTGTGATGTTATTTTCCGGCATGCTTGTCGTTAACGATTATTTTTTTGTATTGGATTTCTTTAGCTGATCCTTGTAATCCTTGATGGGACCAAAAGGACCGTATTTATGTTGCTGCTCAGTAAACGAATCAGCATATGGACCAAACGGATGATCGATCGGCTTCTTTGAAATATCGGGCCAATCACTACTCAGGTCTTTTGAAGGACGTGGTTGCGAATTGACGAATGCTGCTACATCCCACGCTTCTTCATCACTCAATTGCGGTGCATGATAATCGGTTCCCTGCGGCATATTATTTTTTACATAACCTGCAAAGCGAGATAAACGAAATAAACCAGCGCCACTATTGTAACTGTTTTTGCCCCATAATGGCGGATATGCATAAGCATTACCTTCCATGTTCATTAATCCTTCACCATTTACACCATGACAGGTTTGGCATTTCTGCACATACACTGTTTTGCCTTTTTGCGGATCGGCAGCACGGTTGAGGTATGGAAGTTCAATAATGCCGGAGCCTTTTGGTTTATCACCTTTCTTTAAATCTTCGCCCAGCCATTTGATATAAGCATAAATGGCCTGCATCTCTTTTGAGTTTGTATCAAGTGCCTTTCCGTTCAAACTCCGTTCCATGCAATCGTTCACACGTTTGTAAATGGTTTCAATTCCACCCGACCGGTCTCTGAATTTTGGGTAGGTGGTATAAACCGCACCATAATTATTACCCCATGGTTTTGTACCTGCATCTAAATGACAGTTCTGGCAGTTCATGCCATTGGCGATCTGCATAACAGAACCTTTTGGACCGAGATATTTTGATGTATTGGCAATCAGTTCATGACCATACCAGATCAACTTTCCATCTTCACGTGAGTAATAAGGAATCTGGTTTGAAGGCGGCCCCATCCAGACTGTTTGCTGAATGGATGAGTCTGCTGCTGTTGATTCCTTTTTGCCTGATTCATTACAACTAAACTGCGTAGCTGTAATTAATAACAGCAGAATGATAAAAAGTAATATGGTTCTTTGTGTATTCACGTAAGTACTGCAAATTTTAATGTGGCAGTTGTTCTCTGAACTTGCCATATACCCAGGTGCCGGCAATTGCACTCAGCAGGGTTACTGCAATAACAGTGGCACCGCTTCCGATCTGTGCAAATAACGGTCCGGGACATGCGCCGGTAACGGCCCAGCCTAAACCAAACAGAAAACCGCCATAAATTTGACCTTTGTTGAATTTCTTATCTACAAACTGGATCGGTTCACCATAAATGGTTTTGATCTTGAATTTTTTGATGAGCCATACACTGATGACACCAACCACTACTGCCGAACCAATGATGCCATACATATGAAAACTCTGCAGACGAAACATTTCCTGGATACGGAACCAGGAAACCACTTCTGCTTTTACGAAGAGGATACCAAACAGTAATCCCACAAACGCATATTTGAAATTATGCCACCACGGATGTTTAAGTTCTGACTCGTTGAAACAGGTAGCATCCAGTGAACGCATTTCAAAATCTGTATTTTCTGTAAGGAACTCGTGGTGTTTTTGTTCTACCACCAATTCTTCTTCAGCTATATTTTTTTGTTGTTCCATGAATCGTTAGAGTTTAAGAATGAACGGAAGAATAAGATTGGCCATAATAAAACCACCCACCATAAAACTGATGGTTGCGATTAATGAAGGCCATTGCAATGTGGAAAGACCCATGATGGCATGACCACTTGTGCAGCCACCTGCATAACGTGTACCAAAGCCAACGAGAAAGCCACCCACCACCATCATGATAAAACCACGCAGTGTAAACAGGCTGCTCCAGTTAAATACTTCAGTTGGAACAAGTGAATCGTAATTTGTAATTCCGTACGTGGCCAACTCTGTACTCAACTTTGGATTTACGATCATTGGCTCAGGATTTTGCAGGAACAGAAAAGCAATAAAGCCTCCTATTAAAATACCACCTACAAAAAATAAGTTCCAGACTTCTTTTTTCCAATCGTAATTGAAGAACGGAATTTTCGCCGGCAAACATGCTGCGCAGATATGCCGCAGTGAAGATGAAATACCAAAGGTTTTGTTACCGATGATGAGCAGTGTGGGTACCGTTAACCCAATCAGCGGACCGGCAACGTACCATGGCCACGGTTGTTTAATAAACTCAATGAGGTTCATGATTGTGTCGTTTAAGTTCATGCAAGGTAGAATTCCACCTGCCGGAATTATGTGATAAATATTACATTGGAATGCGATGCTTTTCTAAGGTACAGAAGAAAGAAACGGATAAAATCAATTGTTGTTTGAAACTTCGCCTGGCTGTTTTGTTTCTTTTTGCTTCGGCTTAAACATACTGTTGGCAAC
>NZ_CAMLGT010000220.1 GCF_946479605.1 uncultured Lacibacter sp.
AAGTGGTACAATCAGTGTACAGGTAAGTGCAAGCGATAATGTGGGCGTAACATCTGTTGCCTTAGCCGTTGATGGCATCAGCATTACCAGCAGCAATACTGCACCTTTTACAACCACATGGAATTCTGCTACAGTTGCTAACGGCACACACAATATTATGGTTACAGCAAGAGATGCAGCAGGCAACAGCAGCAGCAGCTCCATACAGGTTTCGGTAAGCAACACAATTGTTACTCCCGCAGATATTACTGCGCCTGTTGTTACTCTTCTTTCACCGGTAAATGGTTCTTCTTACAACACAGGTGCCATCATCAGCATCAGTGCATCTGCATCAGATAATGTTACTGTAACCAATGTAAGCATCAGTATTAACGGAACTGTTGCAGGCAGTGCATCATCCTCATCGTACAGTTATTCATGGAATACTGCAACAGCAGCAAGTGGCGTGTACAATATTACAGCTACTGCAAGAGATGCTGCAGGCAATCAATCTGCAAAAACTGTTTCGGTTACACTTAACACAACAGTAGTTCAGCCGCCATCTTCATCAGGTGTGCGTTTAACCATGCCGCCGGTAGGTATGCAGGGCAGCGAAGGTTCATGTGTGGCATTTGCAGTTGGCTATGCAGCACGTTCAGCAGAACAGTATTACAGAACCGGTGCAACTTCATACAGCAATGCTGTGAATATTTTCAGTCCTGAATTTTTATACAACCAGATCAAGTTCAGCAGCGATTGCAATTCCGGCACTGCCATGCAATCAGCACTTGATTTTATAAAGCTGAATGGTGTCTGTACTTTCCAGAGCATGCCATACAGCAGCAGCAACGGTTGCTCTTTGTTACCTACCACAACACAGTTGCAGGAAGCACAGAACTACAAGATCACATCGTATGCAAAGATGTACACTGCGGACAGAGCCGCTATTAAATCAATGGTATCACAAAAACACCCGGTGATCATTAATATCCTTGCAGACAATGCATTCATCAGTGCAAAAGCTGGTTTTGTGTGGAAAGCATATTCCGGTTCAGGCTCATTGCCACATGCGGTTGTGATTTGCGGTTACGATGATGCTAAGAATGCATACCTCATCATGAATTCGTGGGGTACAGCGTGGTGCGATGCAGGTTATGGCTGGATAGATTATGATTTCTTTTTAACAAGAACGGGAACATACTGCTATGCCATTAACTGATGAATAACTATTTACCGGCTGCTTTCTATAACCAAGGCAGCCAGGAATTGCTGCGTTTTCAACAGCCTTTCAGGCACAGCAAAAACAACATAACAATCGTATTATAACCAGGCAGCAATGCACAGTAATAAAACATTCAAAGAAAACTTTTTTAAGCATGAATACAACCTGCAAAGTTCGCTGAACAAAAAAGCACTTTGTAATTTTGTAATGAACGCAAGGCAATATCCTTTAGAAAAAAACTATTCCTCAGAGAAGGCTTTCACTTCATTTATTTCAAACAACTCAAGCAATTCAGTTTGTGTGCCGGGAAGTACAATTTGCTTCCACAGCAGTATGAACAACTTTAAAATTCAAAAAACGAAAGATCATGAAAACTGTACCCTACTCCAGGCATTTGCTTATGCTATGCTTATTACCGGTTCTATGGGTTTCCTGCCAAAAAGAGCAATCCACAATTCAAAGCAGCAACAACCCGGTAAAATCATCGGGATTAATTGATGACGAAGCAGCCATGGTAAGTAAAGCTCCGTTTATCATTTCATCTTCATTAACAGTTCCCGGAAAAACAACTGTTGCAACTACTGTTGATGCAGCAATGAGAGGGAAACCCGGAAGCAAAAGCGACATCACTCCACCAAAGGCAATCATTACTTCTCCTTCCAATGCAAGTTCAGTTTCAAATACTGTAAGTATTGCTGTAGATGCTACCGACAATGTTGGAGTAAGTACTGTTACACTGTTTGTTGATGGAGTAAAGAAAGACAGTGTTAAAACGGCACCATATAATTTTTCATGGAATGCATCGAATGCAACCAGCGGCACACATGTACTTACAGCCACAGCAAGAGATGCAGCAGGTAATACGGCTTCAAGCTCAATAACCGTAGCCGTCAACACAACTATTACAGTTATACCACCTCCCATAAGCTTGCCTGCAAATTTCTTTTTAGCAACACCCACGCCCAAAGCACAGGGAAATGAAGGAAGCTGTGTAGCATTTGCAACCGCTTATGCGGCACGTTCTATTGAACAATACTACAGAACAAATGCAACGGCTTTTGATCATGCAGTAAATGTTTTCAGTCCGGAGTATGTTTATAATCAAACTAAGATTGCTTCCGATTGTGGTTCAGGTACTGCCATCACCTTGACATTGGACCTGATGAAGAACAAAGGTGTTACACCATGGAATGTGATTCCTTACAGCGATGTGAATGGTTGTTCTTTATTACCCACCTCAACACAGGATGCTGCTGCAGCCAATTACAAAATAGGCGGTTATTCAAAACTGTTGAACACAGACAGGAATGCGATCAAAACAATGCTGGTGGCAAATCACCCTGTGATCATTTCTGTAATGCTTGACAATAATATTTCAAACGCAGGTCCCGGCTTTATCTGGAACAGTGCAGGTACAGGCAACATTGGTCATGGTATGATCATTTGCGGATATGATGATGCAAAGAATGCTTACAAAGTAATGAACTCATGGGGCACAGCCTGGGGCGATGCCGGTTTTACATGGATCGATTATGATTTCTTTCCAACAAGAGCTGGTTATTATGTTTATGTAATGAACTACTAACCCTGTTTGATTTTTTTAATTGGTCATACAGGTTTAAACATCACATTCTCAGTAAAGAAAAAGAGTTGCCAATGGCAACTCTTTTTCTTTTATCAATCAACAACTAACTGCATAAGCCTGTATTTGCAATTATTGCAACAAGCTTTTCATCGAAAACAATCACTAAGAACTAACTGCAAAAGTCTATCTCTGCCTGATATGGTTAAGTGAAAAATACAAGTGTTTGAAAAAAAACAACTTTGGAATTGCAGAAAATTTACATGGATTTTTGAATATACCGGTGGCATAATTTTGGGTAATTATTCAACTCAAAAGAACATGGAGTTTGAATCAGCAGAGAAAAAACAGGCAGGCCATATTTTTAAAAGATCAATATCCATCTCACAGAAGAACCTTGTAACAACAGGCAGTACCATACAATCCATTTTCTCAGATCCAGCTTTACAAAGAAAATCACTTAAGTAATTGTTTATTTAAGATCCGGCCCCTTTGTGTTTGATACAGGCAATTTATCAAACTGGTAAAGAACTGTGCCTTGCATAAGCAAAACTGGCTTTATATCAGCTATGGGCTTTTACATACTTAAATAAAAAAAAATGACAAATCTAAAATCCAACTTAGCAATTGCTGTTTTTGCGGCAGCATCTCTTTTATGGTCTTCCTGTAAAAAAGAAACGTCGGAACAGTCAATTGAAACCCTTTCAACTGAATCAAATGCAAAACGGCTTGGCGGGTTAACCGAAGATGATCCGGTTTTTGTGAGCCAGATTCCTCTCATCATGTCTTCGGGCCAGGTTGTAGCAGGACGATTTTCTGCTGATAATATTGCCGCAAAAGGAAAACCCGGTGGAGGTGGTGGTTCAACAGGTGCTGATGCCACCCCTCCTTCTGTTACTATTACATCTCCGGGAAACGGATCTTCTGTATCAGGCGTAGTAACCGTTTTAACTTCTGCCTCAGATAATGTGGGTGTTGCTTCAGTAAGTTTTAGTGTAAACGGTTCTGTTAAAGCTACACTTACTGCTGCACCTTATACTTTTTACTGGGATGCAGGAACAGTTGCAAACGGTACACATACCTTAACTGCAACTGCTAAAGATGCAAAAGGAAATACAGGTACTTATACAATAACAGTAAGCAAGAACACAGTTGTTGTTCCTCCGCCAACCGGCACGCCTCCTTCAAGTTATTTCCTGCAAACTCCGCCAATCGGCACACAGGGTTATGAATGGACATGTGTTCCTTTTGCCACAACTTATGCAGCACGTTCAATTGAACAATTTTACAGAACAGGTGCATCTTCTTTTGATGTAACCACAAATATTTTCAGTCCTGAATATGTTTATAATCAAACAAAGATCGCTGCAGATTGCGGTTCAGGAACTGCAATAACATTAACCCTTGATCTGATGAAGAACAAAGGAGTGTTGCCCTGGTCGGCTATGCCCTACAGTGATGTGAATGGATGTTTAACACTTCCAACAGCAGCACAGGATATTACTGCGGCTTCTTATAAAATTGGTGGCTATGCAAAAATTATCAATACCGACAGGAATGCAATTAAATCAATGATCGCTGCAAAGCATCCGGTAATGGCATCCATTCTTGTTGACAATAATTTCCAGAATGCAGGTGCAGGCTTTGTATGGAAAACAGCAGGCACAGGTAATATTGGTCATGCGCTCATCATTTGTGGTTATGATGACGCAAGGAATGCATACAAAGTAATGAACTCATGGGGTACTTCATGGGGTGATGCAGGTTATTCATGGATTGATTATGATTTCTTTCCATCAAGAGCAGGTTACTATGTTTATGTAATGAATTACTAATTGCTTATACATTCGTGTTACACAAAAACGTTCCTGGGTTTCAGGAACGTTTTTCTTTCTATACGATCATACTGTTGTATCAGCTTCAGCATAGAGTAAAACTTAATTGTACCAAATAAAACAGAGGCGCCCCTTCCGAAGCGCCTCTGCTGTTATCCTTTTATTTTTTAAGGTTTAGGTTTGGGTTGATATGAATTCTTATCGCCCGGTAACAGTTTACCTGTTACAGATTTTCCATCTACATTTAACCTGTACACCATAGGCACATGTTGTGTAGCTGGTACACGATAAGTTGCAGTACGAGGAACGTTTGCATCAACACTGCCTGAATAAACAATTGCCAGTTTCCTTCCAACCATGTCATATACTTCAAGGTTTGCATAACCTGATACAGGTGATACAAAACGGAAGTTTATTTCACTGTTGAATGGATTTGGATATGCCTGAACAGTTAACTCTTTGCTGAAAGTAACAGTTGGCAATGTATTATCTATTCTGCCGCTTACTATTGACGATGTAAGAATTGTAGCTGGCAAGCCACTGCACAAACTATGATCCTGGTTATTTGCTCTGTCAAGGTTTGTGGCCAATGGTTCGTATGTACATGTATTAAAGCCATTCTTAATTGCATTATACAAATCAGCGTAAGTTGCAAAACCGGTCGCATCAAGATAATCTGATCCGAATACAGCTGCATTCAACAATGCTGCCACACCGGTTCTTGCCAGTTTCTTACAATCACCACCGCCTGCTGCCATTGCAGCACCCATTGTAGTTGGCAAATTAGAAATCCTGCAACCACCGCCGCATCCATTGTTGGTAATACCAAAGTATGCAACAAACGGTGTACTTGTTGTAAAGTCAGCACCCGGAGTAAAGTTGCCACTTGTACCAGTACCACTACATGCTGCACCAGGAATTGCCTGTACAACAAGGTCGTTGCAATTATCCCATACTTCAGGATGTGTTTTCCAGAAGCCCGGAGTACATCCTTTACCACCATCGCAAGTTAATGTTACGGTGCAGGTTGATGTGCAATTATTCGCATCGGTTACAGTTACTGTCAGTACAGTGTTTGCAACACCGCCTGATGTATATGTAACTGTGATTGCGCCACCCACTACTGCGCAGTTGGTAACAGTCCATCCTGCATTTACACCAGCTGCATCAAATGAAGCAGAGCAGGTATAAGGACCAGTACCACCACTAACTGTACCGCTAACTGTTGTGCCGCTTGCGCCGCAACTTGGTATTGACGGTGTTGTGAGATTACAAGTAATAGCATCTGGCTGTGTAATGGTTTCTGAACCTGATTTTTCACAACCGTTTGCATCTTTCACCACCCATGTGTACGTACCTGCGGTTAAACCGGTGTACTGTTTAGGTGATGCTTGAGTTGCAAAGCCGCCTCCATTAAAGTTTACTTCGTATGGTGCTGTGCCGCCGCTGAAAGTTACCGTTACACTACCATTGCTGCCACCAAAGCAACTGACATTGGTATGTCCATCGCTGGCAAGCAACTCATCTGGCTGTGTAATGGTTTCTGAACCTGATTTCTCACAACCGTTTGCATCTTTCACCACCCATGTGTATGTACCTGCGGTTAAACCGGTGTACTGTTTAGGTGATGTTTGCGCTGCAAAACCACCACCATTAAAGTTTACTTCGTATGGTGCTGTGCCGCCACTGAAGGTTACCGTTACACTACCATTGCTGCCACCAAAGCAACTGACATTGGTATGTCCATCGCTGGCAAGCAACTCATCTGGCTGTGTAATGGTTTCTGAACCTGATTTCTCACAACCGTTTGCATCTT
>NZ_CAMLGT010000221.1 GCF_946479605.1 uncultured Lacibacter sp.
AAGTTAAGCCCGGTAAAAGCATTGCGGTTTTAGTAGATAACTGCTTGGTTAATCAAAAATATAAGAGCATAAAAAAACCGCCTTTATTAAAGGCGGTTTTTTTATTGTCGATCAAATTTGTATTAAGCCAGATCAAAACGATCGAGGTTCATTACTTTGTTCCATGCGGCAACAAAGTCGTGTACAAATTTTTCTTTACCATCTTCGCATGCATATACTTCTGCAATACCACGCAACTCAGAGTTTGATCCAAAGATCAGGTCAACACGTGTTGCTGTCCATTTCAGATCACCTGTTGCACGGTCGGTACCAAAGAACCCTTGTTGTACAGGATCTGCTGCTTTCCAGGTTGTACCAAAATCGAGCAGGTTTACAAAGAAATCATTGCTGAGTACACCTGGTTTGTTGGTGAACACACCATGTTTTGAACCATCGAAGTTGGTATCAAGCACACGCATACCACCAACCAATACTGTCAGCTCAGGAGCTGTAAGCGTCAGCAGTTGTGCTTTATCTACAAGCAATTCCTCTGCGGTAGCAGTTTGTGAAATTGCTTTCAGGTAATTACGGAAACCATCAGCTACCGGTTCAAGCACAGCAAATGATTCAACATCTGTTTGCTCCTGCGATGCATCTGTTCGGCCGGGAGTAAATGGAACTGTAACAGCAACACCTCCGTCTTTTGCTGCTTTTTCAACAGCCGCACAACCTGCCAATACAATCAGGTCAGCTAATGAAACCTGCTTGCCACTTTGAGCTGCATTAAATTCTTTTTGAATGGCTTCAAGTTTATCCAGCACGGTTGAAAGTTGTGCAGGATTGTTCACTGCCCAGAATCTTTGCGGAGCTAAACGGATGCGTGCACCGTTTGCGCCACCACGTTTATCAGAGCCACGGAAAGTAGATGCTGATGCCCATGCTGTTGAAACCAATTGCGAAACAGTTAAGCCGCTTGCAAGAATTTTTCCTTTCAATGCTGCAACATCTGCATCATTGATGAGTTCGTGTGTTACAGCAGGAATAGGATCTTGCCAGATCAGTTCTTCGGCTGGCACTTCCGTACCAAGGTAACGGTTGCGTGGTCCCATATCACGGTGAGTGAGTTTGTACCATGCACGTGCAAACGCATCAGCGAACTGGTCAGGATGTTCAAAGAAACGGCGTGATATTTTTTCATACGCCGGATCAAAACGCAGCGACAGATCGGTTGTGAGCATGAATGGTGCATGACGTTTATTCGGATCATGCGCATCGGGCACTAAACCTTCACCGGCATTGCCTTTTGGCTTCCACTGGTGTGCACCTGCCGGGCTTTTTGTTAATTCCCATTCATAGTTAAACAGGTTTTCAAAAAAGTTATTGCTCCATTTTGTTGGAGTGGTGGTCCATGCACCTTCCAGTCCACTGGTAATGGTATCTTCTGCATTTCCTTTGCCGAATGAATTTTTCCAACCAAGGCTTTGTTCTTCAATGCCTGCAGCTGCAGGTTCTTTACCAACATGCGACTCAGGAGCAGCACCATGCGTTTTACCAAATGAGTGACCGCCAGCAATCAATGCTACCGTTTCTTCATCATTCATGGCCATGCGTGCAAAGGTTTCACGAATATCTCTTGCTGCAGCAATAGGGTCAGGGTTACCGTCAGGTCCTTGCGGATTTACATAGATCAAGCCCATTTGTACCGCTGCCAATGGATTTTCCAGGTCACGATCGCCTGAGTAACGGCTGTGCGGGTTATTGCTCAATGCCAGCCATTCTTTTTCACTTCCCCAATACACATCTTCTTCCGGTTCCCACACATCTTCACGGCCGCCACCAAAACCAAAGGTTTTAAAGCCCATCGTCTCCAATGCCACATTACCTGCAAGGATCATCAGATCGGCCCATGAAATGCTTTTGCCATATTTCTTTTTAACAGGCCACAATAATAAACGGGCTTTATCAAGATTGGCATTATCGGGCCAACTGTTGAGTGGAGCAAAACGTTGCGTACCGGAACCTGCACCACCACGACCATCGTGAATACGATATGTTCCTGCACTGTGCCATGCCATGCGGATCATGAGCGGGCCATAATGGCCATAGTCTGCCGGCCACCAATCCTGCGAATTGGTCATCAGTTCAGCAAGATCTTTTTTTACTGCAGCCAGATCAAGTTTTTTAAATTCTTCAGCATAGTTAAACGATTCGCCCATTGGGTTTGAAAGCGAAGAATGCTGACGGAGAATGTTCAGCTTTAACTGGTTTGGCCACCAGTCACGGTTGCGTGTACCGCCACCTGCTGCACTGTGTTTAAAGGAAGATGCGCCTGCACCTACAACGGGGCATTTACCTTGCGATGTGTTATTATCCATAATCTAAATTGTTTCGATGTTGAAAAAATGGTTCAATCGTTTTTAGCTGGCCTCAAAACTACGCACTCTTATCAATAATTCATATTGATTGTTTTTATGATTATATAGTTTTTGCCTATGATCTTGGTCAGTTATTTTAAGTCTGCCAGATGAAGGGCTGAATAAGAACTTTTGTTAACAGCATGGAGTATTAACGGAAGCTCTGGCGGAATTTTATTGAAAGAGGTGAAGCGGATTGCAGGCAATTCTTTTAATAATAAGCTATATCTTCAAAACAGATTTCTGATCGTATAGTTGAAAATGCTCAAGCCATATTGTTAACGATTATCAGCCCAATTCAATGAATGAAACAGCCGGTCACAAGTTGCTCTTACATCAGTCGTTGATGCGTTTATTTGGAACAATGAACGAAGAACAACTGGAGAATATTCTAAAAGTTACATCAATACTTGAATTTGAAGCAGGCCAGTACCTGTTTCAGCAAGGTGAAAAAGGGCATTCTTTCTACATCGTTCTGTCGGGCCGTTTAAGGGCAATGCAACGCACAGAAAACGGTATTTATATCCTGGGCGATATTTCAGCAGGCGAACCGATCGGTGAATTTTCGTTGTTTACACAGGAGCCGCACAGTGCTTCAGTAGTTGCTTTACGCCGGTCACTGATTCTTCAATTGCAGGATGAAGATTATAAAACATTGGTGCAGCAATTTCCTTCTTTCGCCAACAGCATTACAAAATTTATTATTGAACGGATGCGCCGCAACAGCCATCAAACAAAAATGGATGCTGCGCCAAAAAATATTGCAGTTGTAAATCTGCAACCTGCCAATGATGTAAGTGCTTACACAAGTGCTATTCAGCAGGAGTTGCAGAACATGGGTTTTGGCATCAGTATTTATGATGACAGCTCACATACCGGAGGAAATGATCACAGCACGTTTGATGAAATGGAGAGACAGCCCGGTCTTAATTTTCTTGTATGTGATATGAAAAATGCTGAATGGGCCAGGCAATGCATTGCTTACTGCGATCTTGTAATTGTGGCAACCGATTTTAATGCTGATGCTGCTCTTTACGATATTGAAAAAGCATTGCATTTGTATTCAGACAATGTGATGAATAAAAAGATATACTTGTTACTGCTGCACCAGGAAGTAACAGCATTACCATCCAATACCCGGCGCTGGTTTCAACAACGGTCTATAGATCTTCATTTACACATGCGGAAAAATAATGCAGCTGATACACGCAGGTTTTGCCGTATTGTAACACACCAGGCAATCGGGTTGGTGTTGGGGGGTGGAGGTGCACGGGGTTTTGCACATGTAGGTGCTGCAAAAGCTTTGCTTGAACAGGGGATTGAAGTAGATTTTATTGGTGGCACAAGTGCTGGTGCGGTGTACGGGGCAGGTTTGTCTCTTCTTGATTTTGATTTTGAAAAGGCGGCTGTTATGTGCAGGCTGGCAGCAGACAGTAAATTAACTTCAAACGATCTTACATTGCCGATCGTATCGCTGATGTCGGGTAAAAAGATCAGAAGATTTTTAGCAACCATGTTTGCTGATTATCATTTGGAAGATCTGTGGGTGGATACTTATTGTGTATCGACCAATTTTTCAAATGCGTCTCTGAAAATTCATGACAGGGGATTGATCAAGTTGCAGGTGGCAGCCAGTATGGCCATACCGGGTGTATTTCCTCCGGTCATCATCAATAGACATTTACATATTGACGGTGGCGTTATCGATAACCTTCCTGTTGAAGTAATGTATAAAAAACCGGTGCGGCATATTATTGCAGTGTCATTATCGGCTGAAGAAACAGCGATGGTTGATTTGCATGAAGTTCCCTCTTCCTGGGAATTATTCTGGAATAAAGTAACAGGAACCACCACTCATCAATTACCGGGCATTTCATCCATACTTGTAAACAGTATTACCATTAACAGCAGACACAGGCGGGAGAACAGCAGGTCAAACGTATCGATGTTTCTTGAGCTGGATATGAAAGAATTTAAATTTTTAGATTGGAGTAATTGGCAACAACTAATTGAGAAAGGGTATAGCCAAACAAAACAAAAACTTGCCGAAACACAAAGGGAATTACAGTTCTGGAAATAATTCAACAGTAAATACATTGGTAAGTACTTAATAAAACGGGCGGATGAAAATGCCGCCCGTTAGATTTACCTGCCATTTTTTATTCCATATTGCTGTTTTATTTTTTTATTCATGCATCACCATTACCGGCACATTGCTGTGAAAGGCGAGTTCCTTTGTATGACTGCCTGAAAAAATCTTTTCAACAAGATTGTGTTTTTGCGGAATGACGAGCAGCAGTTCTATCCCGAATTTTCCGGCATACTCATTTAACCCTTCCACCATATCCAGGTTATCAATAAAATGATATTGCGGTTTGTAAAACTGAAACATCGATTCAACCAAACCGCTTTGGAATGGTGTATCATTTGTCCATTGCCTGTTTTTGAAATCAACATTCAGTACATGCAATCTTGCACCGGTTGAATGGATCAGATCTTTTACCTTATTATCGGGGATGGTTTCTGTAACATCACGAAAATCGGTGGTAAGACCAATATCATTGATCCTTGTAAATACTGCATTGTGCGGCACGATGAGCACGGGCACTTTGCAACTGTTTGCAACAGCAAGTGTATTGCTGCCAATCAGTTTTTCTTTGATCCTGCTTGCACCTGTTATGCCCATAATGATGAATGCCACTTGCATCGCATCAGTGAGCGATTGGATCACATCCACCAGGTCGCCATCAAAGATCATGTGCTGTACTTTAATGAGCGGCTCCATTTCTGCCAGTTGATCAGCTAGTAACTTCAGTTCTTTCTTCTTCATTTCACGCAGGTCCTCAGCCGAAACTTCAATGCCCTGGTACAGCGGCAGCACAAATGGATCTTTATAAGCATGAACAAGTATCAGTTTGCCGCCCACCTGTTTTGCATATTGTAACGCATAGGAAGCAGCATTGAGCGAGGTAGAGGAGAAGTCTACAGGAACAAGAATCGTTTTCATATACCTGAATTTTACATAAAGCTAAGTTGCTGCCTGTTACTGTTCAATGATGAATGTCAGAGATGCTGCAATCATCCATCAGGGGTGGTGGCTCAGGAGCCGGCTTTAAACAGGAACAATCTTTTTTTGCCAAACCTTTGTGTATTTTTAATGTTCAACGCATCAAATAAAAAAACTGCTTATGAAATTAATGTTTGCCACTACACTGCTTGTTCTGTTATTTTTAGTCAGCTCTTGTTCAGGTTCAAGAAAAACAACATCAGGAAAAACAGGAACAGGTTCCTCTGTTTCCACCGCAAAGATCGACTATGCCATGCTGAACAATTCTACGTTTGCATTGGCTGATGTATCGTCCGATGCATCGTATGGATATAAAGTGGAGAACCCTATTAAAGTGGGAGGTTCAAAAGAACAGAGCGGACCGGCTAATGAGCGTCGTTTTTTAAACGCATTGCTTGGGCCGAATGGTGAAGCTGTAACCTACAACCGTCTTGGCAGTTGCTGCGCTTTTGAAACACCCAATGGTTTGATTGGAAACACGGGACTGCTTGATAAGTACGAAGTAAAATATGAAGGATTGGAAAAGCCCATCATTCTCTATATTAATATGTATGACTACGGCGAATTAAAAGCACCGAAAGGATTTACGTTTAAAAAATAATAAAACAGCCAAACAGAATACCTGTTTGGCTGTTTTGCTTTTATCCTGAAAGCGAAGGTTACAATACACCTTTTGTTGATGGCAAGTAATTGCTCAGCGGATCACGCTTTACCGCCATGCGGATGGCTTTTGCAAAAGCTTTAAAGATGGCTTCAATTTTATGATGCTCATTATCGCCATGGCATTCGATGTTGAGATTGCACTTCGCTGCATCGCTGAACGATTTAAAGAAATGAAAGAACATTTCCGTTGGCATTTCGCCAATTTTTTCCCGCTTAAACGTTGCATTCCAGACGATCCAGTTACGTCCGCCAAAATCGATGAGTACTTTTGCATCGGCTTCATCCATCGGCAACGCAAAACCATAACGT
>NZ_CAMLGT010000222.1 GCF_946479605.1 uncultured Lacibacter sp.
GAAGAATGAGTGATTAGTAATCAGTGATGAGTTTAGAATCCCGTCAGGTGTTTAGCATAAAATATAAAACTGATGTTGCCGGGTACTGCAACATCAGCCGAAGTTTTCACAGTTCAAAAGTTGATGCTTCTTCGTTGAAAAATGCAAGCATCGTTTATTTAGAATCGATAGGTCAATCCTGCTTTGTATCCTTCGTTAAATGCTTTGAAGTTTTGATTCTTATCCAATCGTTGAAATCCTCTTTCATAAGCTGCAGTTATACCAATGCCATTTGCAAATTCGTAACCCACACCACCTGTTACACCTACATCCCAACGGTTAAATTGATCAGTAATATCCCAGTCGTTGTTGATGAGAGAAAAGCCCAGCACCGAAACATCAGCCCGTAAATTATTCTTCACCAGGTACGAAACCTGCGGACCGGCAAACAACTGCAAACCCGCAACAGGCTTTACTTTCAGCAGCACAGGTAAATCAATGTAATGCATCTGTGCAGTTGCTTTCGCATCCAATGCATCAATCTTCATTTCATTGATGGTGAGGTTGCCTTTAACGCCATAACCTCTTTGTGTGTACGTAAGTGAAGGTTCAACAGAAACAATATTGCCTAATGGAAATTCAACACCTGCACCCACATAAAAAGCTGTACGGTTTCTTGTGGTAATATAGCCGTCGGCTTTATCAATTAATTGATCAAACGATTGGCGTGCTTCTCCTTTCCATGTTGATTGAATAATACCTGCTTTAATTACAGGTTTCACTTGTGCGTTGGTTGTAATGGTTACTGTAGCAAATGCCGTGAGTAAGCTTAGGTAGATCGTCCTCATATAAATGGTTGCAGGATTTTAGTAACTGCTTGCTCATTCAGATGCAGGAATAATTTCTACGGATGTATGACGGTTTCTAATCTTTTGTTAACGGAACAAGCTCTTAACAAATTCTTGTAAACTAAAACGGTTGCCAACTTTTTAAAAGTTGGCAACCGTACTCATCATTCATTACTCATCACTCATCATCCAAACAACTCCGGCTGTGCATTCGGATCTTCTTTCACCCACTCCATTTCAATGCTCTTGTTGTAATCGGTAAGTTTTGCACCTACTGCTTTCCACCCCATCACCTCTGCCACTTTCGCCAGCTTGATCTTTGCACTGCGTACCTGTGCACCTTTACCACTTTGTACAGAGAGAACAGGTTCTTCATCTGTTGTTACTGCTTCCACATAATTCTTCGCTCCTTCTTTAATAAAGAAGAATTTATTGCGGAGTGTGGTTGTTTCAATTTTGAAACGTTTCACATTGTACTGCAGCTTGTCGTTATCTAAATAAACAGCAGTGATGATACGATCGGGCTTAAACAATTCGATCAAGAGGATATTCTCCGGATCAAATTTCTGCGTCATTTCCTGGTCAGTGATTTCATAGTTGCCATCTTTGTACACAACAAGAATGCGGTCATCCGGCTCAAACTTGCCGAGGTACTGCCCTTTCTCTTCAGTATTCAAGCGACCGAACTTATCATCGAACCACATTTTCTTTCCGCTCAATGTCGCACGGCCTTTCTCTTTAAACTTCACACTCTTCACCGCATACTTGGTAACCTGGTTACCCATGCTGCTGCGGCCTTTGATATCGAGTTCTTCAAAATAAAAATCGAACTCTTTAATACGTGCACTTGCACTCGGGCTCAGCAATACCTTCACCACTTCGGCTTCTCCATTCGGATTCACTGTGAAATAATGGACCTTACTCTTTGGATCGCCTTTGGTAAGATCATATTCCTTATCACGTGTAACACCGGTTACATTAAAACGCTTGGCATAGCTGATGCCTGTTTTGCCATCCACATAAATCATGTTGTACGTGGTACGTTCATCGTTCTTTTGGAAAACGGCAGCATGGATGATGTCTTTGCCGATGTAGGCTTTGTCGCTCACCTTCACCACTTTCATTATACCACGTTTGGTAAACACGATGATGTCGTCAAAGTCCGAACAGTCGGTAATAAACTCATCTTTCTTTAATGATGTACCAACAAAACCATCTTCACGGTTCATGTACAGTTTGGTGTTGGCAATGGCTACCTGCTTCACCTGAATCACTTCAAACGGTTTGATCTCCGTTTTACGCTCACGGCCTTTGCCGTATTTCTTTAGCAGACTTTCGTAATAAGCAACTGCATAATCAACAAGATTATCCAGGTCATATTTCACCTGTTTAATATCTGCCTCCAGTCCTTTGATCTGTTCATTCAGCTCAGCAATATCCAAACGATAAATACGACGTACAGGTTTCTCCGTCAGCTTTAGAATATCTTCTCTTGTTATATCACGCTTCAGCTGTTTCTTAAATGGAACAAAGGCTTTATCTATCGCTTCAATTACTTTATCCCATGTCTCATGTTTCTTCTCCAGCTCTTTATAAATCTGTTCTTCAAAGAAGATTTTTTCCAGTGAAGTATAGTGCCATTTTTCCTGTAACTCACCCAGCTTGATCTCGAGTTCTTTTTGCAACAAGCCTTTTGTTTGCTCTGCAGAGAATCGCAATAATTCGCTTACCGATAAAAACTGTGGTTTATCGTTTACAATTACACAGGCATTGGGAGAGATTGATACTTCACAATCCGTAAATGCATACAAGGCATCAATGGTGATATCGGGCGAAATACCAGGTGCAAGATCAACCTGTATCTCTACTTCAGCAGCCGTATTATCGGTTACCTTTTTGATCTTGATTTTTCCCTGGTCATTTGCTTTTACAATACTTTCCATTAACTGTGTGGTGGTAACACCGTAAGGCACATCTTTAATCAGCAAGGTCTTCTTATCAAATTCTTCAATGTGTGCACGTACTCTTACTTTGCCGCCACGCTTACCATCGTTGTAGTTGCTTGCATCGATCATGCCGCCTGTTTGAAAATCGGGTAACAGTTCAAAACGTTTGCCACGCAAAGATTTAATCGAAGCTTCGATCAATTCGCAAAAGTTATGCGGAAGAATTTTTGTTGACAGACCAACCGCAATACCATCTGCACCTTGCGCCAGCAACAACGGAAACTTCATCGGTAATACCACCGGTTCATTCTTACGACCATCATAGCTTAATTGCCATTCGGTTGTTTTATTGTTGAACGCAACATCTAATGCAAATTTTGATAACCGTGCTTCAATATAACGTGGAGCCGCAGCATCATCTCCTGTACGCACATCGCCCCAGTTACCTTGGGTTTCAACTAACAGATCTTTTTGGCCCATGTTCACCAACGCATCACCAATACTTGCATCACCATGTGGGTGGTATTGCATAGCCTGGCCAATGATGTTCGCCACTTTGTTGAAGCGGCCATCATCCATTTCTTTCATGGCATGCAGGATACGGCGTTGCACCGGCTTCAAACCATCTTCAATGGCAGGTACGGCACGCTCAAGAATTACATACGATGCGTAATCGAGGAACCAGTTTTTATACTGTCCCTGCACACCACCATCGTTGTCAAAAACATTTTCTTTCTTTTTCGATGCACTCATAATTTATTTCTTTCCTATTTCACCTAAATGCGTAAACTTAAATCCGTTTTCGTATTTCAAACCATAGCCGAATATCCTGTCCATCGATGCATGGCCAAACAACACAATGCCCGCTTGCACAAACGGATCGGGATCAAAAAAAGGCAATTGCAGTTTTGCAATCAGTGTAACAGCAATCAGCAATATGGCGATTCCTTTATGATGAAAAATATTGTACAACACTGCCCCTGTTTTATTGCCTGCCAAATAGCCAAGCATGCTTATATCCGGACCAATAAACATCAACAGATACCACCACCATTCCACATTCGAGATGTATAACATTGCAATTGATACAAGCAACATTGCCAGCTCTTCCAGTTTCAGTAATGTTTTCATGTTTACTTTTTAGCGTTATTGTTCTGCCGGCTGAGCGGTTTCAAACAGCTGTCCCGATTTTTTCTTCAGCTCAAAATCTTTCAGGTTCTTCAATTCGCCCTGTACATCATATAAATCAGTTGCAATGAGTTGTTTCAAGCGCCACAGCAAATACATATCACCGGTTGTGTGTTTGTTCTTACTCAAAAACTGGTTGATGACTTTGTTTGCTTTTTGCCAATCGCCGGTAATAAAATTCTTCAGATCAGCATCGTAAAAATCATAATCCTTTTGTCCGAGTTTTTTACCACCTTCTAACAAACGAACTCCTTTTTCTTCGTTGCAGAGTTTTGTCCACTCATCCGGATCAACTTCAAACTCACTCGGTGTAACCAAACGAGCAAGTTTCTTTGCCTTGGTCATTTCTTTTGGCTGAATGGTACTGATCCACTCCGGGTAGAACAGCTGTCCTTTCTCATTGATAAACGGAAGATTGTTGAGGTACAGAATATAAATGCGGCCCTGGAACTCTTTCAGCTGACTGATGAGCCAGTAATAACCACTTACATCGTGTTTGTTTTGTGCAGCCCAGATCCATACTTTCTCTTCTTCATCTTTCTGCAAACGCTCGATGATGAAAGCAATGAGCTTGTTATCGTCCACTTCTCCTTCATCTACTTTCTTTTCAAGATCGGTGCCCGTCAACACTTCTTTCCACCATGCACGGCGTGCAGCAATACCTTCGTCGGTATAAATATCTTTCAAAGGACCAACTGCATAATCATCTTCCACCTGCAGCACTTCGCCCTGCAGGGTTTCATCCAGTTCAATGGCTTTTTGCAACACCTCAATATCGGGTTCGTTAAAAACAATATGTATCATAAAATCTAATTCTGTTTTGCCTGTATCAAATAATAAACACAAGTGGTGAAAAAGTTCCGCACAAACGGAATGGCTTTCACAAAGCCAAACTGTTCTTTCGGCTTCCAGCCGAACTTGTATTCGTAGATCGGGTTAATTAAAAAATGTGTTTTGTTGATGAGGTTGTATCCTTTCTCTTTGCAGATACGTTCAAACCGCTCAATGGAAATCCCTGTTTCTTTTATCTCCAGCATTTCTTCCCAGTTCTCACCATTCGATTTCAACAGCCATTTGTAAATCGGCGTTGGCAGCAAATGATAGTAGGGAATTTTGCTCAACCACTTTCCTTTACAAATCTGTTGGTGCCCGCCAAACGGCATGTACCAAGGCGGAAAGCCAAAGAAGATCACACCGTTCGATGTCAAAAAACTTTTCATCCATTCAATGAGCTTTGGCTGATCATGGATGTGTTCAATTACATCTTTCAATACAATCACATCAAACGCTCCACCAAAATCAGCATCAGTTGCTTTGTAAATATCTTTTGAATGAAAAGTGATTTTGCCTTGTGCAATTTCTTCCTTCATCCATTCTCTTGCATTCACCAAACGGCTTTCATCCAGCTCAATACCAACACCTGTACAACCTCTGTCAACAAATGCTTTCAACACACCGCCTTCACCGCAACCGATTTCCAAAACACGCATGCCGGGTTTTAATGAGAATACTTTCTCAATAAAGGGCAATACATACTTTTCTGTATTCAGTATCTGTATATCGAAATAACGTTTCCTGTCGGCGTGAAATTCAAACATTCAATCAATTATTAGCCACGAATTACACGAATCAACACGAATTGATTCAATGCAAACCGTTTTAATCTGTGTGTATTTGTGTTTATCTGTGGCATATTCATTCGTGGTTATGCTTCTTCTTCCACTTTATCCAGTTCCACTTTCAAATTATCAATGATAAACTCCTGGCGGTCGGGTGTGTTCTTACCCATGTAATATTCCAGCACCTGCTGTATATGTGTTTCAGGTAACAGCATCACCGGTTGCTTGCGCATTTCGGCACCAATGAAACGGCCAAACTCTTCCGGGCTGATTTCACCCAAACCTTTAAAGCGTGTGATCTCCGGTTTACCACCGAGTTTTTTTACAGCCGCCTGTTTCTCTCCTTCATCATAGCAATAGATTGTTTCCTGTTTGTTGCGCACACGGAACAAGGGTGTTTCTAAAATGAACACATGACCGTTCTTCACCAGATCAGGGAAGAACTGCAGGAAGAAAGTCATCAACAACAAACGGATATGCATACCATCTACATCGGCATCGGTTGCAATAACGATATTGTTGTAGCGGAGATCTTCGTAGTTGTCTTCAATATTCAATGCATGCTGCAGCAGGTTGAACTCTTCGTTTTCATACACCACTTTCTTTGTAAGCCCATAACAGTTAAGCGGCTTACCACGCAAACTGAACACCGCCTGCGTTTCCACGTTGCGGCTCTTGGTAATACTTCCACTGGCACTGTCACCCTCAGTAATAAAGATGGTGGTCTCTTTCTGCTTCTCAACAATTTTATCCTTGTCTTTGCCTGTTGCTTCATCGTTGTAATGAAAGCGGCAGTCTCTTAATTTCTTATT
>NZ_CAMLGT010000223.1 GCF_946479605.1 uncultured Lacibacter sp.
TCTAACGTAACTGGCGCATTCTATGATCATAAACAAAACCCCGACAGCACATTCCGCTGTCGGGGTTTCAACTATCAACTAATTACTATCGGCTATCGGCTCGTTCAACACTACTTCCAAATCGCCCCCACTCCCGCTTCACTCAACTTTTTATTCAAGGTATTCAAACGTGCTTCCAATGCATCCGCTCTTTGTTTTAATACCAACCATTGTGCATCGTATTCTTTTTTCAGATCAATGCTGGGCTGGTTCACACGGGGAATATCGCTTTCGGTCTGGTTGATCATGAACAGGTAGTTGGCTGTAAACTTATTGGGAAAGTTCTCTACATCGTCATACGCTTTGCTTTTGCGCTGCACCATGTCTTCATCCCATGCTTTCATGTCTTTGCTTAAAGAGTCGGCTTCTTTTTTTAATGCCGCATATTTTGCATCGGTTAAGTTTTTGATCAGCTCATCGAGCTGCAAACGTTTACCGTTTAGTTTGTTCACAAGGTTATGCATCACAGTTACTTCGCTTTCAGCAGCACGCATAAACGCATCGTACGCACTGTAATCAGCAGCAGTGGTTGGATACAACGGATTCATTAAGATCACCGCATTGGTTGTTTGCTGCTGCGTTCCTGCTTTTACTGTAACCGTGTAGGTGCCGGGTATGGCTTTGTGGCCTGCATAACTGCTTTCGATATACACATTGGGTATGCCGGGCATGGTGGCGAAGCGCATATCCCACACAAAACGATTCAATCCTTTTTGTTTGCTGAGTGTTGGGTTGGCCGGTGGCGCACCATCGTAATACGCTGCACTCTCTGCCACCGAACTGAAACGGCGGATCACTGTTCCGTTTGCATCCGTAATGGTCATTGTTACCGTATCGGTTGCTTTCAATTCGGGTAAGTTGTAATACAGCACCACACCATTCGCCGGATTTACACCTGCACCACGTGCAGTACCAGTTGGGTTGGCTGCATTCATGGCACTGTAACCATTGGCGATGTACGCCTCTTCTGGTTTGTACAACTGTAAGCCTGTTTGATCTTTGATGTACTGGCGCAATACATGTATTTCATCCAATACCCAAAAGCTGCGGCCCGATGTAGCTGCAATCAAATCGCCTTTGTGTACACGCAGATCGGTAATGGGTGTAACAGGCAGATTCAATTGAAAGGGCTGCCAGTTCTTACCACCGTCAAATGACAAGTATACACCCAACTCTGTACCTGCATACAACAGATCTTTCCGTACCTCATCTTCACGCACTACACGGGTGAATGCATTGTTGGCAATACCGTTGTTGATCTTTGCCCATGTTTTACCATAGTCGGTTGACTTGTATAAACCGGGTGTATGATCGTTGAACTTATAACGGGTAGTTGCAATGTACACTGTTGCTTTATCGTGTGGTGATACTTCAATGGCATTGATGAGACATTCCTGCAAACCTGTCGGTGTAATATTGGTCCAGGTAGCACCGCCATCTTTTGTTACATACACATAACCATCATCACTACCGGTATACATCACTCCTTTTTCATGCGGCGATTCCATCACGTATGCAAGTGTGCCATAGTTTTCTGCACCTACTGCTTCGTTGGTGTAAGGCACACCACCCTTTCCTTGTTTTTCTTTTTCGTTGCGTGTAAGATCGGGTGATACTTCTTTCCAGGTACGACCCATATCCGTTGTTTTTAACAGGAGTTGCGAACCATGATAATACGTATTCGGTTCGTGCTTGCTCCAGATGATGGGCGCATTCCAGTTGTAACGGTATTTGATATCTTTTGCATCTCTGCCTAAATACTGAATGGGTGCAGGCATAATGTTGGTGCTGCCTTTTGCTTTGGTGTCGAGTACTTCAATGGTTCCCTGGTAGCTGCCGCCCAATACAAAACGTGGATCATTAGGATCGAATGCAAGGAATGCACTCTCACCACCTGCCGATGCTTCCCAATCGCTGGCAGTAATGGAACCGCCACCAAAGCTGCGATGTTGAATAGACACCGATGTATTATCCTGCTGACCGCCATAGATGCGATACGGAAATTGATTATCGACATTGATGCGATAGAACTGTGCTGTGGGCATCTGGTTCTGCGGACTCCATGTTTTACCAAAATTCACTGATACAGCACAACCACCATCATTACTGATGATCATGTTGTTTGAATTCTTTGGATTGATCCAGAGATCATGATAATCGCCGTGTGTACCACTTAAGTTCTCCCATGTTTTACCACCATCTCTCGAACGCAGTGCGGGCGCACTCAACACATAAATGGTTTGATCGTTGTTGGGATCAACAAACAGTTCAATATAATACCAGGCACGTTGAATGAGACGATGATCGTTGGTAATCCTGCTCCAGCTGGCGCCGGCATTGTTGCTCACAAATAAACCACCGGCTTCTTTTTCACTATCACTTTCAATGAGTGCATATACTTTCTCCGGATTGGAACGACTAACGGCAATGGACATCTTCCCCATTTCTGTTGGTAAGCCTGTTGTCAACTTCTGCCAGGTATCACCACCGTCAACACTTTTATACAAACCACTTCCTGCACCACCGCTGATCACCTGCCAGGGTTTGCGGCCATGCTCCCACATCGATGCATAGATGATACGTGGATTGTTCATATCCATGCTTAATTCATTACAACCTGTATTCTCGTTTACAAACAAAACATTCTTCCAGGTTATACCACCATCTGTTGATTTATAAATACCACGTTCTTTACTCTTGCTGTACAACGCACCTTGCGCTGCAACCAATAATGTATTGGGATCTTTCGGATGAACCACAATGCGTGCAATATGTTGTGTGGCTTCAAGACCCATGTGCTTCCATGTCTTGCCTGCATCGGTACTCTTGTACACCCCATCGCCATGATGCGTCATTACACCTCGTACGGCATGTTCGCCCATACCTACGTACACAACGTTGGCATCACTTTCCGGAACAGCAATGGCACCTATACTTCCTGTTTTAAAATAACCATCGGAAATGTTTGTCCAGTTGAGACCAAGATCATCGGTCTTCCACAAACCACCACCGGTAGTACCCATGTAATAGGTATTGATATCGCCTGGAACACCTGTACCGCAGTTTGAACGTCCGCCACGGAAGGGACCAATGCTGCGCCATTTAACAGCGGAAAGTTGTTTGTTGAGATCCGTCTTAGTTGTGTCGGGTTTTGTTTGTGCGTTGAGTGTACCGGCCGAAAGTAGAAGTCCTACGAGAAAATATTTCTGCATGCGTTTTGTTTTGGAATGGGAATATAAAACAAGTTGTGCAGAGATAAAACACGAATTATACAAATGTGGCGCTGCGCTTGCAGGTGGTTTCATGCAAAAGTTGCAGAGGAGCAAAATAATATATTTTACGACCGATCAGGTGGCAGATAAAATTCTTATTCATTCCTTCCGTTTCATTCTCACATATCAATACCTTTACAAACCTCAGCAACAAACAGCTATACACTATGCGGATCTTTTTTTTAACAGCAGTATTTATTTTTTCGCTAACCGGTCTTAACGCACAAACAAAAAATGCAGCACTTAAGATCACGCATTTAACCGGCGATTTCTACATCTATACCACGTACAATACTTATCAGCAAAGCCAGGTACCCGCAAACGGAATGTATGTTGTTACAAACAATGGTGTGGTGATGTTTGATACGCCATGGGACACAACACAGTTTCAGCCATTGCTCGACAGCATCCAACTAAGACATAACAAAAAAGTGACCCTGTGTTTTGCCACACATTGGCATAGCGATAAAACTGCAGGGCTTGAATATTACCGTCAACAGGGAATCGCCACTTACACCACCACTCTCACAGATGAACTAAGTAAGAAGAACGAAAAAAAACGGGCCCAGTTTTTAATGACAAAAGACACAGTATTCCGTGCAGGACAGTATAAGTTTGAAACCTATTATCCCGGGCAGGGACATACGGAAGACAATATTGTGATCTGGTTTGAAAAGGAAAAAATCCTGTTCGGCGGTTGTTTAATAAAAGGCGCTTCTGATGAAAACCTTGGCTTCTTAGGCGATGGCAACATCAACGAATATGAAACTACGCTCACCAGGGTGCAGAAAAAATTCCCAAACCCCAGGTTCATTATTGTGGCACACAGCGATTGGAACAATCTCAACTCGTTGAAGCATTCAATAGAGATGGCAAAGGAATTGAAAAGGAAGAAGAACTGATTGCCGTTAACTGAAAGACAGACCAATGTCATTCTTCAGCAACCGTTTATTCTACTTCAATACTGACAAAAAACACCTTTACTACTTTGCGGTTGAATGAAGCCTGATAATAATCAGTTTTTTAAACGGTGTATCCCATTTTATCGCCCGTCAGGCGGCAATAAATTTGCAGCATCTAATAAATCTGTCTCAAAAAAGCGGTTTATTACCTGTATTCAACTAATTTTTACTTTATGAATCGGTCGGTTTACATCATCACACCATCTAACCAAAGCGGAAAATCCATCATCAGCCTGGGGCTGATGCAAATGTTACAACGCACCACACCCAGAGTGGCTTTCTTTAAACCCGTGGTTGAAGACAAAGAAGAAAAAGACAATCATATTGATGCCGTTCTTTCACATTTTAAAATTCCGATGGAATACGAAGAAGCCTATGCTTTTTCGAGAAGTGAATTGAATGAACTCCGTAACCAGGGCCGCATTAATTATGTGTATGATGAAATCATTGAAAAATACAAGAAGCTGGAAGAGCGGTTTGATTTTGTACTGGTGGAAGGCAGCGATTTCAACGAAGAAACATCGGTATTTGAAGTAGACTTTAATGCCTCACTGGCAACATCGCTTGGTATGCCTGCATTGCTGGTGATCAAAGACAATTTCGATTCATGTGAAGAGCTTGTGGAGCACGTGCAGTTACAGCTGCATTCGTTCATTGCAAAAAACATTAAGATCATCGGCGTATTTGTAAGCCGTTGCACCAAAGACTTAGCCAAAGCAGAAAAAGCACTCAAAGCAAGATTACCAAAAGACCTCATTGTATCGCTGATTCCGAACAGTGAAGAGTTAGGCCATCCTACCATGAAAGAGATTGCCGACGAATTAAAAGCACATGTGTTGTTTGGTAACGATAAGCTGGATACGATTGCACGCAATTCGATCATTGGCGGTATGCAGCTGGCCAACTATCTCAACCGCATTTCACCCGATTGTGTGGCGGTAATGCCCGGCGACAGATCGGATCTTGTCATTGGCACCATGCTGGCAAACATGTCGCCCAACTATCCACGTGTGGCAGGCCTGGTATTAACCGGTGGTTTCCTGCCCGAACGTTCGGTGGTAAACCTCATGGATGGCACACAACAAACTTTGCCCGTATTAGCAGTAAGCACGGGTACGTTTGAAACAGCATCACGCATTGCCAACATCCAACCAAAGATCTATGCAGGCAACGAATACAAAATAAGATTAGCCATCGATATTTTTGAATCGGCTGTTGGTACCGATGCATTGAGTGAAAAGATCAACTCGGTAAAATCGGAAGCCATTACGCCCATTATGTTCCAGCATAATTTACTGGCGAAAGCAAAAAAAGCACAAACACATATTGTATTGCCCGAAAGCGAAGATGAACGGATATTAAAAGCAGCATCACGTTTGGCAAAAGATAAGATCGGCTACCTCACCCTGCTGGGTAAAGCAGAGGATGTGAAACAGAAAGTGAATGATCTTGGTTTGTATTGGGATGATGAACGCATACAGATCGTTGATCCGTTGAACAGTAAAAAATATGAAGACTACTATACAACGTTGTACGAACTGCGTAAGAGCAAGGGAATGGAAATTACTGCAGCTGCAGATCTCATGACCGACTCATCGTACTACGGCACCATGATGGTGTACAAAGGCGATGCCGATGGTATGGTTTCAGGTGCTGCACATACAACAGCACATACCATTAAACCGGCCTTGCAGTTTGTGAAAACAAGAAAGGGTTTCAATACTGTATCATCTGTCTTCTTTATGTTATTGCCCGACAGGGTGGTATTGTATGGTGATTGTGCGATTGTGCCCAACCCTACTGCAGAACAGTTGGCAGAGATCGCAATCTCATCGGCAGACTCAGCAAAAACATTTGGCATCGATACACCAAGAGTGGCGATGCTCTCCTACTCATCCGGCACATCAGGTACAGGAGAAGAAGTAGAGAAAGTACGTTCGGCAACAGCGATTGTAAAAGAACGCAGACCTGATATTTTGGTGGAAGGACCCATTCAATACGATGCAGCGGTTGATCCTGTTGTGGGTCGTAGTAAAATGCCGGGGTCCGAAGTGGCAGGACAAGCCAACGTACTCATCTTCCCCGATCTCAACACCGGTAACAACACGTACAAAGCAGT
>NZ_CAMLGT010000224.1 GCF_946479605.1 uncultured Lacibacter sp.
CCAGTAATTGGTTGTTGTTGCTGGCAATTTGAGCTACAATTGTATCGCTCCATACAACCCAGATAATACTAAGGAGTAAATATGCTGCAGTTAAAATAATGGCTGGCGAACAGCGTGATAGTTCATGTTGGAGTTTAAAGAGGTTGTTACGGATATACATGGCTGTGATTTCGATTGCAACAGCAAAAGTAGTTTGGCTGCAGGGGGCTGCTGATGAGAAATGTTTGACCTGTTCCTGATAACAATCATGAAATTTGCAACGAATTGCCGTATAAAAAAAAGACGCATCCAGCCATGGATGCGTCTTTTTATCGTTGAGATGGAGATCAATCTAAACCACCTCTGCGTGTGGGTTTTGTTTGTGCAGGCCATTTGCCTGGTTCGCCTGTGCGTTGGTTAACCGGTAACACAATGCGTTCACGTGAAGTTTTGTTTTCATCCTCACAAGCCATATAAATAAGAATAGCGGTAAGGATAGCATTGTTCTGTACATCGTCAAACACAATCTTATCATACGTGTCACGGTTGGTATGCCATGTATAGTTGCCGTATGACCAGCCTAAGGAACTTAATGAAAATGCAGGAACACCTGCTGCTACAAATGAAGCATAGTCTGATCCGCCACCGCCGGGTGCACCTGGAAATCTTGTCTCCAATTCCTGTTTGTATTTGTTTGGTACACGGCTCAACCAACGACCAATGTAATCATACGCATGCAGGAAACCCTGGCCGGAAATATTTACCACACGGCCCGTTCCATTATCCTGGTTGAACAATGCCTGTATGTTTGGAATAATTTCCGGATGATCTTCCACAAAAGCACGTGAACCATTCAAACCCTGTTCCTCACTTCCCCAATGACCAACAAGGATGGTGCGTTTTGGATTGGGATAAACTTTTTTAAGAATACGCATTGCTTCCATCATCACCAATGTGCCGGTACCATTATCTGTAGCACCTGTACCACCGTCCCATGAATCGAAGTGTGCAGAAAGCATTACATATTCATTTGGCTTTTCTGTTCCTTTTATTTCTGCAACAGTATTGTATGTTGGTACAACACCCAGCTCTTTTGAATCGGAACGAACACTGAGCTTTGGTGCAACGCCGTTCTCGATCAGGCGATAGAGCAAACCATAATCTTCAACTGAAAGATCAAGGGTTGGAACTTTCTTTGTGTTGGCGCCAAATATTTTGTTTACGCCAAAACCTCTCGACCAGTTACAGATGATAACACCGGCAGCTCCTGCATTTTCCAATGCAACAGGAAGTGTGCGTGCATTGTAGCCTGTTTTACTGATGCGTTTGCTCCATGCATCTGTTATTTCGCTACGTTCTTTTTTCATCTTTTCAATTGACTCTTTTGTGCCAAACTCATCCCAGTTGTAATCAGGACGACCGGTTGGCTGATTCATAGAGATCAAAACAAACTTTCCTTTTACAGAAGGCAGCCATTGCTGAAATGCAATTGAGTCGGCAACATCAGCAAGGATCACTACATCACCTGTTACCACTTTCCCTTTTGTGCTTGGGCTCCATGCCAGCTGCGTTCCTTCCAGGCTTTTTACACGGGGATGAATCATATCAATATGTGTGGCGCCTCTTTGCCATCCACGCCATTCGCCCCATTTTTCATTGCGTGCAGTAATACCCCATGTGCCATATTTTGCCACAGCCCAATCATGTGCCAGCTGCATTTCGGGTGTGCCTACTAAACGTGGGCCAATGCCATCCATCAGTTCCTGCCCGAGTTTTTTCAGTTGCGAATTACCTGTGGCCTCTTCAATAATGCGGCGCACCATTACAGAATCTTTGTGTTGTGCAAAAGCAGTAGAGCTGAACAACAGACATACAATCAGAATTCGGATCATGTGATACAATTGTTTGATTAGGAAAAACCCGAAAATAGGGAATGATCGCTGATGGAAAACTCCGGTGCAAAAGAATGTGATGAGTGGAAAACGATTAGTCAGCTGTAACGATAACTTTTTGCTGCAGTATTTCGTTGCCAATTGTTATACGTAAAATGTACAAGCCGGGTTGCCAGGTTGAAGTTCCGTTGATGTGGATGATATTACTGCCTTTTATAACAGTTTGTTTGTGTGTATGTATTACTGCACCCGATATGTTTAGCAGTTGAATGACTGCGTTATTGGTTTGCGGTGAAGAAAGGTTTATGTGCATGCGGTTTCCTGTAACAGGGTTTGGGTTTACGCTTGCATGAAAAACAATAGCATTATTGGTTTTTAGTAACTGTATTTCGCTGTACCACACCCGGCCGTTTTTGTCTGTAATTTTTAAACGGTAATAAATGTTGTTGCTGTTAAAGTTTACAATAGCATCGGTAAATGTATAATCGGCTGTTTCAGAATTTGGTTTTGCGGCGATGTTGGTTGCTGCAGCAAAATGTTGTCCGTTCAAACTTCTTTCAACAGTTATCGTTTCTGCATACTGGTTATTGCTCAGTTTCCAGTTGAGTTCTGCAGCTTGTTCCCTGTTACGTGCAGTAAACGAAAGCAGGGAAGAATTGAGAACTGCGCAGTTGCCACCAGGCGCAACAAGAATTGTAATGGTATCCCGGCCGTTTTCGCCACAGCCACTCAGTAATTCCTGTGTAACAATATAGGAGCCGGGCTGATCAACTGTAATGCTTGTACCTGTTGTTGAACCAACAATATGACCGTTTGGTGTACTCCAGGAATAGGTTGATGTAGATAATGGATTTCTAACCGATAAATTACTTACGAATTGCTGCGAGCACATAACAGGAAAGTCAGCTGAAGCATCAATACTCGCTACCGAGCGGAAACTGAAAGGGGCAACAAAATCACTGATGCTCGATGTAAAGGAAGTGGAGGTTCTTGTTTTAACCAATACTTTTCCAAACGCAAGATTACACATGGAGCCATTGGTAAAGGTCATGGGGTCTAAACCTAATCTTGAAAGATTTACAGAGAATTCCATAAACTGAATGGCATCGTAGGTTGTAACCGGCAGGTTGCTGCTGTTGAGGTTGCCGAATGGTCCCGACCAAACTGATGCTGCATTTTGTAATCCCTGGTAAAAGTTGCCACCTGTTTTTGGTACAATACCGGCATAGCCGTAAGTAGCATTGTTGCCGTCGCCATCGAATGTACCTGTCCAGCTGAACGCTTGCGGGTTTACAGTTGTTAAAGCTGTTTTTTCAATCCATATCCTCGCTTCAATAAATGTTAAGCCGGTGTTGCCGTATTCTGCGGTGAAGATGATATCGCCTAGTTGTGTGATCTGTCCCGATCCATTAAACCGCCAGGTAGAATGCCCAAAGTCGGGGCCATAGTTGGTGAATTTTCCTGTGCTGCGGTTATAGGTAATATCGGTCTGGTATAGTTCAAAGTCGAAATAGCGATCACCATTAGTACCTAAAATACCAATGCCGCCAAAAAAGAACAGCGAATCTGTGGGGTTGGTACCATCTCTGCGAACATGCAGAAACACTTCCGTAATATCATTCTTTGAAAGAACCGGTGATACAACGGAAGACCAAAGCTGCGGACTCATTCCGTTTTTTAAACCGCCGGCAAAACCTGTTGAGTCGGTAGCTCTGTGGTCTCTTACGAAAGTGGCATCATAAAAAATGCGGTTGTTAACGGTGCTTAAAACGGGATAGCGCATTCCTCTTGCAAAAGAGGCAAAACGGGAAGATGGATTGGAAGTGTACGCACTGTAAATACCTGCAGCGCCTGTTGTGTCAATCACAAAAACACCGGTGCCTGCATCTGCATTGCTGAACCAGTCGTCGTTACCGGAAAGCAGTGCTCCATTAAAAAAGTTGTGACGTAAATCTGCATCAAGGCCAAAATTTGCCCTTACCATTGGCGAGGTGATCTGTGCCTGCAGGAATAAGGGCAACAGCAGAAGAATATGTACTGCTAACTTCTTCAGAGGGTTTGGATTTTGGTATAATAAAAGTACAGCGGGTTTTTACCAAGTGCAATTCCGTAGAAGCATATTTGCAGCACTTAAGGGTTTGTCATTAGGGTTTATACGGTCTTTCTGCCGTTACTGTACTGGCTTGTATTACAGGATTGCTTTTATAACAGACTGCATGATTTTGTGTGCGTGCTCCCTGGAGTTTTCAATAAAAAGTCTGGAGGTGTTCATTCCGCCGCAGATAACACCGGCGAGGTAAATACCCGGCACATTTGTTTCGTGTGTTTCTTCGTTGTATTGAGGTTTGCGTACTTCGTCGTTTGATAAGTGAATACCGATCTTTTCTAAAAATGATAAGTTGGGTTGATAACCGGTTGCTGCAATCACCCAATCGTTGACGATTGTTTTGATGCCTTCCGGTGTTTGAATGATGACCTCGTGCTCTTTTATTTCGATGATCGATGATTCGTAATATGCTTTGATAGATCCTTCTGCAATGCGGTTTACCACATCGGGCCGCACCCAATACTTCACCCGTTCGCCCACTTCCTTTTCTCTTATCACCATGGTTACATCGGCACCTTTGCGCCATGTTTCCAACGCTGCGTCAACGGCTGAATTATTTGCACCAACAACAACCACTTTTTGAAATGCATAGAAGTGCGGGTCTTTGTAGTAGTGGGTTACTTTCGGTAAGTCTTCGCCTTTTACGTTCAGCAGATAAGGAATATCATAAAAGCCGGATGCAATAATGATGTGATCGGCTGTGTAGTTTTGTTTGCTTGTTTGTATGCTGAATTTGGTTGCAGTTTTTTCAACTGTATATACTTCTTCAAATAAGTTGATGTTGAGTTTGTAAGCAACCGTAACTCTTCTGTAATACTCCAACGCTTCGGCCCTTGTAGGTTTTGCATTCACGGAGACAAACGGTACATCACCAATTTCCAATCGCTCGGAGGTGGAGAAGAAGGTCATGTTTGCGGGATAGTTGTACAACGAATTCACCAAACAACCTTTTTCTAAAATAAGATAGGGGATGCCGGCTTTCTTCGCTTCAATGCCACAAGCCAAACCAATGGGGCCGCCGCCGATAATGATGATGGAGTAATGTGTTGTTTGCATGATGGACAAAGATAGGGAGGGAAACAGCAGGAGTGCTATACCTCTGCGCTCTCTACCTCTCAGCATGAATTTATAATACGCAGGGATAGAAAAGAAATAAGTGGCGCTGACAACTATAAACCACAAACCACAAACTATAAACTTTTTGCTTCTCTTCTGCTTCCGCTGTATAATTCATACTCCAGCAACCTGCAATCAATAGTGCTGTTGTAGAATTCAATTCTGCGTTTTGCTTTCAGTCCGATTTTTTTTGCAAGCTCCATATTACCGGTGAAGATGTAACCATAATAACCGCCGCATTGTTGCTTCATAAAATCACCAATACGTGCATAGGTTGCTTCCAGTTCTTTAATGTCGCCCAAACGTTCGCCATATTCCGGGTTGATCATCATGATGCCTTTTGCATCCGGTGGGACTTCTGTTTTGGCAAAATCGCACACAGCAAAATCGATGAGCTTTTGTACACCTGCTGCAATTGCATTCTTCTTTGCATTGTCAATGGCTTTTGGATTGTAATCACTTGCAATAATTTTTAATCCCGGCACATCAACAATTTGTTCTTCGAGTAATGCATCTTCTTTGTGATACACTGCTTCATCATAACCCTGCACATGCATGAATGCATAATTGGTGCGGTACAAACCCGGTCTGCGGTTGGTAGCGATTAATGCTGCTTCAATGGCCAATGTGCCCGAACCACACATAGGATTAATAAATGGTGAAGTGCGATCCCACACCGTTGCATAGATCGTTGCTGCTGCCAAACCTTCCAGCATTGGTGCAAGACCGGGGATCTTCCGGTAACCATGCCGTGCCAATGAGTCGCCCGATGTGTCAACAAATACTTCTGCCTCTTCATTCTTCCAGAACAAATGAATCACTGTGCCGGTTAATTCAGCACCAGTTGATGGACGTGTACCTCGTTTCTCCCTGATGCGGTCAACAATGGCATCCTTTACCCGTAAGTTGGCAAACATGCTGTTGTTGATGGTAGGATTGTTGACATTACTTGTTACCGAAAAATAACCGGGGTTGGGCAAAATGTTTTCCCATTGAAAATTTTTCAATGCATTGTAAATGTCATCGCCATCCTGTGCCGTGAATTGTTGTAAACTGTACAACACCTGGCTTGCACAACGCAGATTTAAGTTGAGCTTGATACAATCGTTGATGGTCCCCCGCAGCTTCACACCGGTAACAAATGCTTCATCAACAACAAAGCCCAACGCTTTTACTTCTGCTTCTAAATACGGAGCAATGCG
>NZ_CAMLGT010000225.1 GCF_946479605.1 uncultured Lacibacter sp.
ACACTCTGCTTTTCAATATCGGTTGAAATGCCGGTGAAGACGATCTCCTGTTTACCTGTTTGAATGGACTGCTTGCCTGTGCGTTTTACCTGTGCACCTTTGGTAAACACAGTCACCTGTTCCATTTTGGTTTCAATGGTTGTACGTTTTACCTGTTGTGCAATTAATAAAAAAGGGCAAAGAAAAAGGGCAAGAAATGCTGCTGCTGTTTTCATAAACAATTGTTTTATGAATAATGGATGCAGCTAACTGAGCGATTACATAAAAAAGAAATCTGAGCTTTTCAGCGGGATTATATTTTACTCTTTCGCTTCTATTATAACAAGCTTCTTAATGCTTGTATCTTTTGTATAATCAGTAATCTTTCGCTCATCAGTAACAATTTCCAGGCATGTTATTTTTTGTGGTTCAACAAGTCTTACTAACGAGGCAGAAGTTTTAACGATTTGCGGCTTGCCATTCAAGTGCAGCAAAATTGTTTCGCTAATTACTTCAGTAGTAATTAACTGACGCATTCTTATATCCTGTGCTTTTGTTTGTTGCGATGCATTTATGTCACCACCTTTTGGTAAGAGATCTTTGATTCGTTGAGTTTGCGCATTGCCAATTGCAGCGGTGCTGATGAAAATGAGAGCGAGGATGTATTTCATGTGAAAGGTTTTACCTAAGATAAAAAAAGTCCCGTCAATTTCTTAACGGGACTTTTCAAGACTTATCTAAACGTGTTTAAACTGCTTCACTTCCTTCAACCAGTACTGTTACTTTATTGTTCAGTACTTCTACAAAACCACCCTGGATCTTGTACGATTCTGTACGGTTCTTTTCAAGCAATACTTTTAACTGTCCTGCTTTTAAAGCACTTACCAACGGAGCATGGTTATCGAGCACTTCAAAACTACCATCAACACCGGGCAACTGAACACCGTTCACTTCGCCGCTGTATGTTTTTCCGAGTGGAGTTAATATTTCTAAATTCATTGTTGTTTCTAGTTTGTGGTTTTTAGTTTCTAGTTCCTGTTAAACAACAAAGCCAACAATAAACTATAAACTATAAACTGTCTTATCCCTTTGCTGCTGCCATTAACTTCTTACCTTTTTCGATGGCATCTTCAATTGTACCAACAAGGTTGAAGGATGCTTCAGGATATTCATCCACTTCACCATCCATGATCATGTTAAAGCCACGGATCGTGTCTTCGATGCTTACGAATACACCTTTCAAACCGGTAAACGCTTCTGCTACGTGGAATGGCTGAGAAAGGAAACGCTGTACTTTACGTGCACGGAATACAGTCATTTTATCTTCTTCACTCAATTCATCCATACCAAGGATAGCGATGATATCCTGCAGTTCCTTGTAACGCTGAAGGATCAGCTTCACACGGTTGGCAGTGTTATAATGCGCTTCACCAACGATAGCTGGCGTAAGGATACGTGAAGTAGATTCCAACGGACTTACCGCAGGATAGATACCTAAGTCAGCGATCTTACGATCCAATACCGTAGTAGCATCCAGGTGAGCAAATGTTGTTGCAGGTGCCGGATCGGTCAAGTCATCCGCAGGTACATATACCGCCTGTACAGAGGTAATTGAACCGTTACGTGTTGAAGTGATACGCTCCTGCATCAATCCCATTTCAGTAGCAAGTGTTGGCTGGTAACCTACCGCTGAAGGCATACGGCCTAACAACGCAGATACTTCAGAACCTGCCTGTGTGAAACGGAAGATATTATCAACGAAGAACAGGATATCTTTTCCTTTACCGGTACCATCTCCATCACGGAAGTACTCAGCGATTGTTAAACCAGAAAGAGCCACACGTGCACGTGCACCTGGAGGTTCGTTCATTTGTCCGAACACGAAGGTTGCTTTTGATTCTTTCAAACCTTCCATATCCACTTTGCTCAGATCCCAACCACCTTCTTCCATGCTGTGTTTGAAGTTGTCACCATATTTCATGATGCCTGCTTCAATCATTTCACGCAACAGATCATTCCCCTCACGAGTACGCTCACCTACACCGGCAAATACAGAAAGACCACCATACCCTTTTGCGATATTGTTAATCAATTCCTGGATCAATACGGTTTTACCTACACCCGCACCACCAAACAAACCAATTTTACCACCTTTTGCATAAGGTTCAATCAGGTCAATTACTTTAATACCGGTGAAAAGAACTTCACTGGCAGTAGAAAGTTGTTCGAAAGCCGGTGGCTTGGCGTGGATAGCACGGCCATTGGCTTTGCTCACCTGTGGCAAACCATCAATGGCGTCACCGGTTACATTAAATAAACGACCGTTGATGGCCTCACCTGTAGGCATCAGGATGTTTTTACCGGTATCAGTTACTTCCATACCACGAACGAGACCTTCAGTACCATCCATAGCGATGGTACGAACGCTGTCTTCACCAAGGTGTTGTTGTACTTCCATAACGAGTACATCTCCATTGGGGCGTTTAAGTTCAAGAGCGCTGTAAATTTCGGGGAGCTGACCGTTGAACTGAACGTCTACAACGGCACCGATAACCTGTTTTACCTTACCAGTATTGGCCATATTTAATGTATTTAAAAGAGATAGGTTTTGAAACTGGCCGCAAAGGTAAGGGTGAGCGAACGAATTGCCAATTTGTTATAGCCGATTTTTAAAATTGGGGAAAAGATGGAAAAACCGGGGCTGGAGCCATGATTTTCCTGCTCCTGGAAGGATATTTTATCGTACAAAGGCTCCGTTTTCTACACATACCATATTATACATGTTTTTCTGTTTTCAAACTTTTTACTCCCTTTGTGGTTAATAACGTTCTCAGTTCACTTTAAAATTCAGATTTATGCAACGATCAACTTTTCGGATATTTCCAGTGCTGCTTTCCCTGCTGGTATTTGTGGCTTGTAACAATGCGACAGAAAAGACCACAGAAATAAAAGAGCCGGTAATAAAGGAAGAAAACATCAGTTTTACAGGCGATAATATTACGATGACTGGCTTTGTAGCGTATGATGAAGCCATTACGGGCTCCCGCCCTGCTATATTAATTGTACCGGAATGGTGGGGTTTGAATGATTATACCAAAATGCGGGCCCGTGAACTGGCAAAGCTGGGTTATCTTGCCCTTGCGATGGATATGTATGGCAACGGCAAGGTTGCCGATAACCCCGACAGTGCAGGTGCTGCAGCCGGTCCTTTTTACCAGAACCCACAAATGGCTTTCACAAGAATTGAAGCAGCTTTGGCAAAACTAAAAAGCTATTCCCAGGCCGATACCGCCAATATTGCTGCCATTGGTTACTGTTTTGGTGGTGCGATGGTATTAAATACTGCACGGATGGGACTGAATGTAAAAGGAGTAGTAAGTTTTCATGGCAACCTGGTAGGTACAGCATTAAACAAAGACCTGTTGAAAGCAAAGATCTTGATTTGTCATGGAGCGGCCGACCCGTTTGTTCCCGCTGCTGAAGTGATAACGTTTAAACAGCAAATGGATGCTGCAGGTATTGCTTACACATTTAAAGAATATGCAAACGCAACACATGCGTTCACTAATCCTAACGCAACTGCAATGGGTGAAAAGTTTAAACTCCCGATTAAATATGATGCTGCTGCTGATACTGCAAGCTGGAAGGATATGAAAGAATTTTTCACATCGCTGTTCCAGCAATAGAATGGAATTTAGCGGAACAGTTTCAAACAAGTGTAATGGCATTGAAATATCTGAGGACATGGGTGGAACAATTAAAATCGTTACAACTTTGACAAAACAGTAATTACTTTAACGTATTTAATGAAAACGAGGGAACGGATAACTGCGTTCCCTCTTCTCATTTTATAAACCTGATTCGCTCTACTATTAACCTGCTACTCGCTATCAACAAACCATGACAGGAAACATTTATTCATAAAACAACAATCACTCATTCCTGTTTTCCCAAAAAAAGATTGGTTAATACCTTCATATAAAATAAATTGAGGCACTAAAACAACCAACTCATGGCGCTGCAACCCTGGCGTACCGGTAAAATCATTCGTATTGTTGATGAAACGCACAATACAAAACGTTACTGGATACAGCTTGCTGAAATTGATGTTTTTGATTTTAAACCCGGTCAGTTCGTACAACTTGAATTTC
Source organism: uncultured Lacibacter sp. (assembly GCF_946479605.1). The sequence continues at coordinate 4,131 of NZ_CAMLGT010000225.1, forward strand.
CCATTCACGAACAGCAAAGCAAACGCTTACGCAGTTACAGCATTGCATCGTGGCCCGATGGTACCAATGTATTTGAGTTATTGATTGTATTGAATGAGCAGGGAGCAGGAACCACCTGGCTGTTTGCCAATGCAGTTGTAGGAACCGAAATTCCTGTACGTGGTGCCATGGGTGTATTTACATTACCCGACCCGATTGAAAAAGATATCTTCTTTATCTGTACAGGCACAGGTATCGCTCCTTTCCGCAGCATGTCGCATTTTATTAAACTGCACAACATTCCGCATAAAAATATTTATCTCCTTTTTGGCACCCGCAAAAAAGCTGATCTGTTGTATTACGATGAACTAACACAATTGCAGAATGAATTACCGGGCTTTCACTATATACCCACTTTATCACGGGAAGAATGGGATGGAAGAACAGGTTATGTACATCCTATTTACGAAGAACTTTGTGCAGGTAAACAGGATGCTAACTTTTTTCTCTGTGGATGGAAGGCCATGATCGATGAAACAAAAAAACGCATCATGGATATGGGCTACGATAAAAAAGCTATTCACCAGGAATTATATGGATAGTGGAAAGTTGAGGTGAAACAGTTTTTCGTATGACAATGATCACTTCCTGAGAATCGTTCAGCTGCGACTTTCGTTATCGAAAAGCACATCATTTCATTAAAACAATTCTGAATAACTTTTATACTTATGTATGAATGTGAAACAGATAAATGATGTATATTAAGTCCTCAAACAAAAACGAACGTTTATGGGTGCTGCTTCACTCATAGTATTAATTCTTGCTGCCATTGCCTTTTCGGCCGGTGCTATTCTTATTGCTAAAGTGGTAACCAAAGCCACAAAGAATAAGCAAAAAGCGGAGCCTTACGAAAGTGGTATCCCTACCCGTGGCCCCAGTTGGGTACAGTTCAATGTCGGTTATTATTTATTTGCACTTCTCTTTCTCATCTTCGATGTAGAGTTGATCTTTTTATATCCATGGGCAGTTGCTGCTAAAAAAGTTGGCCTGCTTGCCCTTGTTGAAATCATTATTTTCTTTTTCATTTTATTCATGGGCTTTTTATACGCACACAAGAAAGGTGCGTTGAAATGGAAATAACATTTACAAACAGTACCGGATGATAACACAACAACATACAGCAAGTGATTTTCCCGGAGAGATACATGAAACACCCGGTGGCGGCATCGTTCTCAGTAAGCTGGACGATGTGATCAACTGGGCACGTTCCAACTCCTTATGGCCGTTAACATTTGCTACCAGCTGCTGTGGTATTGAAATGATGAGTACCGCTGGTGCGAAATACGATTTCTCCCGTTTTGGATTTGAAGTGGCACGTGCAACACCACGCCAGGCCGACGTCATTATTATAGCAGGAACCATTGTAAATAAAATGGCGCCTGTACTAAAACGTTTGTACGATCAGATGGCCGATCCCAAATATGTAATTGCCATGGGTGCATGCGCTATCAGCGGTGGTCCTTTCTTTTATAATACATACTCTGTTGTAAAAGGAGCTGATCATGTAATACCGGTTGATGTGTATGTTGCCGGTTGTCCGCCACGGCCCGAAGCATTGTTACATGCGTTAATCACACTTCAGCAAAAAATTAAAATGGGTTTAACCCGTGAACAAATAAGAGAGGGAAAAGAAAGCGTATGACGAACGAAGAATTAAAGACGACCCTTGGTGAGTTAGCCGCAACTGCTGTTATTGATGAAGCAGATGCAAACGGCTGGCTTACTGCAAATATTGAAGCCACAAACTGGTTATCGTTTGCACAAAGCTTACGCAACGTTCCCGAACTGCAATTCGATTTTCTGTTTTGCTTAACCTGTGTTGACTGGAAAACACACCTGACGATGGTGTACCATCTCCGCTCAACCATACACAAACACGAGCTGGTTGTAAAAGCAAAACTCGATCGTACCAATCCCGAAATAGAAACGGTTTCGCATATCTGGCGCACAGCAGAATTTCATGAACGTGAAGTGTATGAATTGTTTGGTGTGCAATTCCTGAACCATCCTGATCTGCGTTTATTGATTTTACCTGATGGCTGGGAAGGAAAGAAACCATTACTGAAAGATTTTGAAGATCCGATTAACATGATCAGACTATA
>NZ_CAMLGT010000226.1 GCF_946479605.1 uncultured Lacibacter sp.
TTATTTCAGGATGCCGCAGGATGCTGCCATACTTTTATTTGGCTATCATTGGCTTTTCATTAAATAACATTGCTGCTATGCTTCAAAGATTGTTTTGCCTGCTGCTGTTTATTGCTGTTACAGCATCAGTAAGTGCTCAGAAATTACCCGCTAAGAAAAAAGTTTTAAAAACGCTCCGTCTCACGAACCAGTATTTTATGAACAAGTGGCCCGATGCCGGCAAACCCATTTTTACCAACATCGAACGCCCAAGTAATATCTGGACAAGAGCTGTTTATTATGAAGGACTGATGGCGCTTTATGCTATTGATAAACAAAAAACATATTACGATTACACTTTGCAATGGGGTGAAAAACATAAATGGGGTTTGCGTGGCGGTATCAAAACACGCAATGCCGATAACCAATGTTGCGGTCAAACCTACATCGACATGTATTTGCTCGATAACAAACAACATCCCGAGCGTGTAAAAGACATCAAAGCGTCGATTGATTCGATGATGGCTACATCGAAGATTGATGACTGGAACTGGATTGATGCATTACAAATGGCGATGCCGGTATTTGTAAAGCTCGGCAACCTCTACAACGAGCCTGCTTACTTTCAACGCATGTACGAGATGTATGCGTTCACAAAAAATAAACACGGTGAAAAAGGTTTGTACAATCCTGCAGAAAAATTATGGTGGAGAGATAAAGATTTTGATCCACCCTACAAAGAACCCAACGGCGACGATTGTTACTGGAGTCGTGGCAACGGCTGGGTGGTAGCTGCTTTGGTTAAAACATTGGAAGCTTTACCAAAAACAGATCCGCATTACAATGAATACCTGCAGGATTTTAAGGACATGTGCGCTGCCTTGCTGCCATTGCAACGTGCAGATGGCTACTGGAATGTGAGCCTTAATGATCCCAATAACTTCGGTGGCAAAGAAGTATCCGGCACTTCACTTTTTATTTATGGTTTTGCATGGGGCATCAACAATGGTATCCTTGATGCAAAAACATACAAAGCATCTATTGCAAAAGCATGGAATGCCATGAGCAAAGAAGCGGTACATCAAGATGGTAAGCTTGGTTATGTACAGGGAACAGGTAAAGAACCGAAGGATGGACAGCCTGTGAGTTACACAAGTACACCCGATTTTGAAGATTACGGCTTAGGCTGTTTCCTGCTGGCAGGAACCGAAATCTATAAAATGAAATAATCACAAAGAAATTCCCCAATACTTAGCTATCTAACTCAGACCAGCAACGATGATTAATTTATGGATATCCTATAAAGAAAAAGACAAAAACCAAACATTTTATGCAAACGATTGAGCGGCTGGCAGGCGCTTATGGAATTGATTAATTGCAGTAATTTGTCAAGGTGAATATATCTGAAACAATTTGTAACAGATCATTTAGAAATAGCCGGTTATTTTTAGCGAATAAACCGGCTATCTTTTTTTATATGACCAACTATCGGCTGCTTACCATATTGCTTTTCATTTGCTGCAACATTTGCAGAGCGCAAAAAGTACAATACAGTAAAAGTGTTTTAAAAACACCCGGAGGCGGCGACTTACAATTAATTGCCGATGTTAACGGCTTTCATCATCTCATTCACTTTAGCGTTGTTAAAAAGTCTGTCATTCATATTTTCAACGATCAACTACAATTGCAGGCAACACATGAACTTGACATCAGGCTCCCCGAAAATTCCAATATCAGGCTACTTAAACTAAGCGACTACTATGTGTTGTATGTGCATTCGGCAAGACCAACAAAACATCAACTGTTGAAAATATATGGCAATGGAACCATTAGCGACATCTCCTATCTTTTAAGCGACCCTGCTGACTCATCATGGAATAAAAGCATGGCAACTTTTCAGTTGTTCAATATCAATAACAATCTCTATCTGGTTGCGCATTCATATTTTAACGATGTAAAAAAAATTCAAACCACCATTGTAAAAATGGATACGGAACGAAAAGCTGAGGTGGTTACAAAACTATTTTTCCCGTTTAACCTTCGTTCTGAACAGTTAAAAGAAGTAACGTTAACAAAAGATCAACTCTTTATTGTAAAAACATCTGAAGATGAAGCCGGATTAAGCCTGCTAACGCTGTTAAAGATCAACCGCACATCAGGCCATATTTTATCAAAGCAATTTGAAAGCGGAAAATATCTTTACACATCACCTGCCATACGATACAACAATAATGATTCAAGTACATTCATTTATTCAATGTTGCAAACACCTCCCGGTTACAGAGGAGTGAAGCCTGGCGTTTTTATGGTTCGCTTAGATCATTCACTAAATGAGACAGCTCCCATCAGTATTGTTGCGGATATTTTCAAAGACAATACAGCATCAAGTTTTATTGTTGAAAAAAACAGGAACACCGGTTGGCTTCATTTTTCTCCTGCAGCAACGAACAGGCGAAAAACGCTGAATGTGACCAAGGATGTTTACTCCGCCGTTGATCCAGCTTTCACCTATACACAATCTTATGATTATTCTTATTATACTTCTGCACCCACTGCTGTGCGAATGACATTACTGAATAACAAGTTGGAAAAAGAAAAAGACAGTTTGATAAAAAACAATGGAAACTATTATAAAATTCATCCCGGACCTTACGCCCAGTTTGTAATGAACAACATATCTTATTTGTTACTTATACAGGAACTTGTTGCTAAAAAAAGAAGTTTATTATTAGTGTCTCCAAATGCTGAGGGCAATTTCAATACAATTCCAGTTCGGGTGTATAACCAATTCAATTTTATGTTGCCGTTATTACAACCTGCAGAAAACAATTCGTTTATTGTTCCCTTTACGAATAAAACTGAATTGGGTTTAATGAAGGTTACCTTGAACAACCAGATCACCCCATAATAAATAAACAATACTTTAGAATGAACCGCTTTTTTTCTTTATCACTTTTAGTCTGCCTTTTACATACAATTCCAACATTTGCACAACAGCCAAATATCATTTTTATTTTTGCTGATGATCTTGGTTATGGCGAATTAGGCTGCTACGGTCAGCAGAAAATTGAAACACCTAACCTGGATGCATTGGCTGCAAAAGGAAAAAAGTTTACGTCTTTTTATTCTGGCACGTCGGTATGTGCCCCTTCACGGGCATCATTGATGACGGGTTTGCACACCGGCCACACACCCATCCGTGGTAACAAACAATTTGCACCTGAGGGACAAACGCCTTTACCAACATCCACAAAAACATTTGCCAACTACCTACAACAAAATGGATATGCTACTGCAACGTTTGGCAAATGGGGAATGGGTTTTAATCAGAACAGTGGCGACCCAAACAAAAAAGGGTTCGATCTTTTTTATGGTTATAACGATCAGAGTTTAGCCCACGACTTCTATCCTCCTTACTTATGGAAAAACCATGACAAGGTTGATCTTTCGATCAATAAGCAATATGATTCAGTTTATTCGGCTGCATTAATTCATCAACAGGCGTTGCAATACATTAAAGAACAAAGCAACAAACCTTTCTTCATGTATCTCTCCTATACCTTACCACATGGTGATGTGATAGGGCCGCACGACAGTTTATATAGTTATTATAAACAGAAATTCAATGAACAACCGCTTACAGGCGCAGCATTAAGAACTAGAGCACACAATATGCAACCTGAGCCCTATCCCCATGCACAGTTTGCAGCAATGGTTGCTCGCTTGGATCTGTATGTAGGGGAAATTGTAAAAGCGATCAAAGAAAAAGGCTTGGCTGAAAATACACTCATCATCTTCAGCAGCGATAATGGCCCACATAGAGAAAATGGTGGTGATCCTGAGTTCTTCAACAGCAATGGAATTTATCGTGGAATTAAACGTGATCTGTACGAAGGTGGTATGCGTGTACCGTTTATTGCTTATTGGCCAACAAAAATTAAACCTGCAGTAGTAACACAACCAGCCGCCTTGTGGGATATGTATCCAACATTTTTAGAACTGGCAAAAATTCCTGTTGAAGAAAAGATCGATGGTATTTCCATTGTTCCGTTGCTTACACAAAATAAAGGCAAGCAAAAGCTGCATGAGCATTTCTATTGGGAGTTTCATGAAAACGATGGACGGCAGGCAGTGCGTTGGGGAAAATGGAAAGGCGTTCGTTTAGGTGTAAGTAAAAATGAAAATGCACCGATTGAATTATACAATCTCAATAACGACCCCGCTGAACAAAAAAATGTAGCTGATAAAAATCCTGAAATCGTAAAAGTGATTGAGCAGATAATGAAGCAAGAGCATGTATTCAATCCCGATTGGCCGTTGCTTTCGTCTGAAATAAAAAAATAAGCTATATAAACTGGCAGAACGATCTTATTCTGCCAGTTTATAAATCCCAAACGAAGAAAGTGTCGGATTTAGTCTCGAGGAAAGAATGCGAAGTCTCACTTCTTTTGCAGTAATCGGTTTAAATTTCAGCAAACGTTTATAACCGATCGTACTTCCTTCAGCTACCTGTTTCCATTCTGCCCCATCTTTGTATTCAAACACAAATTTCTCTACCCGTTGACCGATGCTGATGTTTTCCTGCAGGCTCAGCACATCAAATGTTTTGGCCGAAGGCAAAGTAAATTCGATGACGGCAGTTGTATCTTTTCCTTTTGTTGTAAAATAAGTTGTGTACGATTGATCGAGCAATGCGTTTGAATGGATACCATTACTGCATTTTACTGTTGCCCCTTTTGCAAGGTTGTTTGCAAATGTTTTTTTAAGCAACACAGAAAATCCCTCTAAACTCTTTACATCACTTGCTGAAAGTAACCCTTCTTTGTTGGGAGGAATATTCAACAGCAACACACTGTTATACCCAACCGAACTGAAATAAATATCAAGCAGTCGTTGCGGCGATTTTACTTTCTCATCTTCTTTGGCATGATAAAACCAACCCGGCCTGATGGACACATCCGTTTCTGCAGGATACCAGATGAGCCCTTTTGCATCGTTTATTTTTTCTCTGCTGCCAAGGTCTTTCTGCATCTTATCTCCTTTCGGTGCAAAGGCCACATCTTTCTGCGAACCGTCGGCAATTTTCTCCATCATATTTTCATCGGCTGGTATTACACTCCACTCCTGCTCACGACCCATACCTGTTTCTGTACCTACCCAACGCACATCGGGCCCCATAATGGCAATGGTTGCTGCAGGTTGCAGTTTGCGTATCACCGCATACCAACGATTAAAATCATACACTTGTTTTTTACCATTCGGTCCTTCTCCGTTTGCACCATCAAACCACACTTCATCCACACGACCATATTGTGTAAGCAACTCTGTTAACTGGTTTACAAAAAAATCGTTGTACGCATCCGTACCATACATCGGTGCGTTCATGTCCCATGGTGACAGATACACGCCAAAACCAACGCCATATTTTTTACACGCTGCTGCCACTTCTTTCACCACATCGCCTTTGCCGTTTTTCCACGGACTGTTCTTTACCGAATGTTCCGTGTACTTACTCGGCCACAAACAAAAGCCGTCGTGATGTTTAGCAGTAATGATCACCTGTTTAAAACCAGCTGCCTTTACCGTTTTGATCCATTGCTCTGCATCAAACAATACCGGGTTAAAAATGGATGGACTTTCTTTTCCTGTTCCCCACTCTCTGTCGGTATACGTATTCACACCAAAATGAAAGAACGCAGTTAATTCCAGTTGTTGCCAACGCAACTGCCTTGCACTTGGTGTTACGTTGGCTGCTTTCGCAACGATCTCCCTTTCGGTATCACCGGGCCGGATCACCACATAATTTTTATTGCCTGTTTGTGCAGTACAAACCTGTACAGCAACAATGGCAGCAACAGCAAACGAATACTTAATTGATTGATGAAACTTCATACATTTTTATTTAACCGGCAAGATCCAGTAAGTATAACGATGATCGGCAAACGGAATACGGTATTGCTGCATCGGCATAGAGCCCCAGCTATCGATACCCTGCAAACCTGTTTGCTGCAGATCCACATGCATATAAATTTTATCTCTTACCTGCAGTTCACCGGAGTGATATTGTTTCTTCTCAGTTTCCGGATCAAGATCATCCAATGTATAAGGTAAAGCAGAAAAATTCAACAGGCTGTCTGCATACACAAACTCAACGCCCTTACCTGCTTTGTTCGTTATCTTCACCCAACGCACATCGGCTTTGTTTCCACTCTCCTGCGGACGGGCATAAGAAAAATATTGATTG
>NZ_CAMLGT010000227.1 GCF_946479605.1 uncultured Lacibacter sp.
TATTGTATTGGGCGATGATGTGAATCCAGGTATGCCGGAGTGGGACATATTTGTGAAAGAAGTGCGCAAAGAAATGACCTTGAAAGCAGGACAACGCTGCACCGGCATCCGCAGAATATTTGTTCCGGAAAATAAGATGGAAGACTTATGGAAAGCAATTGCAACAGCACTTGCGCAAACAACTATTGGTAACCCACTCAATGAAAAAGTGCGGATGGGTTCGCTTGCAGGTGAAACACAACGCAAAGAAGTAAGAGAACAAGTGCAGAAATTATTGGCAACCTCGCAAATTGTTTATGGAAGTTTAGATAGTGTTGATGTGGTTGATGCCGATGCAAACAAAGGCGCTTTTCTTTCACCCATCTTATTGAGGAATGAATTACCCTGGGCTTCAGCCCAAGTACATGAAGTAGAAGCATTCGGTCCGGTAAGTACCATTATGCCATATAAAACAATGGACGAAGCCATTGCTTTAAGCAAACTTGGAAAGGGCAGTTTGTGTTCTTCTATTGTAACTGCTGATCATAAAACGGCACGGCAATATGTAATTGGTGCAGCAACGCATCACGGCCGTATTCTTGTATTGAATAATGAATGCGCCAAAGAAAGTACCGGTCATGGTTCACCATTGCCATTGCTGGTGCATGGTGGTCCCGGTCGTGCTGGCGGCGGAGAGGAAATGGGAGGGCTGCGTGGTGTAAAACATTATCTGCAGCGTACCGCAATTCAAGGTTCGCCCACAACCATTACTGCTGTTACCAACGTATATCAACCAAACGCCAAAGGAAAAGATCCCGGCAAGCATCCGTTTAAAAAATATTTTGAAGAGTTACAGGTCGGCGATCAGATCATTACAGAAAAAAGACTCATTACCAGTGAGGATATTGATCGGTTTGCTGATTTAAGCGGTGATCATTTCTACGCACATATCAAAACAACTGATTTCAGCGGCACAATGTTTGAACAACAGGTAGCACATGGTTATTTCATCATGAGCATAGCTGCAGGTTTGTTCGTTGATAGTTACGAAATAAATCCCGTGTTGTTGAATTATGGTATTGATGAGTTACGTTTTACCAAACCTGTTTATCCGGGTGCTGAAGTGTACATCCGTTTTACCTGTAAAGAAAAATTGCCGAACGATAAACGGATAGTTGAAAACCCGGAAGATGCAAAGCGTGGCGATGATATTGAAAAAGGAATTGTTAAATGGTTGGTAGAGTTTTTTGATGAAGCAGATGAAATTACCGGTGTGGCAACAATTTTGACCATGGTAAAAAAAATTAACCAGTAGATGGTTGCATTTGTGCAGCACTTACAGTAATTTAAGAAGACAAACAACAGATTATGGTTACGATGATCAATGAGGCTTATGTTAAAAAGGAAATACACAAGGGAATTGCCACAATAGAATTCTTTCATCCTCAAAGTAATTCGCTCCCTGCATCCATGTTGCAACAGCTGGCACAAACCATTACAGGAATTGCTGCAGACCCAAACGTGCTGGTGGTTGTTTTAAAATCAACAGGCGAAAAAGCATTTTGCGCTGGCGCCAGTTTTGAAGAACTTGTTGCCATTAAAAATGAAAAGGAAGGTCTTGCATTCTTTAGTGGTTTTGCACAGGTGATCAATGCTATGCGTAAATGCAGGCAATTGATCGTTGGCCGCATACATGGTAAATGTGTGGGTGGTGGTGTAGGATTAGCCGCCGCTGTTGATTATGCAATTGCAGTTGAAGGTGCAGATGTAAAACTAAGTGAACTGGCAGTAGGTATTGGTCCGTTTGTAGTAGGCCCTGCCGTTGAACGTAAGATCGGAGCATCTGCATTTTCACAATTGGCAATAGATGCAGGCAGCTGGCGTAACAGCGATTGGGCAAAACGAAAAGGGTTGTTTGCAGAAGTACATCCTACAGTGGAATCAATGGATGAATCAATTGCCAAGCTGTCCAATACATTATCACATTCTTCACCTGAAGCGATGCTTGAAATGAAAAAAGTGTTCTGGAAAGGAACGGAGCATTGGGATGAACTGTTGATCGAAAGGGCAAAAATCAGCGGACGGTTGGTGCTGAGCGAGTTTACAAAAAACGCTATAGAAAAGTTTAAGACAAAGAGTTAAATAAACAAACAATACACGTAAAGAAAAGTGCAATGCCTCTTCAACAAGAGGCATTTTTAATTGTTGTAATATATTTTAGCAAATGATTCAAACATTCTCTGCCGAAAATTTTCAATCCTACTGCGACCTCCTTTCAAAAAAAGACAAACACCTGAAAGCCATTATTAAGGAGCATGGTTATCCGCCTATGTGGACACGCAGGCAGGGTTTTGAAACGCTTATCCTTACCATACTTGAACAACAGGTTTCGTTGGCTGCGGCATTTGCAGCTTACAAAAAGCTAAAAGCAAAAATCGGTACTGTTACGCCTGCAAAAATTCTGGCTATGAGTAATGAAGAATTGCGGGAGTGTTACTTCACCCGGCAAAAGCAAGTGTATGCAAAAGAACTGGCAACAGCAATAACAACAAAAAAACTTCAACTCAGGAAATTTTCACAAATGACGGATGAGGATGTGAGGACACAACTTACTTCCATAAAAGGAATTGGTAACTGGACAACCGATGTGTACCTCATGCATGCATTGCAGCGAACCGATCTTTTTCCATTAGGCGATATAGCATTGGTAAACAGTTTAAAGGAAACCAAACAACTGCGCCCGGATATCAGCAAAGATGAAATGCTGGCAATAGCAGAACCGTGGCGACCTTACAGAACTGTTGCCGCTATGATCCTGTGGCATGCGTATATCAAAAAGAGAAATATAAAAATTGAAGCATAAAAAAACCTCCGTAGTAACGGAGGCTTTTTGTTTTTTACAGGTTGTCGAACTCATACAGTTCATCAATATGCGTACCTGCTTCCATTTCAAAAACAGGTTTAATAACACCATCGTGCAAATCGTACACCCAGCCATGGAGGTGTGGTCCCTGGCGGTCTTTCCATGCTTTTTGAACGATAGAAGTTTTAGCAAGGTTCATTACCTGCTCCTGTACGTTTAATTCAATTAATTTGTTTACACGGTCATCTTCACTTTCAATGCTGTTGATCTCATCACGATGAAAACGGTAAACGTCTTTAATGTTACGGAGCCATTTGTTAATTAATCCAATACTTTTTCTTGTCATAGCTGCTTTAACACCACCGCAACCATAGTGGCCGCAAACAATTACGTGTTTAACTTTTAATACGTTTACGGCATACTCCAGTACGCTCAGCATATTCAGATCGGTATGCACCACCATGTTAGCGATGTTACGATGAATGAAAATTTCGCCGGGTTCTGTTTGTGTAATTTCATTTGGCGGTACACGGCTGTCGCTGCAACCGATCCATAAAAATTCCGGAGTTTGTACGTTTACCAAACGGTTAAAAAAATCAGGGTCTTGCTTTACTTTGTTTGCAGCCCAGCTTTTGTTTTCTACTAATAATTTCTCGTAAGATTTCATCGTTTTATGTTTTGAAAAGTGTTACTAATTTAATTCTTCCTGGAGTTGTTTTTTTGGGTCGGATGAAACATGGCCCATCGTATTTTCGATCTTATAGGCGTCTTTAAACCCAACAAGATCAACTTTTATGTTTTTGTCTGGTGATGTGTATTCAAAAAAGTCTTTGATCAGTTGAAGTACATCATGATCAATATATACTGTTTCGCTTGCATCAATGATCACACTGCTGTTTTCAGGTAAATGTACCAGCGTTTGTTTAATTGCTGCTTTGTTAAGGAAAGACACTTCCTGTGCCAGCTTGATCTTGATCACTTCACCTTCTTTGTGTTTGTCTTTACGGAAAAAGTAAGCGAGTTTCATATTACCACGGAGGATAAACAGAATACTGATGACGAGGCCAATACCAACACCTTTCAGCAGATCAGTAAACACCACTGCAACTACTGTAACAATGAAAGGAATAAACTGGAACTTACCATTGTGCCACATGTGTTTAAATACTTTGGGGCTTGCCAGTTTTAAACCAATCATGATGAGAATAGCGGCGAGTGATGCGAGTGGAATTTTGTTGAGGATAGAAGGAATAGAAACAACTGCCAGCAACAGGAACAACCCGTGTGAAATGGTTGCCAGTTTTGTACGACCACCTGAATTGATGTTTGCAGATGTGCGCACAATAACTGATGTCATAGGCAAACCTCCAATAAAGCCGGCAATAATGTTTCCGATACCCTGTGCCTTTAATTCAGTATTTCCACTTGAATAACGTTTTAACGGATCCATTTTATCAGAAGCTTCAAGACACAGCAGGGTTTCAATACTTGCAACAATGGCAATCGTAACACCAAGTATCCATACAGAACTGTTGCTGAAGCCGGAAAAATCAGGCATGGAGAACTGACCAATAAACTCATTGAACGAACCCGGCATAGGTAAGTTTACAAGATGTTCTTGATTGACGGCAAGCTTTGATCCTGCGCCTATGAAAATTTCATTGAGCAACACACCGGCAATTACAGCAACAAGGCCCCCGGGAATCAATTTCAGTTTTTTCAGAAACGGCACTTTGTTAAATGCAATGAGTATTCCTATACAGATAAGTGTAATGATCACCGCACCATAATGAATGGAATTGATGGCATCGGTAATAGCAGTTAAAGTGTTATGACCCGTGTTATTTTCAATAAATGCAAAATCGCCTTCACTGTCTTTATCATAACCAACCGCATGCGGTATCTGTTTCAGGATAATGATTACCCCGATACCTGTTAGCATGCCCTCAATAACATTAGAAGGAAAGTAGCTGGAGATAGAACCTGCTTTAATAAAACCGAGTATAAGCTGAAGAGCTCCTGCAATTACTACGGCGAGTAAGAATAAGTCGAAAGATCCGAGGGTTGTAATGCCAGCCAATACAATGGCCGTTAAACCTGCTGCGGGTCCGGTAACACTAAGGTTGGAGCCGCTTAAAAATCCAACTACAATACCTCCAATAACACCGGTAATAATACCGGAAAATAGAGGTGCTCCACTTGCAAGGGCAATACCCAGGCAAAGGGGCAGAGCTACGAGAAAGACAACAAGCCCTGCTAACAAATCTGTTTTAAAATACTTTGTTTCTAGTTTCATGTCAATTGATTTAACCGATGTGTAAAAGGGACAGTCTACAAATCTGCTGTACCTTTCTTGTTTCAGAACAGTTATACTTTTCTGTAATGCTGTTTAGCAAGCAGAAAAAAGTTGAAAGACCAGTTGTTAAACGGGGTCCGGTAAAATAGATCCTGTAAATGATGTTATACTAACTCCGTAATGTTCTGATAAGAACAATTATGCAGTGCCTTTGTTGGGTTTCAGGCATTATTGGGAGGCTGCGTCTGCACATCATCCGAAAAACGGGAGTAGATCTTTTCCGCATGATGTATCAGTTCTGTAATACGTAACTCTGTGAGGTGCATCAGTTCATCATGACTTACACTCACAAAATGCTTATGTATTTCTTCGGTAAAAGATGGGGTGGTAGGCACATCGGTATGAGGTAACTCTTCCGTCATTTGCTGGCTCTGATACATTGCAGCACTTATCTGTGCCAATGGCAGCAGTTGGATGCTGAGCACCATGGTAAGCAATATGCTGATGATTTTCTTCCTCATATTCCGGTTTGCAAAAATATGGTTCCAGATGCTAGAATAATACAAAAAAATGATAAAGGTTTAAATTCCTTTATCATTTTTCTATTAACTGAATCTTGATTGTCAATTGTTTGTCAGATGTTGAGGCCGCCGCAAACGCTGATGGTTTGACCGGTAATATAGCCGCCCATATCGCTGGCTAAAAACAAACAAACATTGGCTATTTCTTCGGCACTGGCAAACCTTCCCAGCGGAATACCTGCTTTGTATTTATCTGCAGCTTCTCCGTCTTTTAAATAGCTGGTCATATCTGTTTCCACAAAACCGGGAGCAATGGCGTTACAGCGGATGTTGCGGCTGCCTAGTTCTTTAGCAACTGATTTGGTAAACCCGATTACACCGGCTTTGCTGGCGGCATAGCTGGTTTGCCCGGCATTGCCCATTTCGCCAATAACACTGCTCATGTTTATGATGGAGCCACTCCGTGCTTTCATCATGGGTTTAATGATCTGCTTGGTCATGTAAAACACAGAGTTGAGGTTTACCTT
>NZ_CAMLGT010000228.1 GCF_946479605.1 uncultured Lacibacter sp.
TCCACCAGCTTACGCACAAACTTCATTTTTTCATTGGCAGGTAACTTCAGTTGTGCAAATATTTTTGGCACCATGCGGCCTCCTACTACTTCGTGTCCATGGAATGTCCAGCCATGACCAGGCTCAAAACGTTTGGTGGCGGGTTTTGCAATATCATGAAGAATCGCTGCCCAGCGTAACCACAGATCGTTTGTGTTTTCTGAAATATTATCGAGCACCTGCAATGTATGATAGAAGTTATCCTTGTGCCCCTTGCCATCAATATATTCTGCCCCTGCAAGCTCAACCATTTGCGGAAAGAATAATTTGAGCAATCCGCTTTTGTAGAGCAGATCAAAACCCACTGAAGGTTTTTTGCTGAGTACAATTTTATTCAGTTCATCAGCAATGCGTTCTTTTGATATGATGTGGATACGATGCGCATTTTCAATAATACCGATCCATGTTTCAGGCAGTATCGTAAAATTCAGTTGTGATGCAAAACGTATTGCACGCATCATACGCAGGGGATCGTCGCTAAAGGTTGTGCCGGGCTCCAAAGGCGTGCGGATGATCTTTAACTTCAGATCTTCTACCCCATTGAACGGATCGATCAACTGTCCGAAATCATCTTTATTTAAACTGATGGCAAGTGCATTAATGCTGAAGTCTCTTCGTTTCTGATCATCTTCCAGTGTGCCCGGCTCCACTTCCGGTTTGCGTGAGTGAGCAGCATAACTTTCTTTACGTGCGCCTACAAATTCAATCTCAAATCCATCTACTTTAATATTGGCTGTACCGAATGTTTTAAAGAACGAAACCTGTGGTGCGGGCTTAAATTGTTGCGCCACTTCCTGCGCCAATGCTATACCATCGCCCACACAAACAAAGTCAAGATCTTTACAAGGACGCTGTAATAATTTATCACGCACAAAGCCGCCAACAAGATAACAAGGCACTTGCAGCTGCTGTGCACAATTACCAATGGTTTCCAATAACTCCAGTTCTTTTGCTGAACAATCGATCATCATACAATGCAAAAATAAGGAAGCTGTGAGAAGTACGAGGTACGAAGTAAGCTGTACGATGATCACCCCACAGCGAAACATCTTCTTCATCCATATAATTCACTCAAATCATGCTTTAGACAACTTGCTCATACACTTGCATCACCTTTGCAGCTGTATTGTAATTGCTGAACCGTTGTGCATGTTGCCAGCCTTTTTCCACCTGTTGTGCAGTAAATGAAGGATCGTTGAGGATATGCAGCATTTGCTTTGCAATTTCTTCCGGCTTTGTTGGGTCAACATAAAAAGCACCTTCGCCTCCTGCTTCCGGTAAGCAGGAAACATTGGATGTAATAACCGGTATGCGGCTCCACAGTGCTTCCAGTACAGGAATGCCAAAACCTTCAAACACCGATGGATAGATCATGGCAATGGCCTGCTGGTAAATAGCAGGAAAGTCCTGCGCCGATTGGAAACTTGCTGAATGTTTTGCAATTGGATCGTCTGATAAAAAAATGATCCGGTCTTCAAGTTTATGTTGATGAACATATTCTTTTACCTTCTGTTTGTATTCACCTCCGTTGCCAATTACAACAAGTGGAATGCTGAGTGTATGACGAAGCTGATTCACGGCAACACAAATACTCAACAGGTTCTTTCGCTCAATAACAGAGCCTACATAAAGAAAATATTCAGCAGGCAGATTGTAACGCTTTCTTACTACCTGTCTCGCTTCTTCTGTTGTCCGTTCGCCAAATGCAGGATTGCAGCTTTGGTAACATACTTCAATTTTTGATGGATCGGTTTTGTACAGATCAATGATATCTTGTTTTGTTTGCTGACTGATGGCAATTACTTTATCTGCATTGGCACAAGCGTAACGGAATTTTTTTGCATAGATTTTCCGGTCAATGAATTTGAATTGTTCGGGATAGCGTTCAAAGATGAGATCGTGAATAGTTACAATGGATTTGATGCCTGTGTGTTGAATGTTCACCGGTATTTCATGGCTCAATCCGTGATAGAGATCAATCTTGTTTTGTAGCAGATCTTGCTTTACCCAATTGCCACGCCAGACAGCCGGTAGTTTTTTTGCAAGAAATGTTGCAGGTAATACTTCCTGCACATTTTGCTCAGCAAACTGAAACATGGATGAAGGCTTTGGGTTGAACAGGTAATACCGATGCTCAGGAAAATATTCTGCCAGTGAATGAATGAGTGTGCGGCTGTAATGCCCCAACCCTGTCTGGTTGTGGTAAGCCCGCTTTGCATCGTAACCAATGTTCATGGAAGCAAATATAAGTTGGGAGTTGTGAATGGTCAATGGTGAGTGGAGAATAGGTTCACGCAATTAATATGAGTGAGGCGAATAGCAAGATGCTTATCCCCTCTTGGGAGGGGTGTTACACTGTTATACATTCTTAAAGTTAATTGGGTGGGTTGAAGCCAGCAATAAGCAAGTTTAATGAACGACTGTATGTATGCTGCCATAGAAATTGAACGTACAAGAGCTTGTGTGGCAACAGGCGATGCTATGGAAAACTGCAGCTTGTATTCTATTAAGAATTATTTTCGCAGCAAAATTGAAATAAGATGAAAGATTTGATCCTTGAAGCATGGGGCAACCGTGAACTATTAAAAGATACAAAGTACAGCGACGCTGTGCGTGCAGTGATTGAAGAAGTAGATAAAGGCCGTTTACGCACGGCAGAACCTGTTACCGATGGATGGCAGGTAAATGAATGGGTGAAGCAGGCCATCCTGATGTATTTTGGTATTCAGCAAATGCAGACATGGGATGTGGAACCGTTTGAGTTTTACGACAAAATGCTGTTGAAGAAAAATTATAAAGATCTTGGTGTGCGTGCCGTACCACATGCGGTTGCACGTTATGGCGCATACCTTGCAAAGAATGTAGTGCTGATGCCAAGTTATGTAAACATTGGTGCGTATGTTGATGAAGGCACCATGGTTGATACATGGGCAACTGTTGGCAGTTGTGCACAAATTGGTAAAGGCGTACACCTGAGTGGTGGCGTGGGCATTGGTGGTGTATTGGAACCATTGCAGGCAAGTCCGGTTATTATTGAAGATGGTGTGTTTGTTGGCAGCCGTTGTATTGTGGTAGAAGGTGTACGTGTAGAAAAAGAAGCAGTATTGGGTGCAAACGTGGTGCTTACACAATCGACAAAGATCATTGATGTAAGCGGTGCCGAGCCAATTGAAATGAAAGGCCGTGTTCCTGCACGAAGTGTGGTGATTCCCGGAACATACAATAAAAAATTCCCTGCAGGCGAATATGGCGTAGGCTGTGCATTAATCATTGGTCAGCGTAAGCCAAGCACGGACCTGAAGACAAGCCTGAACGATGCGCTCCGTGATTTTAATGTGAGCGTTTAAGACAGGCCGTTAGTCATCATTTATTTAAAAGTCCTGTTGTGCTATGAGTTCAGCAGGACTTTTTTTATTTTAATTTATGCCTAAGAAATACTCTGTTACGTTTATTGGTTTTGCACTTACGTTCATTGGCTCTGTTTTATTTTCAACTAAGGCCATTATTGTAAAAAAAGCATTCGCCAATATTGAAATTGATGCACTCTCGCTTCTTACATTACGAATGCTGTTTGCATTGCCGTTTTATATTGCGGTGTTGTTCTATATCCGTCAGAATAAAACATCGTTAACGCAAACACAGTGGTTACAATTGATTGCTGTTGGTTTGCTGGGCTATTATGTGAGCAGTTATTTGGATTTTGAAGGGTTGCGTTATATCTCGGCAGGGCTTGAGCGGTTGATCCTTTTTCTTTATCCCAGCTTCGTGGTACTTATTAATGCAGTTGTATTTCGTCAAGACATACAAAAGAATCAACGGATAGCACTGTTGCTCACTTATAGCGGAATAGGTTTAGCCTATGCAGGCGAGTTTAACCTGTATCATTTAGAGCCGGGATTTTTTTGGGGAGGTTTGTTGATTTTTCTTTGTTCAATAACCTATGCCCTTTACATTGTTGGCAGCGGAAGGTTGATTCCGTTAACCGGTGCAACAAAATTTACGTCGTATGCCATGCTCGCTGCAACAGCAGGTATTTTCATTCACTTTTTACTGAAGCATGAACCATCAAGCATTATTGCTTTTGCAAAACAACATTGGGAGTATGGTTTGCTGCTGGGTATTCTTGCAACAGTTCTTCCATCCTACTTTATTGCCGGAGGCACAAAACGTATCGGCAGCAATAATGTGGCTATTATTTCAAGTATTGGTCCTGTGTCAACAATCCTGCAGGCATGGTGGTTTTTAGGCGAAACAATTCATTGGTCGCAACTGTTGGGAACGGCACTTGTGATTGCAGGTATACTTCTGCTTGGGTTGAAAAAGCAGGTAGCTGGTTAGGCAATTTTATTTTTACATTCTTTTTCTCCTGACTTTTAAAATAAATTTGATTGGATCGGGCAGGCACTTTACATTTGCAACCCTGAATCCCGATACCATCGGGAGAAATTGCCCAGATGGCGAAATTGGTAGACGCACTGTGTTCAGGTCGCAGCGTCCGCAAGGATGTGCTGGTTCGAATCCAGTTCTGGGCACGAATATATAAAAAGGTGATTCTCAAAGAATCACCTTTTTGTTTCAGTTATCATCAAACGTTCTGTTATTATTGGCCTATTTAATCTCAACTTCCTTTATTTTCAGTACCGGATCATTGTACACTTTTTCTTTATCCCCCTGCAGTTTCATCCACGCCCGCAAATCTTTGTCCATTTCCGCTACTGTTTGTTTAAATTTTTTGTTGTAGGCAAGATTATTTTGTTCCATCGGATCATCTTCAATATCGTAAAGTTCTATTGCGGGGCGACGATGATATTTCTGCACAATTTCCATAGCAGCCTGATTGGTTTTTGCCAGTTCGTACCATTGCTGCCAGAAAGAACCTGCCCCATCTTTCTTTAACAGGTCGGAATGATTTGTATGCAAGTACTCCGGGTGCAGATTGATGATATAGTGATACTTCTTTGTTCGAACACTACGCATAGGGTAAACATTCATTACTCCATCACCACTATGTGTAGTGTAAATTTTATCCCTGAACTTTTTTGCTTTTTCAAACAATATGTTACCAAAAGATTTTCCATCAATATTTGCCGGAATTTTTGATCCGGAAACATCAAGCAGCGTAGGAAAAATATCAACCCAACTGATCATTACGTTTGATGCAGAACCAGCTTTGATCTTATTCTTCCAGATAACAAGTAATGGCGTTCTGATTCCAAGATCGTATAAATTCCATTTGGCAAAAGGCCATTGCGCACCATGATCGCTGCTATACATAAAAATGAAATTATCAGCAAACTGTTGCTCGGCAATTTTATATACTTCGCCCATTTCATGATCCATTGCACTTATATCTGTATAGTATCGTGCCATTTCAAGTCTTGTTTCTTTTGTATCAATTAAATAAGACGGCAACTTAATTTTATCAGGATCGTAAGTCGTCTTTTGTATCCACGGCACATGCGGTCTTCTGTCGCCCACCAACAAACACACAGGTTTTGTTGACTTACGGGTTGCAAAATATTCTCGAATGTTTTTTGCAAGATCAATCCTCGGCTTACTAAAAAAATCAAAGCCAGCAGTTTCGTTCATTTTATCATGCGCAACTTTACCAAAAGCGATCACTTCGTAACCTGCTTTCTGCAGTAATTTCGTTAGTACCGTAATGTTTTCTGCCGGATAAGTATGATTAGCTTCTGCCCCATTGCGTGCAGGCATCAAACCGGTTAACAAGGCAGCTCTGCTGGGAGCACATGCAGGTGAAGCAACAAATGCATTATTGAAACGCATTCCTTTTTTCGCCAGCATTTCCATTACCGGTGTTTTTACTTCGCCACTTCCGTAAACTGAATTATCGAAATAACTTGCATCATCTGCAATAAAAAAAACTATGTTTGGTTTTTGCTGAGCATTGCCTTGTACAACATCTAAAAAAATAAGCACTAATACCAACACAATTTTATTCATCTTCTTTTCATTTTATTGAACAGGTTTATTGCCGAATTCAGATTTGAAATAATGGAATCATAGACAGCCTGTTGCTTGTCATATTTTGGCTGTAAAATCAATTGGCCTTTAAAAGCCTCCGTGAAAGGAATATCGCCCC
>NZ_CAMLGT010000229.1 GCF_946479605.1 uncultured Lacibacter sp.
AGAGGGTCGCTTTGCGACCCTCTTTTTTATACTACTCAGGAAATTATTTTGCTCCCGGAGGACATTTCTCGTTTAAATACGCTGTGTACAATTTCATTAAATGCTGAAATGTACCTGCTCCTTCGCTGATGCTGTGTGTGCGATTAGGATATGGCATAAACTGAAACAGTTTGCCATGTTTGATCAACTCATTCACCAACACTTCGGCATTGCTGTAATGCACGTTATCATCACCTGTGCCATGGATATACAATAAATTTCCTTTCAGATTTTTTGCATAAGTGATGGGTGAGCCTTTGATAAAATCATCTCTGTTCTCCTGCGGAATACCCATATAACGTTCCTGGTAAATATTATCGTAGAACAATTGATTGCCAACTGCCGCAATGGCAATACCTGTCTGGAACAGATCAGGATACTGGAACATTAAATGCAATGTGGTTGAACCGCCACCACTCCAGCCCCACACTGCAACACGACTTGCATCAAGGTAAGAACGTTCGCTCAACAATTTTTTCACACCCATTGCCTGATCACGAATGTTGATGCGGCCGATCTGTTTGTAAATACTCTTGCGCCATTCTGCACCTTTCAAGGTTGGCGTACCACGGCTGTTGAACGATACATAGAAATAACCCTGTGCATTCATATCGCCGCCAAAAAGAAAATTGCTGCCGGCATAAAAATCATCTTCTACCGTTGTGGTTGCAGGCTCGCTGTACACATATAATACAACAGGATACTTTTTTGCCGGATCATAATTCTTTGGCTTGCTCATCCAGCCATCCATCGTTACACCATCTTCGGTAGTAATGGTAAAGAACTCAAGATTGTCTTTATTAACGGGCTTGATCGTTTTCAACAACTCATCGCCTGCAACAGGTTTGTGTGTAGCAAGATTTAAAAATTGAGTAGCTGGAGCAACTGTTCTGCTGGTAAAATTGTGCACAGCATAACTTCCGTTAGGCGAACATTCGTAACTGTTTGTGCCCTCGTAACCTGTGGGTGTAACACGAACAGCTTTGCTTTTGCCATCCATTTTTACTTTATACAGGTAACGTTGAATTGGATTGTCAGGCGAAGCAATAAAATACAATTCATTCTTTGCCTCATCTACTGCATTGATGGTTGCAATATCGTAGTTGCCAACAGTGAGCAAGGTTTCTTTTCCATCACGTGTTACTTTGTAAATATGCCGCCAGCCATCTTTTTCACTCACCCACAAAAATGCTTTCCCTTTTTCAATAAACTCCCACCCACGTGGATCATCATCGTTCCAGCGGCTTTTGATATCGATCCATGCTTTATCTGTTTCTGTATAAAACTGTTTTGCTTCACCGGTTGCTGCATTACAGAAATAAAGTTTGCTTTCGTTTTGTTTTCGGTTGAGTTGCTGCACAATCAATTCATTTGATCCGCTCCATTCCATACGTGGCAGGTAATTGTTAGCTGCATCGCCGGGAATATTCATCCAGATTGTTTTTCCATTTTCAATATTCACTACGCCAATTTTTACAGGCGAAGGTTGCTCTCCTACTTTTGGATATTCAACAGGGATTACTTTGGAATATATATCATCAGTAGTATTGAGCATGTAATAATCTTTGATCTGGTTTGCATCCACCTGCCAGTAAGCAATGCTCTTGCTATCGGCACTCCAGCGGAAACCATCCCGGCAGCCAAACTCTTCTTCATACACCCAATCGAACGTACCGTTGATGAGTTTTTTTGTGTTGTTGGTTGATGTGAGAACAGTAGCTGCACCCGTTGCTACATCTTCCACATAAATATTGTTAGCATGCACATACGCTACTTTCTTTCCATCGGGCGAAAGTTTTGCATACAGCAATGATTGTGCAGGTTTGTCTTTGCCGACCTGTTGTAGTTTACCGGCAGCCACATCGTACAGCCAATAATCGCCACGGGTGTTATAACGCCACACACGTGCAGTGTTGGTGAAGATGAGCACCTGCTGTTCATTGGTACTGATGGTGAAATCTTTGATGATGACTTTAGCTGCTTTCAATGCATCGGCAGGCACAATTACTTTTTGTGCACCGGTTTTAAAATTGGTACTTACAATAGCGTTGTTATCGTTTTCATAAAGACCATTGTTATCGGCCGTCCATTTTATTTTATCGGCCTTAAACTGCGCCTCTGCTAAAAATCCAAAGAACAAAAAACAAAATCCAAGAAAATATTTCTTCATAATGTTGAGTTGAGTATTCGAATATAGTTAAAACACAAATTGTAAATTGCAGCAGTTATGGAAGCGAAAGAAAAACTCCGCATCGATAAATATCTATGGGCTATCCGGCTGTTTAAAACACGCAGCCAGGCGGCAGCTGCCTGCGAAAGCGGCAAAGTGAAATACAATGGCGACAGCTGCAAAGCATCGAAGCTGGTGAGTGTGGGTGATGAATATGAAGTAAAAACGGAAGCGAAACGCTGGCGCATTAAAGTAACCGGCATATTACACAACCGTGTGCAGTACAGCGAGGCGATAAAGTATTACATTGATATCACTCCTGCTGAAGAACTGGAACGCATCCAATATTTAGCTTCCTCTTTCCATACTGGTAAACGTTTGAGCAAGGTTGGACGACCAACCAAGAAAGAACGCAGAGACCTGGATGATTTTATGGAAGATTAATTATCCGTTGCAGGTAAATCGTCGTTGCTATAATAGCTGTTCTGAATTTCGAAGTACAATACTTGTTTACCTCCTGCAATTTTAAAGCGTGTAATTTTATCCGGCATGCCATTTAAGCGGTAAAGTGTTTCCTCAATCCATAAGTCTCCCTGCTTTTTCTTCCGGAATATTTTTTTGACCATTATTCCTGCAGCATTATATACTCTCTCCAGTTCATATTTTTCGAGATCATAATAATTGTCTTTTTTCATCCTGACAATTGCTTTGGTCCGCTCATGCCCGGTTAATTTAAAATCACTTTGCAATACCGGCAATCCATTCATAAGAACACGCTTGGTAAAGGTATTATTCAGTGTATCCATTCGAAATTCCCAATCATCCTGTGGCGCATATACACTTGCATGGTCTTCGAATAAGTAAATTTCATTGAAAAAAAACCTGCGGGTAAAGCTGTCTTTCAACGACAGGTTCTTTCCATTAAAATCGTAACTCATTGTAAATATCTTGGGAGCAGGATTCTCATCCGGCCAAATATGAACAACTTGTTCTTTCAGAATTTCAGACATATAGTCAATATTCTCTTTGTACTTAAGACCAACGCCTACCAGTTTCTGAAAAGTCTGCACACTATTCGTTGCAGGCAATGTAGTGGTAACCGTTTGCCCGTTAACATCATTTATCAATAAAGCATCAATGCCTTCCTGCTTCGCCTTTTCTCTCAGTTTTGAAAGCATAGCACCTGCACTCTGCTCAGGCAAATCCTGCACTTCTACCAGTTTCACTTTATAGTAAGGCTTCACAGGCTTTTCCTGGCCGAAGAACACATCTACTTCATGGTTATGAGGTTTAAGAGGGATGGAAGAAAGTGAGTTTTGCTGTGAAGTAAGATATTGCCCGCTATAGAAAGGAGCACAAGACGAAATTATGGTTGCCACACACAGGATGAAGTAAAAATGTCGCATAGGTTGTGTTTAATTAAAAGTAATTCTGGATCACAAAAAGAAATTGTTAATTAAGCAGAACTATAAATATCTAACATGAAACTGAACAGTTAAACTTCAGTTATCAGGGGTATTGCTGACCACCGTCAGGACTTTAAACAGCCAATGACTTTCATACTTCTAACTTCGTACCTCGTACTTATCTTTGCTCCCATGCACATTCACATTATTTCCATTGTTCCTGAGTTGCTCGATAGCCCGTTGAACCATTCCATTATGAAACGGGCGAAGGAGAAAGGATTATTGACTGTTACTGTTCATCATCTGCGCAAGTGGGCTGTGAATGAATACGGTCAGGTAGATGATTACCAATATGGCGGTGGTGCAGGCATGGTAATGATGTGCGAACCATTGGAGAAAGCCATCAACGAATTACAGCAGGAAAAAAAGTTTGACGAAATCATCTACCTCACACCCGATGGTGTAACACTTAAACAGCAAACCGCCAACCGTCTTTCGCTCAAAGAAAATTTACTACTCATCTGCGGCCATTACAAAGGCATTGATGAGCGCATTCGCCAGCATTATGTAACCATGGAAATTTCTATTGGCGATTATGTATTGAGTGGAGGAGAATTAGCTGCAGCGGTTTTGGTAGATGCCATCGGCCGTATCATTCCCGGTGTGCTGAATGATGAAACATCCGCACTTACAGATTCATTCCAGGATCAGTTGCTGGCTCCGCCGGTGTACACACGCCCGGCTGATTACAATGGCTGGAAAATCCCGGATATTCTTTTAAGCGGCGACTTAAAAAAAATTGAAGAGTGGCGGCATGAACAGGCGTTGCAACGTACAAAAGAAAGAAGACCTGATTTGCTGGATGAATAAAACAAGTAAGGATTGCCAACCTTTTGAAGGTTGGCAATCCTTACAAATCTTAACGTGGATAATTGTACCGGAACAACACTGTTTTGCGTATTCCTCCCCAATGGTCCTTCTCTTCTTCTGTTCGGATCTTTTCAAAACGAATGTCTTTCTCAATTGCTTCCAGTGTAGCATTACCTTCTACCACTGCAAACCAATCATCCCATATCAACAGATCGCCTGTTTTAAATTGATTTAAACGGAATGCATCATTGAGATGAATATGTTGTTTCGGATCGAACCAATCCTGTTTCAACTGTACACTTACCCAGGGCAACACATGATAGAATGTATACTGTTTGTAATTGGGGTATTGTTGCTTAATGAAATCAACCATTCTGAGTTGAGCACGCTGATCGGCTTTTAAGGTCCAGTCACGCTCCCATTTGTAAGCATAAAAATTTCCGGTGTAAGGAAAAATGATCACAGCTGCCAGTAAAGCAAATTGAAAGTATTTTGAAGCGGCCCATTGTTGTAAAGGTGAAGTGATGTATTGTATACCACGTAATGCAATGATGGCAATGAATGGTGCCACACCTGCAAAGGGTCTGATCAACCCCATTGAATTAAAAATACCCAATGCCCAAAAGATCGTATGCCCAATAAATACCGAAGCAAACACTGCAAATACGAGCCATAGTTCATTTATTTCATGCGCTGCCAGTTTTTTGCGGAGGTAACGAACAAACAAGATGAATCCAAAGAAAACACCTGTCCATAAAAGATATTGAATAACCCGACCGGTTATCTCCGGCATTACGTTAAAGAAATGTCCCCATCTGCCGCTACCGTACGCACTGGTTAATGTTGCATACGAAAGTTTGGTGAACACCCACAGCACATCGCCATGCACAAATGAACCGGCAATACCATACACAACATGACCAACAGCAAGCAACGGAATCAATTCATATTTTTCAATGACAAAGAGGTACATCAGAAACACACAACATACAACCAACCCTTCGGAACGTACAAAAGGTAAAAACGATAAAAGGATCAATCCTGCATAATACTTTTTACCTGCAAGTAATAACATCGACAGTAACAATACGCAGGCAAACAATGGTTCTGTTAAGCCGGACATGGAAATAAGAATCGCCAATGGAATACTTGCGTAGATCAGCGAAGCCATCCACGCTTTTGGAATAAACAGTTTAACTGCCAATCTGTACAGCAAATAAAAATTAAGTGCAGTAATTGCAATATTTACGATCTGTACGGCTTTAAAACCAAGTTGTGCAAACGGCGCCATCACCAATACATAAACCGGCTTGGCCCATTGATGAAAAAAATGTTCGGGATGTTTGAAGGCATACTTTGCAAAAAGATAATGCATTACACTGTCGCCTTCATCAGAAGTAGTACTGGATGCAAAGCGGGCAATGAGTAACAGGATAAAGAAAGCAACGGCAGCAAGCTGCATGGTTGTTTTTTCATTCGACAAAACAGAACGAAGATTCATGATGGGCAATGATAAAAAATATTTTCGGCTGAAACTAAGGTTCAATAAAAAAGTTGCGGGGGGGGGGGGGGGGCCCCCCCCAAAAAAAAAAAAAAAAAAGATATTAATTAAAAGAAACCCAAAAAAAAGTTAAGATTGTTAGTGGGTTATA
>NZ_CAMLGT010000230.1 GCF_946479605.1 uncultured Lacibacter sp.
GTTACCTGATCAACAGCAGTATAACTTAAACGATCTAACGGCTTGCAGCCGTACCGACCAATTGAATAGAAAAATCCGGCGCAAACAAAACGTTCACGCCGGATCAAATAAAAACCAGAAACCATAAACTATTTCTTCTTCTTCAACGCTTTTATCATCTCCGGTGTTGCCTCTTCAAAGCTGATGGCATAACCACCACCTGCTGCCACAAATTGTTTTAACTGTGTTTTATTCGTTACAACCATTTTCTTAATCGTGTAAGCCTGTGGTTTTGTTTTATAATGCGCATCAGGCGCATCGGCATACACAGTTGCAATGTATTGTTTGCCGTTGTCTAAAAAATCAAATGCAATGGTTGATGTACGGGCTTCCTCTCCTCCTACACTGCCCACAAACCATTTGCCTGTGTTCTTTGCTTTTCGAGCGACTGTTAAGTAAGCGCCTGGCTCTGCTTCAAGATATTTGCTGTCCTGCCAATCAACTGCCACATCTTTTATGAATTGAAATGCATCTGCAAAACGCATATAATTCTCAGGAAGATCAGCAGCCATTTGCAAAGGGCTATACATGGTAACATACAACGCCAATTGATTTGTAAGCGTACTGTTTACATGTGAATTATTTTCAGGATTGAGTTTGCTGATATCCATTTCAAACACACCCGGCGTATAATCCATTGGTCCGCCAATTAACCGGGTGAACGGCAACACCGCCACATGATTTGGTTTGCTGCCACCAAACGCCTGGAACTCGGTACCACGTGCAGATTCATTACCAATTAAGTTGGGCCAGGTGCGTGCAATACCTGTTGGTCTTACCGCTTCATGTGCATTCACCATGATCTGGTATTGTGCTGCTTTTTCAATGGCATACTGATAATGATTAACGATCCACTGACTGTAATGATGCTCACCTCTTGGTAAAATGTTTCCAACGTAACCACTCTTCACCGCATCGTATCCATTTGCTTTCATGAATTTATAAGCCGTATCCATATGGCGCTCGTAATTACGAACCGATGAAGATGTTTCATGATGCATGATCATCTTCACACCTTTTGACTTTGCATATTCACGAATGCCTTCCACATCAAAATCAGGATAAGGCGTTACAAAATCAAACACATAATCTTTCGACTGACCAAACCAATCTTCCCAGCCAACATTCCAGCCTTCTACCAGCACACCATCAAAACCATGTTGCGCAGCAAAATCAATTAATTCTTTTACGTGTGTTGTAGTTGCCCCATGTTTACCATGCGGTTTTGCTTTACTGAAATCGCTTACGCCTAATTGTACTGAAGGAAAATCGTTGGTGTAAGACCATGCACTTTTTCCCGTGATCATTTCCCACCAAACACCAACATACTTCACTGGTTTGATCCACGATGTTTCTTTGATCTTACTTGGTTCATTTAAATTGTAAGTGATCTTTGATGCCAGAATATCCCTTGCATCATCACTTACAATCACTGTACGCCATGGAGATGTTGAAGGCGTTTGTATATATCCTTTAGCTCCAATTGCATCAGGTGTGAGCCAGGATTGAAATACCAAATTCTTATCATCAAGATTCAGGTTCATTAAGGAATAATTGATGAGTGCTGCTTCGTGCAGATTGATGTACAATCCATCATCACTTTTCATCATCAACGCTGTTTGTACACCTGTAGGTGAAAAAGGCGTTTGTGATGCATTTTCTGAAATAGCACCTTTCATCAATCCACGTATTTCCGATAAACGTGAACGGGTGTAATCGTATTCCTGTGTATCATAATCACCGGCAATCCACCAGGCGATATGATTGCCTGTCATGGCAAACTGGCTATGCTCTTCTTTTATAATGAAGTAATTGAAATTATTATTCGGCAAAAATTCATACCGGAATCCTAATCCATCATTGAACAATCGAAAACGGATAAGCAACTGACGATTCGTTTCTTTTTGTTGCAAGGTCACAGCAAGCTCATTGTAGTTATTGCGGATATTACTTACCTCCCCCCACACTGGTTGCCATGTTTCATCAAACGTAGCGGTTTGTGTGGATGCAATGGCAAAATCGTTGAGCAGCGATTTTTTGTCGTTCTTTAATTCGAGACCAAGCGTACTGGGCTTAATGACTGCTTTGTTTTTGTACGCCAACTGATACTGTGGCGCACCTGTACTTGTTACATTAAACTGCAAAATTAAATTTCCGTTGGGAGAGCGAAGCTCCTGTGCAAACGTGTACACACACAGGAACAGCAATGCTGCAATGCAGCCAATCGTTTGTTTCATAATCAATAGTTGTTAAGAGTCGGGCGTAAAGGTAGTTGTTTGCAACTTTATTAAACAACAGCCACAACTGACAGCGGTGAAGTTTTTGCTGTTCTGCCACTGATTTTTATCACTGAAAACGTTTGCGGCGAAAAAACAACCGGGCACAAACTTTCGTTCATGCCCGGTTGATATAAGATAAAATGAGAAGTCGGCTTAGCGGGGCGATTTTATTTCATATTCTCCTGCAATACTTCCATCATCTTTCAACATTTGAAGTTTGAGGCTCTGTTGGTTTGCTTTCACCTTAATTAAAGTACGGGTGCCCGGTTTCGGTCCGCCTCCAATGACAATGGGATAATTATGTTGCTCTTTTACGGGCGGATGAACACCGTAGGTATGTGTGTGACCTGCAATTACTAAGTCTATTTTGTATTGATCAAACAGCGGCGAAAAAATTTGCTTGCAATGTCTTGACCCCTTATTGTCAAACGAATAAAAGGGAGGAATATGCATCATGACTACCCTATACTTTGCATTTTTATACATTCCTGATTGCATAATTTCTTCGAGCCATTTTGCTTGTTGCTCTCTATAAAGATCAGATTTATCGAAACCTGTATTTATCTCTTCTTCACCGGTATCTAAAGCAATTAATAAAACAGGGCCAAGCTGGCAATGAAAGAATTGATTTTTAGAATGCGTAAAATAATCTTTCAACTTGTGTGCAAAATTGCCTCTCATTTCATGATTGCCTCTCATGTATAAAAGCGGCTTTTCCGTTGCAAAAATGTCAGTACATGGTTTTATCAAATGCTCAATAATCTGTTCTTCACCTGATTGAAAGTTAAACATATCGCCGTTCAGATACACAAAATCAAAAGCATCGCTTTTATTTAATTGAAGTAAAGGCAAAAAAGAATCAGGCGTATCATGTATATCGTTTAAAACAAGCCAACTTACCTCTTCTGCCTGCTTGGGTGCAGTATTAAATTCATACACATCACTGTAAATAATCTCACCGTAAGTAATCGTGTCTTCAAATTCGAATTTGAGTATTTCTTTTGATGCTACACGATAATGATATTGCTTATCTGCCTGTAATTCCTCTAATGTAATTTCATGAATGCGGTTGTAAGCATTTACCAACCCATCGGTAACAGGAAATGCTTTCTTATCAAGGTTACCTTGCTCGCCATACTCAACCCAACTATAACTTGGTTTGTTTGTGATCCAACGTATGCTCATTTCATTTTGATGGATCGAATGCAAATAAGGCTTGGTAAGAAAAACATGCCTGTTCATTGGAGGAGGCTCTACCTCCGTTACCTGGTTGTTACGACCACTATAATAAATGTATCCTATAGCTCCAACACCAACAACCTTTGCAGTGTTGACTATAAATTTCCGCCTATTTGAAGAAGGTTTTTGGTTTTCCATTTTTTGTCAGACATGATTTATCAACATAGCAGCAGTAGCTTTTGCTGATGGTCAATATTACAACCATCTACAGATAAATACAAATTAAGGTCGCTGTTTTCTGCCTGAAAGACCAGCGGTGCGAATAATTTCAGCGACTAAAAAATCGGGCACAAACTTTCGTTCGTGCCCGACTCATCATTCATTACTCATCATTCATCACTTCTTCCCCTTCACATATTTCTCCAGCCACATATGCTCTTCCCACAACAAATGCAGTATGTTTTCTTTGCCACGGTAACCGTGGGCTTCGTATGGTAAGCTTACATAACGCACATTGCCACCATTTCCTTTCAACGCCTGGAACATACGCTCACTCTGGATAGGATATGTTCCGGTGTTATCGTCTGTATCGCCATGTACCAACAGTATTGGTGTTTTTAATTTATGTGCATAGCTGAACGGACTCATATCAAAATACAATTGCGGCGCCTGCCAGTACGTACGGTCTTCGTTCTGGAAACTGAACGGTGTAAGTGTGCGGTTATACGCACCGCTGCGTGCAATACCGGCTTTAAACCAATTGGTGTGCGATAGTAAATGCGCCGTCATAAACGCACCATAGCTATGTCCGCCAACGCCCACACGTGTGCTGTCGCCCACACCCATCTCTGCTAATTTATCAATGGCAGCACGTGCATTCAATTTCAACTGCTCAATAAAATCATCATTCGGTTTTTTATCTGCACTGGTTGCAACAATCGGCATTTCTGCATTATCCAATACAGCATAACCTTGTGTTACCCAAAAGATCGGGCTGCCCCAACTGATGCGTGTAAACATATTTTTCGAACCACGCACCTGCGCCGCATCACGTGCATTGGTAAACTCACGTGGATAAGCCCACATCAGCACCGGTAACGGACCATCTTTCTTTACATCATATCCTTTGGGCAAATACAGGTTGCCTGTTAAGTCTACGCCATCTGCACGTTTATAGGAAGTTTTCTGAACAGAGATTCCTTCCAGTTGTGGATAAGGATTTTTGAAATTGGTTACTTTCTTTCCACCGCCCGGTACAAAACCTTTCAACGTTTTCATGTAAAAGTTCGGTACTTCGGTTTGTGTTTCTCTTCTTGTAATAACAGTAAGACTATTACGATCAATGATATCTGTCACCATTTCGTATTCATCTTCTTTACAACGCCAGATAATTTCGTTCTTCTTTGTTGCAAGATCGAAGTAAGCAATGAAAGGCAGATCGCCTTTTGTAGAAGCTCCAGTTGTATTATTCATCAAAAGTTTTCCATCATGCGGAATCACCACATCACGACCGAAACTGTTTTTTTCTGACACAGGAAAACCAGGATTGTTATATGCATCGTTTGCACTACGCTCCTGCAACACTTCCATTTCACCGGTTGAAGGGTTTAACCTGCTGAGTTTTGTTTGTGCTTTGCTGCGCAATACTTCCTGTACCAATGCAAAGCTACTGTTGCCCCATGTGGTACCACCGTAACGCATTTTTGTTTTAAACAATTCTTTTGGTTGTGCAGTAAACGGCGCAGGCAATGCATACACTGCATCACGGTATTCTGCTGTGTTTTTGATCAAGCCCCCATCAAGCGGCTTTGCCCAAACAATTGTTGCTGCCTCATCGTCACGCCATTCAATACTGCGGGGAACATCAGCCACATTATCGTTTCCTGCAGGCGCTGTTTCAGATGAAGGAAGCTTAGCAATTTCTTTTATGAACTTACCGGTTGCATCATGCACCGCAACAGTTGAATTAAAACCAAATGCAGGCACTACATAAGAAAACGGTTTGTGGATAGTACGCACCAACCAATATTTTTTATCGGGAGAAGAACTTACAGATGAATAAATAGCGGGCTGATTGATCTTTGTTTCAGCACCATTCACATTTTTCACCAATTGTGCTGTTGTAAAAAATTCGAACAACGCTTCATCGTAAGGTGATTTGATCATATCCTGGTAAGTGGGGCGTGGCGCTGCACTGCCGTAACTCTCCTGAACGGTTGGGCCCTTGGGTGTAATCGGGCGCTTAGGCATTGCCGATGCAGGCTTGATGATGGTTTTATACAAGAGTGCATTGTCATCTAACCAACTGAAAGCGCTTCCTAACACAACATTCAAAGCCGTCTTGTTTATTTTCGTTGCTTTTTGTGTTGCAATATCCACCACATACAGATCAACATTCGAACCTGTGCTGTTCGTAAAAGCAAACTTCTTTTCGTTGGGGCTCCACGAAACTGCATTGGCCAGCATGTTTGCGGGAAGTCCGTTGATCTTGTACTCCTTACCCGAAGCAATATTCTTCAGCGTAAAATTGTTGATGTAATTCTGACGGCTTTGCGAAAAGTTAGCCGGATTAATTCGTAAACCGGCAACTCGTACTTCGGGCTGTCCCAACTCATCAACTAACGGATACATATTTCTTTC
>NZ_CAMLGT010000231.1 GCF_946479605.1 uncultured Lacibacter sp.
AACCGCACCACTTGCAGAAGCAATTAATACAGGTATAAATGTGGGAATAGAAAATTCTGCCAATAACACTTCCATTGCAAATAACACTCCGGCAACAGGCGTGTTGAAAACAGCTGCAATACCTGCAGCAGCACCACATGCAAGTAAAAGAATACGTTCTTTCTGTCCTAACAAAAATATCCTGGCAATATTTGAACCAACTGCTGAACCTGTAATAACAATTGGCGCCTCCAAACCTACTGAACCTCCAAAGCCAACAGTTACAGCGCTACTCACCATGTGGCTATACGTATTATCTGCCGACACATTTCCATTGCGTCGTGAAACAGATTGTATAATGCCACTGATCCCTTTTCCTAACGAACCTTTATGTACTCGCTGTACATAAAACACTGTAATAAGTATGCCTATTAATGGAAGCAGATAAAAAAGAAATTGCCAGTCGTAACCAAAAAAACCTTCCTGTAACCAATGCTGAATAGCATGCACAGATTTTTTAAGCGCCACTGCAACAAGCCCCATTACTACTCCTGTAATGATACTTGCAATGAACAGAAAATTTCTGTGGCTGATACGTGCAGCACGATACCTGTTGATATTTCGGATAATTGTCCTTAGCGACATGTTCATCAGGCAAATTCCAATATTTCTTCAAAAGAAGGTTTGACGATCTGCCTGTCGGCAAGATAATTCAATAATTCGTTTGATGAACAGAAAGAAACACCCACGCCCACATGCTTCACCATGCACAGATCGTTTTCACTATCGCCAATAGCAATAGCATTGTTGATGTCGATGTTGTAATGCTTCAGAATATGCTGCACTGCATTTGTTTTGCACATGGTATGCTTGCAGATAGATTCGCTGTGATTAAAGAAGAAAGAAGGAAGTTTTACTTCACCTGTTGCCACACTTTTTGAAAACTCCAGTTCATTGGCCAATGAAAAATCGGCACCGATCTTTGTTTTGATATGATTGGTGACTACATCATAACTATCGCTGATGATCCCCACTACATAACCCCGGTTTTTCAATTCCTTTACTACATCCTTTACATCATACACCAACGGAATACTGTCGGCCACGGCAAGTATCTGCGACAGATTAAGTCCTTTGAGCAGCTTGGCAATATTTTTTGTTGTGCTTGCAGGATCTGCACCACTTGCCCGTATATCAAGCAACTCCTTTTGAAAACTGTATAGCTTTGCACAGGTGTCAATAAATCTTCCACGAAGTATTGTGCCGTCCATATCAAAAATGGCGATCTTATCTAACCCCTTCAAACTTTCACGGATAGCAAACTCCATCTGGTCACGTATCTCTGAAAATGATTGAAGCTCTTCCAATGTTGCATTAGGCTTATTCTGCTGCATGGCTTTTTGTATAATGGCACGAGATACCTCCTTACTCATTTTACCAAGCGCCTGCCATGGTTTGCTTTTATTATCAATGTAACCGATGTTTATTTCTGTAATGCGTGCATTCATCAGGTACATATCAATGAGGATACCGATGTCCACACCATAATCATCATAAAAATCGATCTTCTCAAAAAACTGTTTGCGCCCTGCAATCATTCCACTCAGAGGTTGTTCAAATTCAGAAAGATCAGGAAATAAAATATTCAGCAGAGGTTTTGCTACAAGCTCCGTTACTCTTCCTGCATTCCGTCCGAATGTAGCTTTTACAAAATCATGTGTGTTATTGATGATGGGATCGGTAAGATCACGAACCGTATTAGGAGGATATGGATTAATATCACCATCCAGAAAAACAAGAATATCATTTGTTGCGCAAAGCATTCCATCTTTCATTGACATTCCTTTACCCAACTTTGTACTGGTAATAACTTTTGCCCCTGCAGCTGAAGCAATATTTACGGTATCATCAAAAGACTTATCATCAACAACAATTACTTCAGTAACATTCTCATTAGACCATGCAAATTTTACAACGCTCTCAATTGTTTCCGCTTCATTCAAAACAGGGATAATTACAGTTACCATACAAATACCTTTTTACTTGATTAGAAATCGGGATTAATTACAGTTAGTCCGCAAAGGATATGGGCGGGCATAGCAATCCAGCGAGACACAAACAAGATGAATGCCATAATTAAATGGTTGCCTCGGAAAAATTTTATTTTTGCTATAAATCAACTGCTTGGATAGGAAAATAAAATAAAAAAAGGATATCTCAGGGAAATATCCTTTCTACCTGTCAAAATTGACAATTATTTAAAGGCATTGAAACCTGTTACATCCATACCTGTTATAAGCAGATGCACATCATGTGTGCCTTCATAAGTGATAACACTTTCCAAATTCATCATATGCCGCATAATGGAATATTCACCTGTAATACCCATGCCTCCCAGCATCTGCCGTGCATCCCTACAAATATTGGTTGCAATTTCGCAGCTGTTACGCTTGGCCATACTTACCTGTTGCGGTGTTGCTCTACCTTCACTCATCAATACACCTAAACGCCAGTTGAGTAATTGTGCTTTTGTAATTTCGGTAATCATTTCTGCCAACTTTTTTTGTTGCAGTTGAAATGCGCCAATAGGTTTTCCAAATTGAATACGTTGTTTGCTGTAACGCAATGCTGTATCGTAACAATCCATGGCAGCGCCTAACACACCCCATGCAATTCCGTAACGTGCTTTGGTTAAACAACCAAGCGGACCTTTTAATCCCTGCACATTCGGTAGAATATTTTCTTTCGGCACTTTTACATTATCGAACACTAACTCTCCGGTTGCACTTGCACGCAAACTCCATTTGCCATGTGTAGTTGGTGTAGAAAATCCTTCCATACCACGTTCAACAATTACACCACGCACAATTCCTTCTTCATCTTTTGCCCATACAACTGCCACTTGTGAAAAAGGAGCGTTGCTGATCCACATTTTTGCACCATTCAATAGCACATGATCACCTGCATCTTTAATATTCGTGAGCATACTACTGGGGTCACTGCCATGATTGGGCTCTGTTAATCCAAAACAGCCCAACCACTCACCGCTTGCAAGCTTGGGCAAATATTTTTTGCGTTGCTCTTCGTTACCATAAGCATAAATGGGATACATCACGAGACTCCCCTGCACACTTGCAGTTGAACGCACACCACTATCGCCACGTTCCAGTTCCTGCATCATCAACCCATAGCTGATATAATCCAAACCACCACCGCCATATTCAACAGGAACAGTTGGACCAAAGCACCCCAGCTCGCCCATTTGTTGTACAATCTGCTGTGGAAACTCTGCCTTTTGTGCATAGTCTTCAATGATGGGAGAAATTTCTTTTTTCACATACGTACGTACTGCATCACGAATCATTTTATGTTCATCGGTCAACAGTTCATCCACTAAAAAATAATCGGGGCTCTGGAAGAGATCTTGTTTTACTGACATAGCAACATCATTCGTTTTAAAAGTTAACAAATGTACGTGCGGGCAAGCACACAAAAAAGTTGTACTTTTTCGGCACATAATACGCTTGTATGAAACATTTCTTGCTGTTCGTTTTGTTGTTTACCGGCAGCGTTGCTTATGCACAACAAACCAATGAGCAACCAAAAGAAAAAATTCAACCTTACTGGTTTGTGATGCTGCTGAAAGGTACTAACCGCACACAGGATTCTGCAACAGCTGCTAAAATACAGGAAGGCCACATGAGCAATATGGCTCGCCTGCATAAAGAAGGCAAATTGAAAGTAGCCGGACCATTTGGCGACGGAGGTGATTGGGTTGGTTTATTCATTTTCGATGCATCGGCTCCGGGTTGTAAAACAAAAGAAGAGATTGAAGCGTTGGTAAAAACAGATCCTGCAGTTGCTGCGGGTCGTTTAACCTACGATATTCGTCCATGGTGGACCATGGGCAGCGGCAGTTTTAAAACAGGTATTCCTGCAAACTAAAACGGGCTTTGGAAATAATGTCCGTCACTATTTTACAATCTTATACTCTTCAATATGCAACTTGTTTATTCTGTTATTTTATTTTTAGTCTTCACAATTTCATGCAACAGCAGTAAAATGTCTACCAACGATACACAAAAAAAATATACTTATCTCGCCCTTGGCGATAGTTATACCATTGGCGAAAGTGTTCCTGAAAACAAAAACTTTCCGCACCAGGTTGTGGAGTTATTACGAAAAGAAAAGATCAACATCGACGAACCGGGAATTGTTGCCAAAACAGGATGGACAACCGATGAACTGCAGGAACAACTCAGCCGTACAAGATTGGCAGTACCGTTTGATTTTGTTACACTGCTGATTGGTGTAAACAATCAATACCGTGGCCGCAGTGAAAAAGAATACGCACAGCAATTTGAAGAATTATTACAACAGGCAATTGGCTATGCCGGAGAAAAGGCGAATCATGTAATTGTGTTGAGCATCCCCGATTGGGGCGTTACTCCTTTTGCCAAAGACCGGAACAGAACTAAAATTGCTAAAGAGATTGATGCATTTAACGCCATCAATGAAACCATTGCAAAGAAATACAAGGTGCATTACATCAACATTACGCCGTTTACAAGAGAAGCGGCAAATGACAGAACATTGGTTGCTGCAGATGGTTTGCATCCATCTGCAAAAGATTATGCACGCTGGGCAAAACTTGTCGCCGACCGTATGTTACAACTAACGAAGTAACTCAGGATTGATTTTTTCTGAAGCGTTCGGCAATGATGGACAATTCTTCTTTTTTAAGATTTGTTGTTTGCTGAAGTATTATAATAAACGCAGCCACTTCTTCTTCGCTGGCAGGGCAACCGATATTCTCACCGGCTTCGTCCTTCGATACACCGGGCTTTCGCATATAACTGTCTGCAAGTAATTGTTGATCGGCATTAAGTATAAGCCAAAAAGGAAGACCGGCTGTTTCACCTTTGTATTTTTTCTTAATAAGGTCAGCTCCTGGTGTTTCAAGATGTTTCTTCCCTTCAGACTCATCTACTGTAAGATGAACGGTAATAAAATTGTCGTCGAAGTACTTTTTACAAACGGGATCATTCATTGAAATATCCATCTTCTTACACCATCCGCACCAGCTTGCATGAAAAAGAACAATCACTTTTTTGTTCTCTGCTTTTGCTTTTGCAGATGCCTCTTTTAAAATAGTTTCAGCAGATTGAGCAAATGCATGGTTAACAAAAATCAACAGCAGCAAAGGAAGAATGTATTTCATATGTTGTATTTGCAAACAAGATAACAACGGAAATCCTATTTGCAAATCAACTGCCGGTAATGAAAGCTATTTTAACAAGAAATAAATCAGCCGAGATAACTCTTCATCTCAAACTGGTACTGCTCTGCAATGGCTTTTGCTTCAGTTGCAAAATCCTCTTTACCCGATGCATAGATGACTGCACGGCTTGCATTAACAAGAAGTCCGCAATCATCATTCATCGCCTTCTCTGAAATATCTTTCAAGCTGCCGCCTTGTGCACCAACGCCCGGCACCAACAGAAAATGATCGGGAATAATACTACGGATATTTAAAAACTCTTCGGGTTGTGTTGCACCCACAACAAACATTAAGTTATCAGGTGTGCCCCATTTTGCAACTGAACGCAACACACGTTCATACAAAAACTCTGCACGCAAATGTGCTTCACCATTATCGCTCACCAGTTGTTTTAATTCAAAATCACTGGCACCTTTATTAGAAGTCAATCCAAGTACAATGGCCCACTTGCCTTCGTACTCCAAAAAAGGACGCACACTGTCTTCACCCATGTATGGCGCAACAGTAACCGCATCAAAATTCATGGCTTCAAAAAATGCCCGGGCATATTGGGTTGAAGTGTTGCCAATATCACCACGCTTGGCATCGGCAATTTTAAAATGCGTATCAGGTATATAATTTACGGTACGTTCCATTGCCTCCCAGCCTTTCAAACCCATTGCTTCGTAAAACGCAGTGTTGATCTTGTAGCTAACGCAATGTGGCAAGGTAGCATCAATAATCGCTTTATTAAATTCAAACATCGCATCAGGATGTGCCTGCAAGTGTTTTGGAATCTTGGTAAGATCTGTATCTAACCCTACACACAAATACGATTG
>NZ_CAMLGT010000232.1 GCF_946479605.1 uncultured Lacibacter sp.
TTATCATGCCATGATGGCTTTGCAACATGAAATGATCGGTATGGCTATGACCAATGCTTCTGCATTGGTAGCTCCAACATTTTCTACAGAACGTATGCTGGGCACAAACCCCATAGCTGTGGCTGTACCTGCAGGTGAAGAGCCTCCTTTTGTGGCCGATATGGCAACCACAACGGCTGCAAATGGCAAGCTCGAAATACTGCAACGTAAAAACCTGGAAGCACCGGTGGGCTGGATACAGGATGCAGAAGGCAACAGCACGACCGATGCTCATGCGCTGAAAAATAAAGGAGCATTGCTGCCTCTCGGCAGCGATAAAGAACACGGCAGCCATAAAGGCTATGCACTCGGCAGTATTGTTGATATTTTTTCGGCAGTACTCAGCGGTGCAAACTATGGTCCGTGGGTACCGCCTTTTCCGGCGTATGTGCCCATGCCGGAAAACCAGCCCGGTAAAGGGATAGGACATTTTCTTGGTGCCATGCGTATTGATGCATTCCGCAAGGCCGAAGATTTTAAAAAGGATATGGATCATTGGATACAACGTTTCCGCAGTGCAAAAACAATTGAAGGCTACGACCAGGTGCTCATACCTGGTGATCCCGAACGTTTGTTTGAAGCACAACGAATGCAGGAAGGTATTCCCTTATTGGGAACGGTTGCGGAAGATTTGGTAAAAGTTGGGCAGAAATTCAATCTCTCTCTTTAATTTCGCAACCCCGTGCAGACGGGCGTTTCAGTTGCTTGCACATTGAACCAGGGGTTAAGACATTTCGGCTGTTAAAGATCATTTCAACTTTAATAAGACGGTTGGGGGGATGATGAAGAAATTCGTCGGAATAGTCGTGTAAGAAAATGTGTAGTGGGTGAAATAGTAAACAGGTTAAGACATAACTAAAACAGATAAAAACTACGGTAATGAAAGTGATGAAGTTTGGCGGTACCTCGGTAGGTAAGCCTGAAAGAATGCACGATGTAGCAACCCTGATTACTCGTGACTCAGAAGAAAAGATTGTGGTGTTGAGTGCACTCAGCGGAACCACCAATTCGTTGGTGGAGATCGGTAATGCACTTGCAAATGGCGATCGTGCAGCAGCCAAACAGGTGATTGATAAGCTGGATGCGCATTACCAGGCTTTTATCGGCAATTTACTTGTAACAGAAGAAGCGCAAACAAAATGCCGTGCAATCATTGCCGAGCATTTTGAATTTCTAAACATCATCTTAAAAATATCGTTCAACGATGCGTTGAACAAAGATATTCTGGCGCAGGGTGAGTTGATGAGCACAAAAATGTTCAGCTGCTATCTTGAAGAAAAAGGAATTGATCACATGCTGTTACCGGCCCTCGACTTTATGAGTATTGATGCTTATGAAGAACCGCAGATCGGCAGCATTAAAGTAAAGCTGAGCCAACTCATCAAACAAAATGCAGGCAAAAAAATATTCATCACACAGGGTTACATCAGCCGCAATGCAAAAGGCGAAGTGGACAACCTGAAACGTGGCGGCAGCGATTATTCTGCTTCACTCATTGCTGCTGCTATCAATGCAAGTGTGTGTGAAATATGGACAGATATTGATGGTATGCACAACAACGATCCACGCATTGTAAAGAAAACCGTGGCCATTGAACAGCTGAGTTTTGATGAGGCTGCTGAGTTGGCTTATTTCGGTGCAAAAATTCTGCACCCGGCTTCTATCTGGCCTGCACAGCATTATAAAATTCCGGTGAAGTTGTTAAACACCATGCAGCCCGATGCAAAAGGTACATTGATCACGGAAGAAGCAGGCAGCGTGGGTGTAAAAGCAGTTGCCGCAAAAGATGGCATTACTGCTATCAAGATCAAAAGCAGCCGCATGTTGCTGGCGTATGGTTTCTTACGCAAAGTATTTGAAGTGTTTGAAAAATACCGCACTTCAATTGATATGATCACTACTTCTGAAGTGGCGGTATCACTTACCATCGACAGCAGCGCATCGCTAGATGATATTATCCGTGAGCTGGAGCCATTCGGTTCAATTGAAATCGATAAAGACCAGGCAATAGTAAGCATTGTAGGAAACGAAATTGGTAAAACAGAACATATCCTGTCGAAGTTGTTTGAAAGTATTGCAGATATTCCTGTGCGCATGGTAAGTTATGGAGGCAGTCCGCATAATGTAACCTTGCTGGTGCCCGGTTCTTACAAAACGCAAACACTTCAGATATTGAACAAAGGAATTTTCGGTTTGGATTAACAGAAGATTATTCAGGTTATTCGTTTATTGTCGGTCCGTAATTGTATATTCATTATATGCAGTTACGGATTTTTTTATGGATCACTTTTCTTCTTACAACAGTTGCTGCTTCATCCCAAAATCTTTCAGGTGTATGGGAGGGAAGTTTTTTTCTGAACCGGAGTAAGAAAGCTAAAATGAATGTGCGTCTTGAATTAATGAATAATGGAGGGGAAGTGATTGGCGTTGTTTCAATCAGGGGCTTTGATAAAAACGTTGTGTATGGTTGCGATTATCTTGTAACAGGCTTGGTTGCAGGAAAGCAGACAAAGCTTATCCGCAAAAATCTGCGCAGGGCTGTGTCTATGACCCAAGGTGATTGTAATTATTTTCATTACCTGGAATTGTTTACCGGCAAGCCGGATACCACAACAACAATTTCCGGCAACTGGGTGTGGGCAGAAGAAAGATGGGATTCTTTTTCAGCCAAAAAAACGGAAGACGCTATTTCTGAAACAGCAAAGGATGAGATCAGCAGCTATATCAAAGAAACCTATGAAAATATTGAACAAAGCAATATGGTATTGCCTGTTGATGAGCGATTGAATGAAACCATTGCAGAACTGCCGGCCGACAGTACTGAACTTATAATTGACATCAGCTCTGTTGATAAAGATGTTCACGACTCTGTTACTGTATTGATCAACGGAAACCCTGTAAAGGAACGTGTTGGTCTTGGCAGACAGGCTTTGCGCATACGGTTGCAGTATGTTGAACCCGGATTTACTTCTATTATTGTGGTGAGTGAATCGGTTGTAAAACGAAGGCTGAAGTTGAATATAGCTGTAAAACAAAATGAGCAGCAAAAAGAATGGATGGCTGAGCCCGGTTTTGTGAGGAATGTCATGTTATTACTGGTGCAAAAGCAGGAATAGCCGGTTCTTTTTCTGCTATATTTGCCACCTCAAATCGTAAAAAGCATGCAGAACAATTCGAAGGTATCTTTCGAGAATACCGCTAATGCCTTTGCCTATAAAAATGATACGCAGTTAAAAAAAGCTCATTTCCTTTTTTCTTCTATGGGCTATCAATGGCTGGTAGATATTGGTACCCGTCTTACTCCTTGGGCTATTAAAGCCGGTTTGCCGGTAAAAGGTCTAATCCGCTCAACTTTATTTGAACAGTTTGTGGGTGGTGAAACACTGGAACAAACAGCAAAAGTGGCCGATAAGCTGGAAGAGTTTCATGTACAGGTAATTCTTGATTATGGTGTAGAAGGCGGCGATTATGGTGAGGAAGAAAAAGATCATTCCTGTGATCAGTTTATCAAGGTAATCAACTATGCTGCTACACAGGCCAATATTCCGTTTATGAGTGTAAAGGTAACGGGCATTGCACGGTTTGCCTTGCTGGAAAAAATGGATGAGCTGATGCACAAAGCAACGGGGTCTTTGGTTCGTCGCTATGAAGCAGCTTTGGAGCAATTGAATGCTGATGAAAAAGCTGAGTGGCAACGGGTGTGTAACCGTATGGAAAAAATTTGTTCTGCTGCTGCTGCAAAAAAAGTGGGTGTGTTGATTGATGCGGAAGAAACCTGGATTCAGGATCCTGTTGATGCATTAACCATGCTCATGATGGATCAGTATAACAAAACCAACGCTGTATTATACAATACGGCCCAGCTTTACCGCCATGATCGCTACCAGTTTTTGTGCGATTGTTACGAAGCTGCCGAGCAACGCAACTTTATCCTCGGTATAAAAATCGTACGTGGTGCGTACATGGAAAAAGAACGCAAGCGTGCAGCGGATATGGGCTATCCTTCACCAATACAGCCTGATAAAGAAACCTGCGACAGCGATTACAACCGTGCAGTAGAGTTTTGCATTGCGCATGTAGATCGTATTGCTGTTATTGTAGCATCACATAACGAATACAGCAATCAGCTTGCAGCCGAACTGCTGCACAGCAAAGGCTTGCCGCATAATCATCCGCATGTGCATTTCAGCCAACTGTACGGCATGAGCGATCATATTACGTTCAACCTTGCCAAAGAAGGCTATTCGGTAAGTAAGTATCTGCCGTTTGGCCCCATTGAAGATGTGGTGCCTTACCTCATGCGCCGTGCACAGGAAAACAGTTCGGTTAGCGGACAAACGGGAAGAGAACTGCTGCTGATTAAAAAGGAATTGGCCAGAAGGGGTGTAAAGTAATTTCCTTCGATATTGTCTGTACACAATCAATCCACAGGGCACTTTGCCTGTGCCTTGTAACTTGTGCCTTTTAGTTACCTTGCAGCCATGCAACAATACCACGCTTTACTACAGCATATATTGGATAACGGAACCGAAAAAACCGATCGTACCGGTACGGGTACAAAAAGTGTGTTCGGTTACCAGATGCGTTTCAACCTCAGCGAAGGTTTTCCGTTGGTAACAACGAAAAAAGTACACTTGCGCAGCATCATTCACGAATTGCTATGGTTTCTTAAAGGCGAAACCAACATCGCTTACCTCAAAGAAAACGGTGTAAGTATTTGGGATGAATGGGCCGATGAAAACGGTGAGCTTGGTCCAGTGTATGGCAAGCAGTGGCGTAGCTGGGAAGGAGCAAACGGTGTGGTAATTGACCAGGTGACAGATATCATCAACCAGATCAAAAAAAATCCTGACAGTCGTCGTCTCATCATCAGTGCATGGAATGTGGCCGATCTGCCAAAGATGGCGTTGATGCCTTGTCATACTATTTTTCAATTCTATGTGGCTGATGGCAAACTCAGTTGTCAGTTATACCAACGCAGTGCCGATGTGTTTTTGGGTGTACCGTTCAATATTGCATCGTATGCCTTGTTAACGCTGATGATTGCACAGGTATGCGATCTGCAGCCCGGCGATTTTGTGCATACGTTTGGTGATGTGCATATTTACAGCAATCACATGGAGCAGGTGAAGTT
This sequence comes from uncultured Lacibacter sp., assembly GCF_946479605.1. The sequence continues at coordinate 5,174 of NZ_CAMLGT010000232.1, forward strand.
GCAGTTAAGCCGCAACCCGTTTCCATTGCCAACCATGAAGCTGAATCCTGAAGTGAAAGATATTTTCCAATTCAAGTTTGAAGATTTTACGCTGGAGAATTACCAGAGTCATGGAGCAATTAAAGCGCCGGTAGCGGTGTAGTGAAAATGAAGAATGAAAAAGATGGAATGAGAAATGAAGAAGTAATGCAAACTGTGGAATCAATGCTCAACCAAAAACACCGCATATGGAAAACAGTAACAAATTCGATCTGGAAGATCGCCTTGTAGATTTTGCATGTATGTGTCTGGATGTTTGCGAACTTCTTCCTGCTACCAAAGCAGGACAAAATCTCGAATATCAGTTGTCGAAAAGCGGAACAGCTCCAGCTTTAATTTATGGCGAAGCACAGGCGGCAGAATCAAGAGCCGATTTTTTGCATAAGATGAAATTGTGTTTGAAGGAAATCAAGGAGTCAAGAATCAATCTTAAAATCATCAGGCGCAAACCTGTTGTTATAGATGAGAAAGTAGAAAAAGCATTTACTGAAAGTAATGAGTTGATGGCAATCTTTCTGAAGAGTATTGAAACTGCTCAAAGAAATGACGAACGAAGAAAGAAGCAGTAAGTTGGGTGTTTTTCATTTATCATTATTCATTTTTTATTTTTCATTTATGATCATAAGCTTAATCGTAGCTGCATCATCCAACAACGCCATCGGCAGAGATAATCAATTGCTGTGGCATTTGCCAACTGATTTGAAGTTTTTCAAAAATACCACCTGGGCATTGCCTGTTATTATGGGACGAAAAACCTTTGATTCCGTTGGAGGTAAGCC
>NZ_CAMLGT010000233.1 GCF_946479605.1 uncultured Lacibacter sp.
CGAAGTCGCGGAACCTGGAGGCCTCCTGTTTGCGACGCTCCAGAACCGAGGGGTATGTTGAACTCTTTACCACCTACACCCCACTTACGGCCAAGGGCAACCGCAAAATCACTGATGTCGTAATCACCAATATCGCCAATGGTTACAATGGCAATCTGGTTGCTGGTACTATCATCATAAGCCACCAGTTTACGCTCCAGTGCTTCCTGCTGTTCGGGTGTAAGTTTTTTCAGGTAATCATTCACCAGGCGGGCCGGATTAGGCGCTGGCGGAATGTATTTCTCAATTCCCTGTGCATAGGTGGCAGCACCCAGCACAAGGAATAAAAAAGAAAGTATGATTAATTGTAATGACTTCATTGTTTCTTAGCGCCCGAACACAATATCATCGGGCAGTTCGTTCCTGTCTTCGTTTTCGTATGGGAAATGTGTTACCAATGCGTCGCCTATATCGGTAATAATCTTTACAATTCCTTCTGCATAATTTTCCCTGCTGAAAGAAGAAAGCATCTGGCTTACTTCTTTGTTCCAGAATTCTGTTCCCACTTTTTCATGGATACCTTTATCGCCAAACACAGCCAGTTGATGATCTTTCATGGCAATGTACAGCAACACTGCATTACGGTCTTCTGTTTGCTCCATTTTCAATCCAAAGAATACTTCCACTGCACGGTCAACCGGATCAACATAACTGCAACGGCTTTCCACAAACACCCGTATTTCACCGGATGTACGTTTTTCCGATGCACGTATTGCTTCGATGATCGCTGCATGCTCAGATGCTGTAAACCAATCCTGCCGTTTGGTAAAAAATGAAAAGATACTCATGAAACGTGTTATCAGAATTTTACTTCAGGGGCTTTGTCGCTGCCGGGTTCTGCTGAAAAACCTTCTTTTGGTTTAAAGCCAAACATACCTGCAAGCAAATTCATCGGGAATGAACGTACCTGTGTGTTATAATCCTTCACTGCGGTGTTGAAATCGTTGCGTGCAACTTTAATCCGGTTCTCTGTTCCTTCTAACTGTGTCTGCAGGTTGCGGAAACCTTCATTGGCTTTGAGGTTGGGATAATTCTCTACCACTGCCAGTAAACGGCTCAATGCACTGCTTACACCACTTTGTGCCTGCTGAAACTCTGCTAACTTTTCAGGAGTAATATTTGCAGGGTCAACTTTTACACTTGTTGCTTTTGAACGGGCTTCAATTACATTGATCAACGTCTGCTGTTCAAAATTTGCCTCTCCTTTTACTGTATTCACAAGGTTTGGAATAAGATCAGCACGGCGTTGATAATCGCTCTGTACGTTATTCCACTTTTCTTTTACTACTTCATCCTGCTTTACCAGCCCATTATAACCGCTGCAACCTCTGAAGAGGATAAAAGCTAACACTACAGCTACAACAATGGTAATGATGCGTCCGGGTTTCATATTTGTTTGTTTTTATTTAATGATGAGTGTGATGTTTCCTTTATTTGTTACAAGTGTAATTGAAATTTTATACGCACACAGCAACGGATACTAAATTTAATCGAAACATTTTACTTGTCAAGATGAATTTTACATAACACAAAGGGTGCCGAGCTGTAAAAGCTGACACCCTGACGTAACTTATTCCGCTGATTGAATTTATTCTTTCACCGCAGCAATGCCGGGCAATTGTTTTCCTTCAAAGAACTCAAGCATAGCACCACCGCCGGTAGAGATATAACTCACTTTGTCGGCAAAACCAAAATCGTTCACCGCTGCCACGCTATCGCCGCCACCTACTAATGAAAACGCTCCTTTGCCGGTAGCATCAGCAACTGCCTGTGCAATTGTTTTTGTACCATGTTGAAATTTCTCCATTTCAAACACCCCCATCGGGCCGTTCCACAAAATTGTTCTTGAATGGAGTAATACATTTTTAAACTGCTCACATGCATTCACACCTATATCAAGCCCCATCCATCCGTCAGGAATATGGTTGCTGGGCGATGTTGATGTATTGGCATCAGCCGCAAATTTGTCGGCAATTACAGAATCGCTTGGCAGGTGGATGTTTACTCCTTTCGCTTCAGCTTTCTCAAGAATAGCTTTGGCTGTATCCAAACGGTCTTCTTCGCAAAGCGAATTGCCAATTACACCGCCCATTGCTTTCATAAATGTGTATGCCATGCCGCCGCCAATGATAATATCTGTTGCACGGTCGAGCAGGTTTTCAAGAATGAGGATCTTGTCGCTCACTTTTGCACCACCAATAATAGCAGTAAATGGTTTTTCTGCCTGCAGCAATACCTTTTCACCTGCTGCCACTTCGCCTTCCATCAGCAAGCCAAACATTCTTTTTTCTGCAGGAAAGAATTGTGCGATCACTGCTGTTGAAGCATGTGCACGGTGTGCCGTACCAAACGCATCATTTACATATACATCGCCCAGTTTGCTGAGTTTTTCTGCAAAAGCAGCATCACCCTTTTCTTCTTCTTTATAAAAACGAAGATTTTCCAGCAGCAATACTTCACCGGGCTTCATCATGCCTGCTGTTAAGTAAGCCTGCTCACCAATGCAATCATTGGCAAACAATACGGGTGTGTTACCACCAAGTAATCCAGCAAGATGACTAATGAGATGTTTTAAAGATGATTTTTCTTCAGGGCCTTCTTTTGGTCTTCCCAAATGGCTCATGAGTATTACGCTGCCACCATCAGCCAATATTTTTTTGATGGTGGGGATGGCCGCCTTCATTCTTGTATCGTCAGTAATTGCCTGTGTTTGTTTGTCAAGTGGCACATTAAAGTCCACACGGATCAGCGCTTTTTGCCCGCTGAAATTATAGTTTGAAAATTTGCTCATAAAACAATGATTTAGTCTCTTTTTAAGTGTGAAACGAAGTTACAGTGTGCTGAAGAAAAACAGCAGCTGTTTATTTTTCAATGTATGCCAATAGTTGTTCAAGACAGTTAACGTTGCGTTCAAGATCTTCTTCACCTTCGATTTTTACACGCATCAAAGCGCCACTGATCAACTGGTATGCTTTTACAGCCTCTTCTTTTGAATGGAAGATAGCATACCAATCAGCCAGCTCATCTTCATAAGCCATGCGCACTTTGTTGCTGAAAAAGATGATGGGCTTGGGATACCAGCGGCCACCCGGGTTTTCCAGTTTGTTGTCTTTTGCATGCTGGTAAAACGCCAGCAGAAACTGCAGGTAAGCCACAACACGTTGTTTTATCTGTGCTTCTGTTTCGGCCTGTACAGGTTTGTTACGCCAGGCATGCATCTCTTTTGTGAACGGATCTTTTGCTGATGCATTTGTTACAGCCTGTACTGTTATGAGTTCATCGGGGTTTGCTTTGTTAACCGGGAACGAACTGTAAAAGCTGAATTGCGTTTTTCCATTGGGCAATTGACTATCTGCCAGGTACCGTTCCTTTACAGTTGAATCACCATTTTCAGGATGAAATACCAGCAATTTCTTTTGTGCATCAAATGCCCATTTGCCTTGCTCAAATAAATAATCGGCACAAAGCGTATAATTTCCTTCGGGATAAAACCGCAGCACATACACGTCCAGTTTGTTGCCAATATGTGTTTCGCCTTTTCCTTCATCCACATACCATTCACTGTTCTTCGGATCGGGAGGCGTTAATTTATTGGTAACCGAAGAAGGTCCGTTATTACAGGCAAGGAATAAAAAAGGGATACTCCATAAGAAATATCCCTTTACAGTTTTTGTATTCACAAAGTTTAATTACTTGATGAGTTTAGCAAAAAAGTGAAGTGTACGAACGAGCTGGCTAACATAGCTCATTTCGTTATCGTACCAGCTTACTACACGCACCAATTGTGTATCGCCTACAGTTTGCACTCTTGTTTGTGTTGCATCAAACAAAGAACCGTAGCTGATGCCAATGATATCGCTGCTCACAATTTCATCTTCAGTATAACCGAAGCTTTCGTTTGCTGCTGCTTTCATGGCTGCATTCACTTCTTCAGTACTTACTTTCTTACCTAATACCGCTGTAACTTCTGTTAATGAACCGGTAAGGGTTGGTACACGTTGAGCACTACCGTCCAGTTTACCTTTCAGCGATGGTAATACAAGACCAATTGCTTTTGCAGCACCTGTACTGTTAGGCACAATGTTTTGAGCTGCTGCACGTGCACGACGCAAATCACCTTTTGGATGAGGAGCATCCTGTGTGTTCTGATCGTTAGTATAAGCGTGGATGGTTGTCATTAAACCATTCACAATACCAAATTTCTCTTCCAGTACCTGTGCCATTGGAGCAAGACAGTTGGTTGTACAGCTTGCACAACTGATCACAGATTCGCTACCGTCGAGAATATTGTGGTTTACGTTAAATACAATTGTTTTCAGATCGCCTGTTGCAGGAGCGCTGATCACCACTTTTTTTGCACCGGCAGTAAGATGTGCTTCTGCTTTTGCTTTATCGGTAAAGAAACCTGTACATTCCAGTACTACGTCCACATCATGTGAACCCCATGGAATTTGTGCCGGATCTTTCTGTGCATAGATCTTAATTTCATCGCCGTTAACGATAATGGAATTATCAGTGCTTTTTACTTCAGCATCAAAACGACCTTGTGCTGTATCATACTTTAAAAGGTGTCCCAATACTTTTGGAGAAGTAAGATCGTTGATCGCCACCACATCAATACCTTCCATTTTATAAATCTGGCGATAAACAAGCCTGCCGATACGTCCGAAGCCATTAATCGCAACTTTTACTGTGCTCATGATGAATATTAAGTTTAGTAGTTAAAAATGCGGAGCGAAGTTAACGAGATAAACAATTAAACCCTGTTAGTTTTTACTGCCTGAAGAGATAATTCTTATCATTAAAATACAGGCCAATTGAAGGACTTTGATTCATTTTCCTGATTTGTATCCTTGTTTTGAATAATTTTCTAAAAATTGTTTGGGAGGAAACATACACAAACCTATCTTTGCACTCCCAAAAATAAACGCCGCGTTGGTCAAGGGGTTAAGACGCCTCCCTTTCACGGAGGAATCACGGGTTCGAATCCCGTACGTGGTACAACAAAAAGCCTGTTTCGACAGGCTTTTTCATTTATCCGCCTCCTGCAAATAGTTGATTGTGCTTTTTACCATAGCACTTGTTTTTTTCACAACAGAAATACCCGGCAGCAATAACCAAAAACAGGCAAAAGAAGACAATTTGCAGCTTGCTGTTAAAGTCGCCAGACTGCTTTTCTTGCCCGGATCCGGCTTTTTTCAAAAAATATTATTCCAATGTTCAATTGATTTTCAAGCAATTCGGGATGTAAAATTTACGAACTCGTAAATTAACGATAACCTAACCGTAGTATTACTATTGCAGATGATAAAAACTCGGTGCAATTTTACATCCGATAAGGAGATACACTTAGTTGGCCAAAAGCCTGGAAGAAGTACCAAACTTATCAGCCCTATTAAACTAACAGTATGCCGTACCTCTACTCAACAGTAAAAAAAGCCGCTGTACCTGTATTTGCCCTGTTCCTTTGGGCTACAGCAGGTTTCTCACAGTCGGACAGCATAAGACCTCCATCGGCTCCGGTTTCTTTACTTGATTTCAGGGCTAACCTGAAAGATGACAATGCTTTGCTTAACTGGAAAACAACCAATCATTACAATTTCAGCCACTTTATTATTGAAAAAAGCAACGATGCCAGCACCTATACAGATGCCGTGGTGATTGTGGCGCCAGAATCCACTGCGGCTGAAAGCAATTACCGCTATAACGACAACCTGCACAACAGCACGAACAAAACAATTTACTACCGTTTGAAGATGGTGGATGTAAATGGCAAAATCACTTACTCCGAAACAAGAATGATCCGGTTAACGGAGGAAAACAGATTACAGGTAAGCACATTCCCCAATCCTGCAACAAATGAATTGCATGTGAACATCCCCAATGAATGGCAGGAAAAAACAGTAACGTATGATATCTA
>NZ_CAMLGT010000234.1 GCF_946479605.1 uncultured Lacibacter sp.
CGCTGCAGCGGTGGCTGTACATGCTGGGAAATAATTCTTCCAGCCGTTGCCTGAAACCGTCGATCGTATTTGTGGGGCGCTGCTCAAGCTCTTCAAGATCGAGCTTCATTTGAATAAGTTTTGTGCGACGCACGCTCCAGTAATTTGGTCCACGGAGAATTTTTATTTCAAGAACTTTCATAAGTGATGAGGTTGATGTTGTTTCCGAATATATTGAAATTTATCTGATGCTGTTGATAAAAGGAGCAGAGAATGGGCAATATTTCCCCTTAATTTTGTTTTGAAACAAATATCTCAACCATTGCTGTATCCAAAAGGAAAGCTGATTGCCATTGGTGGCGCAGAGGACAAAGGAACTGATCTTGAAGCAGGTGAAATCAACCGCAATAACCGCAATTTTTTTGAGCTGGGTATTCTGAAACGTGTAGTGGAAGAAGCTGGTGGTATTGATGCACGCATAGAAGTGATCACTACTGCTTCAACCATTCCTTATGAAGTGGGCGATAACTACATGAATGCCTTTGGTAAAATAGGCTGTACCAATATTGGTGTGCTGCATATACGCAACAGGCAGGATACTGCCAATCCCGAATATCTTGAACGCATTAAAACCTGTAACGCCGTAATGTTTTCAGGGGGCAATCAAATGCGTTTAAGCGTAACCGATGGAGGTACGGAGTTTTTAGCAATTCTGAAAAAACGTTACCAGGAAGAAAGTGGTTTTGTGATTGCAGGTACATCGGCCGGTGCAATGGCAATGAGTAAAACCATGATCTATGAAGGCAATGCTGCACGTGCATATTTGAAAGGTGAAGTGAAAATGACAACCGGCTTAGGGTTTATAGACAATGTGATCATTGACAGCCATTTTGAAAAGCGTGGACGTTTTGTAAGATTAACCCAGGCAATAGCAAGCAACCCTGCCTGCATTGGTATTGGGCTGGGCGAAGATACAGGTATGCTCATTACTGAAGGGAATAAGATGGAAGCGATTGGCAGCGGGCTGGTGATCATTATTGACGGGCATGAAATGATGCACTCCAATATTGCAGATATTCCCGATGGTAACCCTATCAGTATCGAAAACCTGAAAGTTCATTTTTGTGAAAAAGGTAATGGGTATATTGTGAGTGAACGTAAATTTATAATGGAAGCAAGTGAAGGGGCACTGATTCCAAAGCAGGTACATGTTGAATAATTACAATTACATTTTATAATACTTCTTACATGAAAAAGATCGGTTTGCTTGTTTTGTTAGCTTTTACATTCATGGCGTTTACTCATCAGTCGAAAATCAAAGTCATATTCTTTGGCGATTCTATTACGCAGGCGGGTGTAAATCCCGGCGGCTATATTAAACGTATCGACAGTATGGCAATTGCACAGGGGAAAACGAATTATGATTTTATTGGTGCAGGTATTGGCGGTAATAAAATTTATGATCTCTACCTGCGTATGGAAGATGATGTGTTGTCAAAAAATCCAAACATAGTAGTGTTATACATTGGGGTAAATGATGTGTGGCACAAAGCATCTTCCGGTACAGGAACAGACGCTGATAAATTTGCAAAGTTTTACCAGGCAGTGATCGACAAGATCAAAGCAAAAAATGCAAAGATCATTTTGTGTACACCTGCGGTAATAGGAGAGAAGACTGACGGAAGCAATCAACAAGATGGTGATTTAACAGAATACAGCAAGATCATTCGTGGGCTTGCACAAAAGAACGGATTACCCTTGGTTGACTTACGCAAAGCATTTCTTGAATACAACAGTAAGCACAATACAGAAAATAAAGACCGTGGTATTTTAACCACTGACCGTGTTCATTTAAATGCCATCGGCAACCAATTGGTCGCCGATGAAATATGGAAAGCCATTCAAAAAAATTAAATGGCTTTAACGAGATAAAAGTTTTTCTTCCCTTTTTGAACAAGGAGATATTTGCCGTGCAGCAGTAATGATGCATCAACTTTCGAGTCAATGCTTTCTACCTTTTTACGGTTGATGCTTACGCCACCACCTTGTACCGTTTTTCGTGCTTCGCCTTTGCTTGGAAAAATGGTTGTTTCTGCTAAGAATGAAACCACATCAATACCCGTATTGATCTTGTCTGCTGCAAAATCAAACTTGATCACGCCATTCATGCTTTCGAGATCTTCAATGCTTAAACTTTCTGCAGGAGCAGTTTGGTTAGCAAAGATCTTTTCAGTTGTTTCAAGCGCTTCTTTCAACGCCTCATCACCATGCACAAATTTTGTTACTTCTTCTGCTAAACGCTTTTGTAAAATACGTTTGCCCGGATCAGCATTGTGTGCAGCAGCCAACCTATCAATCACTTCTTTTTCAAGAAAAGTAAAAATTTTGATCCATCCTTCTGCATCTGCATCACTTGCATTTAACCAAAACTGGTAAAACTGGTATGCTGTTGTTTTTGAAGAATCAAGCCACACATTTCCCTGTTCAGTTTTACCAAACTTGGTACCATCGGCTTTCTTTATCAAAGGGCAGGTAAATGCAAATGCTTCACCGTTTACTTTACGGCGGATAAGCTCAGTGCCGGTGGTGATGTTACCCCACTGGTCGCTTCCGCCCATTTGCAGTTTGCAGTTTTTGTTTTCGTATAACCAGTAAAAATCATAGCCCTGCATTAACTGGTATGCAAATTCGGTGTAGCTCAAACCCACTTCACTTTCAATACGTTTTTTTACACTATCCTTAGCCATCATATAGTTGATGGTGATATGCTTTCCTGTATCACGAAGAAAATCGATGAAAGAAATCGTTTTAAACCAATCGTAGTTATTGGCCATTTCAGCTGCATTGGGCTTAGCTTGGTCAAAGTCGAGATACTTTTCCAGCTGCGCTTTAATACCTGAAACGTTTCTTTCCAGTGTTGTTTCATCAAGCAGGTTTCTTTCCTGGCTTTTACCGCTTGGGTCGCCAATCATACCGGTGGCACCACCTACCAAGGCAATGGGTTTATGCCCGGCTTTTTGAAAATGCACGAGTAACAGGATCGGCACAAGGCTGCCAATATGCAGGCTGTCGGCAGTAGGATCGAAGCCGATATAGGCCGTGGTCATCTCTTTTTTCAATTGTTCTTCTGTTCCGGGCATGATGTCCTGTATCATTCCCCTCCATCGTAACTCTTCAATCAAGTGCATGATTTCTAATAGATTTTCGGCAAAAGTAGGGCAGAGAAAAGCATTTTGCAGCATCTGAAGCAATAAACATTGAAAATCAACGTTTCACCATGCTGCGACTTTCCTGAAACAGAGTTTGCTTTCGGCAGGATAATGTTTACTTTTGTTAGTGCCTGAGCAGCTTTCATTTAAAGGGAAGCCTCTTCAATAAGAAACTAATTGTTTATCTGAAACCTGACCGGATGATAACCCGACTCACCCTGATCCTATCCGCAACCCTGTTGTTTAGCGTAAACGCATTTACGCAAATACGTATTTATTCCAACGAATTTTTAAACATTGGTGCTGGTTCCCGTGCATTTGGTATGGGTGGCGCACAAGTAGCCTCTGTAAGCGATGCCACAGCTGGTTATTGGAATCCTGCAGGATTAACGGCAGTAAAAAACAACCCATCACTTTCATTGATGCACGCTGAGTATTTTGCCGGCATTGGTAAATATGATTTTGGAGCCTTGGCCATTCCTGTAGCAAACAACAAACGCACTGTCGGACTTTCTTTTCTTCGGTTTGCTGTTGATGATATCCCAAATACACTTTATTTGATTGAGCCGGATGGCAGTGTGAACTATGCCAATCTTCGTTCTTTTTCTTCTGCTGATTATGCGGTGATATTATCCGTGGCGCAAAAGATCAGGGAAACAGAAAACAAGTCAATGAGTTTGGGTGTGAATGCGAAAGTGATCCACCGTAAAGTTGGAAGTTTTGCTACAGCCTGGGGTTTTGGCCTGGATGTGGGTTTTCAGATGAAAGGAAAGAACTGGTCGTTTGGCGCAGCTGCACGTGACATTACTACAACATTCAATGCCTGGTCGTTTAGTTTTACTGAACGTGAAAAAGAAGTGTTGTTTCTTACGAACAATGAAATTCCTGTAAAATCAACAGAGTTAACTGCACCACGGCTTGTGGTAGGCGGTGCGTATGATTTCAGGTTTAAAAAGAATCTCTCATTAAAAGCAGAAGTAAATCTTGACCTAACATTCGATGGTCAACGGAATACACTTCTCAGTTCAGAAGTGATCAATGCTGATCCGAGAATTGGTGCTGAGTTAAATATTAAAGATGTGTTCTTCCTGCGTGGAGGAATTTTCAATTTTCAAAAGACATTGGCTGATGGTGATACACTGAATCAAAAGAAAGTGTGGATCTATCAACCCGGCGCAGGTGCAGGATTTAAGCTGGGCAGTTCGTTTTATGTGGACTATGCTTTTACCAATCTTGCCAACCAATCTAATCCACTGTATACACATATAGTCTCTTTACGTCTCGACCTTACGAAACCCAACAACCAAAAGAAAAATAGCAAGTGATGAAACGCTTTTTACTTTCCATTACCATATTGCTTTGTGCAGTTGCCGGAGCAAACGCTCAATCATACATGAATGAGTGGATCGACTTCAATAAAACCTATTTTAAATTTAAAGTAGGTGCTACTGGCGTTTACCGCATATCACAGTCGCAATTAAACTCAATGGGCATCGCTAATGCAGATGCGGCGCATTTTCAATTGTGGCGTCATGGCAAACAGGTGCCTGTTTATACATCTGTTGCCAGTGGTGCTATACCTGCCAATGGATTTATTGAGTTTTGGGGTGAAGTAAATGATGGAAAGTGGGAAAGAAGAATGTATTTAGAACCTGCTTACCAGATTAATGATCAGTGGAGCTTGTTTACGGACACAGCATCTTACTTTCTTACAATAAATACAAATGCCGGCGAAAATAAGCGTTTGGTGCAAACTACAAATGATCTTTCATCACCATTACCGGCGGAGCCTTATTTCATTCATAAAGCTGCTATATATTATCGTAACACATTGAATCTTGGCTATGCGGCTGTTGTAGGCAGCCTTGTTTATTCATCAGCGTACGACAAAGGCGAAGGGTTTACAAGTTCTGAATTCAGAGCTGCAAACCCATTGGTGTCTACGCAAGCAAACTTGTTTGTTGCACCATCTGGACCTAATGCAAAGCTAAAATTTTCTGCTGTTGGCCGGGCATTGAATACACGAACAGTTCAGGCTTACATCAACGGAACAATGGTGGTTGAAAAGGAAATGAATTTTTTCAATTCTATTATAGATGAATCGGCAAATGATATACCACTTTCATTGCTTGCAAGCAATTCTGCAACTGTAGAGTTTAGAAATAATGTGTTGGATGCTCCTGCTCTTACAACCGATCGAATTGTTGTAGGTATGTATGAACTCAGTTACCCAAGACAATTTAACTTTGGAGGTCAGCCAACGTTCGAGTTTTCATTACCTGCAAGTGCTTCAGGGAATAATTTGGTCATTGATAATTTTAATTTTGGTGGCAGTACTGCACCCGTTTTGTACGACCTTACTAACGGCCTTCGTATAACCGCCAGTATTATTTCTCCATCGCAGGTAAGAGTTGTGCTTCCTCCTTCCGCTACAGACCGAAGACTTATTATGGTAAATATAGACCCGAACAGTGGTCTTGTAAGATCTATACCTTCCTTAACACAACGGAATTTTATCAATTATTCATTGCCTGCTAATCAAGGGGATTATATTATTATCTCCAACTCCCGTTTGTATGCTGATGCAAACGGAGTGAACCAGGTTGAGCAGTATCGTTTGTATCGAAGCAGTACAGCTGGTGGTGGACATAACGCAAAGATTTATGATGTGCAGGATATTCTTGACCAATTTGGTTATGGGATTAAGAATAATGCTTTTGCAATTAAGAATTTTCTTCG
>NZ_CAMLGT010000235.1 GCF_946479605.1 uncultured Lacibacter sp.
GAGCCGGAGTGTTTGCCGCAGGCGCACTTGCAGGAGCAGCAGCACCGGGATTTTTAATGGCGTTCACCAAAGCAGTAATGTCTGTACCGGCTTTACCGATAATAGCAATCACATCGTTTACTTTGGCAGCATTACCGGCTTCAACACCAGTATATAAGATAGTACCGTCAGCATAAGGAACCACTTCCATGGTTGCTTTGTCTGTTTCCACATCTGCCAGGCTTTCATCGGCTTTTACACTATCGCCCACTTTTTTATTCCAGGCAACAATTTTTCCTTCCGTCATGGTATCGCTCAGGAGCGGCATGCGGATCACTGTTACCGCAAGTTGCTTGGCTAAAGTATCAGCATCGGCACCACCGGCAGCGGGAGCCGTTGCTGCAGGAGCAGGGGCTGTTTCAGCTGTAGGTGCAGCAGCAGCTGGTGCTGCGGTCGGCGCATCGCCCAATAAACTTTTATAATCTTCGCCTTCTTTACCAACGATGGCGATAATTTCATTGATCTGTGCTGCTTTTCCTTCGGGAACACCAATATAGAGTAAAGTGCCATCTGCATAACCAACCACTTCCATGGTCGCTTTATCGGTTTCTACATCAGCAAGCACATCGTCACTTTTTACTTTGTCGCCCACTTGCTTGTTCCATTTCACAATCTTTCCTTCGGTCATGGTATCGCTAAGCAAGGGCATACGAATCACTTCAGCCATAAAATCAGTTTTTTGTCGTAATGAGGGCGTGAAATTAAGGCAATTTGGGGAAATATCGGCCTGTGCTTTCTGGTCAATGACCGTTAGCTTTTTTTGGGTGTTTTACGCTGGAACTCATCAGGTTTGTGGTGGTGGCCTTTTGGTTGAAATTTGAGGGGTTGCAACGAAATAAAAGTTTGGATTGTCACTATCGTACAAACCATAAATCATGCGGACATTTCTCCTCTTTTCTATTCTTATGATGGCTATAGCCTGTAGTAAGGAATCGGCTAATCCTGAACTGGCAGGAACCTGGCGTTTACTGGAGGTGAAAGATAAAAGTACAGGCCAAACGCTTACTTACCCTGCTGGCAGCAATGGGTTCATCTTATTACATATTAAAGCAGACGGTAGTTTTTCCGGTAATACCTTGAAGAATACGCTTGACAGTGGAACCTATACGCTGCCGGAAACAGGTAAAGTAAACTTTGGAACTTTTGCTATGACAAAGGTTGCCGAAAATGAACTGGGTACCGCTTTTTTAACCGTGTTGATGTCTTGTAATCTGCAATCCCTGTTTCCGTGTACGCCTTCTGGTTACAGTATTTCCGGCAAACGGCTGGAAATAAGATCTGCTTTGCGATATGATATGACACTGGTAAGAAATTAATAATCCAATTCTAATCCCAACCTGTCCTTCAGATCTTTTACTATCGGGTATTTCTCAATCATCAACATAAACTGTTCTTTTGTAGATAAAGGACGTTCTACCGGTGTATCATCTTCCGGGTTTTCAATCAGCTGCACATGAATGTTGAGGTTGTAGTTTTTGAAATAAGTCTGCATATGCTGCAGCAAGGCTGTTTTTTCCTGTTTTAAAAAACCAAACTGGATATTGCCATAAACCGTTATTTCAAAATCCTGCACCGATTTCATCCGGCATTCCATCATTTCAAAAGTAGAAACCACCGAATGTTTACCTGCAGCTTTTAATTGAAGAATGTATTCCTGCCAGGCAATAGTTAAGTTTTCCTGATCAAGATCTTTTTGCTGATTAGATGCATTGTTGCTTTCTGCAGCGATCTTTTCACGAAGTTTTGATAAGCCTCCTTTTAAACCCGGGGAACTTGGTTTTGGAACTGAAACGGATGGGGTTTGGACATTGGTTTTTGGCTCTTGTTCCTTGTACCTTGATCCTTCTATTTTCTGCTGCGGTTCTTCCACCAACAGCTTGGCTCCACTTGTTTCCTGCACCTTGTTCCTTGTACCTTCAGTCTGCTCCTTTATTTCAACCGGCTTTAATGCACGGAACTGAACAGCTTTTGCTTTCTCAACTACTTTTTTTTTATCAGAAAGATCAATCGCCTGTTGCAGGTAAGTAAGCTTGATGATGGCAAGCTCTACATGCAGGCGTTTGTTACGTGCAGCTTTGAAGCCGATCTCAGCTTCGTTCAATACATTTAGTGCGCTGATGATATAAGAAGCCGATGTTTTCTTTGCTGCAGCAATGTAGCGGTCTTTAAAACTTTCCACTACTTCCAGCAAATTGGCTACACGTTCATCTTTACATACTAATAAATTACGGAAGAACTCAGCCATGGCGTTGAGTACCATATCGCCTTCAAACCCTTTGCGGTTAATATCATCAAACAACAACATACCTGTTGCAAGGTCCTGTTGCTGCATAGCGTCAAGTAACTTGAAAAAATAATCGGCATCTAAAATGTTCAGATGCTCCAATGTATTCTGGTACGTTAATTCACCATTGGTAAAACTCACGATCTTATCCATGATGCTGAGTGCATCACGCATACAGCCTTCGCTTTTTTGCGCAATTACCTGCAGGGCGGGTTTCTCTGCTTTCAGTTCTTCTTTATCAACAATTTCCTGCAGATGTTCTACTGTATCATTAATGGTAATGCGTTTGAAATCGAAGATCTGGCAACGACTCAAAATGGTTGGAAGAATCTTGTGCTTTTCCGTTGTTGCCAAGATGAAAATGGCATAGGATGGCGGTTCTTCCAGTGTTTTCAGAAAAGCGTTGAAGGCGCTGGAGCTGAGCATGTGTACCTCATCGATGATGTACACTTTGTATTGACCCATCTGCGGAGCGAAACGTACCTGTTCAATTAATGAACGGATATCATCTACCGAGTTGTTACTGGCCGCATCGAGCTCGTGAATGTTGAGCGATGTGCCTTCGTTGAAGGTGCGGCAGCTTACGCAAGTATCACATGCTTCACCGTTGGGTTGAATGTTTTCGCAGTTGATGGTTTTGGCCAGAATACGGGCACAGGTTGTTTTACCTACACCACGTGGACCGCAAAACAAAAATGCATGCGCCAGCTGGTTGTGGCTGATGGCATTTTTTAATGTTGTAGTAATGTGACTTTGCCCAACAACTGTATCAAAAGTCTGGGGTCTGTACTTGCGTGCCGAAACAATGAATTTATCCATAACTGCGGCTGCAATTTAGTGAAAAAGCGAGTTAGACCTGTAAGGTTTACCTACCCCGCAATATTCACCCCAATCAGTTTGCCTATTCCAAACGTAATAGCTGCTGCAGCTAAGCCAAACAGCACCTGGCGGAAACCCGAAGTCCAGATGCTTTTGCCGGTGAACAAGGTAATGGCTGCACCAATGAGGAATAAACCCACGGCACTTAAACCAATGCTCCAGATAATAAAGGTGAAGCCTGTACCAAAAAAGAAAGGCGCAACAGGAATAACAGCACCAATCGCAAACAAAACAAACGAAGCAATAGCGGCTGTCCATGCACTGCCTCTTAATTCTTCGGCATTAATGCCCAGCTCTTCTTTAATCAACACTTCATGTGCATGTGAAGGATTGCTGATTACTTCCTTCGCCATTTGTTCGGCCTGTTCTGCAGGAATACCTTTGGCCATATAAATCAACTGCAGTTCTTTCATCTCTGTCTCCGGATTGTTTTCAATCTCTTCCATTTCCAAAGCCATTTGTCGCTCGTACAATTCCTGCGAACTTTTTACCGAAATCCATTCGCCCAGCGCCATAGACAACGCTCCGGCCAGCAACCCTGCAAGACCGGCCAGTAACACACCTGTTTCACCATTGGTAGCACCGGCCACGCCCATCACTAAACTCATGTTCGATACAAGTCCATCGTTTGCACCAAGCACGGCAGCACGCAAGGCATTTCCGCCAACCGATTTATGTCTTCTGCCTTCTAATGACGTTAACTTTTCGCTGCTGATTTTCGAATCGGCACCGATCAGATTCTTCAGAATTTTCACATGATTATTTTCTGCACCACTGAGCGGAATATTTTGTTTGGCTTTATCGCTTGATTGTTTATATGCCAACACTTTTTCTGTTTGCATCAATGAATCAAGCACGTATTCATAACCGAATAGTTTACCAATACGGTTGAGAGTTTTTGCACGCCAGGATGGAGAGGGCAAGGCAAACGCTTCACCGTTTTCTTTTGCCTTTAAAACCATTCCATGGGCATGGCTTTGTTCAATAGCCGCCATCTGTTTATAAATAGAGGCAATGGTTTCATTGTCTTCCACTGCTGCTAACTGATTGTACAGATAAGCTGCATCAATTTCGGTTTGTACACTGGCTGTAGTTTTATTCATCTGATGAATAGTTTGTACTAAAATACTTCTTCTGTTTCAACAGGGCAGTGACAGTAAGCATGTGTAAGCCTGATACCGATGGGCTTTACAGGATGGGGTGGCGATGAAATGTTTTTGTGCGATCGAAATTGTAGCGATAGGTGATTAACCTCCTGCTGATATTTGTACCAAGACTTGCGGCCACATTCATCATGCGTGGATTAAAATCGCCGATCCATTGCATTTCATAATCATCGTATAACATTGGCGCCTGAATAATTTTTGCTGCTTCAATGATCATAAACGCATCTACACCTTTGTGCTGATGTTCGGGTACAATGCCGAAGATGATACCGGTGAATTTTTTATTTCGCTTTGTTGCTTTTATCCAAAGAAACTTCAGTTTGCTCCAGAGATCAAATCGACCGTTCAATTCCATGAACCATTGATTAAGATCGGGAAGGTTAAGCCAGATGGCAACAGGTTCATCTTTATAATAGGTAAACCAACTGATTCGTTCATCCATTACCGGTTTCATGGCATCGAACATAGCAATGGCTGTTTTTTCTTCCATCTGTTTTAAACCGGCGTGACCTGCCCATGCTTTATTATAAACCGTGCAAAAATCTTTTGCAAACTTTTCAAGTTGATTCACTTTGATGTGAACAGCTTTGTAGTGAGGATCTTTCGCTAAGCGATCATGACGCTCATAAAATTTTTCACTCAGCTTATCTTTCACTTTCAGCGAATAACAATACTGGTTGAAAAATAATTGAAAGCCGTAATTTTCAAACAACTGTTGATAGTAAGGAAGATTATAATTCATGCAATACAGAGGTTGTTGAAAACCTTCTACCTGCAAACCCCACCAGCGGTCACGCTCACCAAAGTTGATAGGCCCATCCATGGCTTCCATACCCTTGCTTTGCAACCATTGCTTTGCTGTATCAAATAAGTAGTTGGCAGCAGTTTGATCATTGATACATTCAAAAAAACCAACACCGCCAACCGGCACATCATCGCCTTTTGATTTGTATCGCTTGTTAACAAATGCGGCTATGCGTCCAATTAATTTTCCATCGTCACTTTTCAACACCCAGCGGATCACTTCACCATGACGAAAGGCTTTATTCTTCTTTTCATCAAACACCTGCTCAATATCCTTATCCAACGGACGAATCCAATTTGCATCATGCTTGTATAGTTCCACAGCTACCTGTAAAAATTCTTTTGCTGACTGTTTATCTTTAACTTCAACCAAGTGCATGTGCCTTTCTTTAGTCTTCAAATGTAAGGGTTCGTGCAACAACGATTTGTTAGTGTTTTTAAAGTAGATTAATTTATTGCTGTATGACGAAATATATTCTTGCCTTAGACCAGGGAACAACCAGCAGCCGTGCAATTGTGTTTGCACACGATGGAAATATTGTTTCCGTTGCACAAAAAGAATTCACACAAATTTTTCCGCAGCCCGGTTGGGTAGAGCATGATCCTGAAGAAATATGGAGCACACAATTAGGCGTAGCTGCTGAAGCTATTACCAAAGCTGGATTAACCACGGAACAGATCCATGCTATTGGTATCACCAATCAACGGGAAACAACTGTGGTGTGGGATCGTAAAAC
>NZ_CAMLGT010000236.1 GCF_946479605.1 uncultured Lacibacter sp.
TGCTGTAAAAGAAGTAGAACTTGATGCACTCATTAAACCCACCAATGAGTTTGTAATCTCATCTGTTCCCGTAACAAGCATTGAAAAAAGAGCCGAAGAAATAGAAATTGAAGCCTTGGGCAATATTGCCTACGATACAAGAGCTGTGGGTACCATTGCAGCAAGGGTAAGTGGGCGCATTGAAAAACTGTATGTGCGTCACCGTTACCAGAAGATCAGCAAGGGACAACGCATCATGGATATCTACAGCCCGGAGTTATTGACTGCACAACAGAATCTTTTATTCCTTTTAAAAAATGATGCGGATAATGCAAGCATGATCGAAGCAGCAAAAGAAAAACTGTTGCTGGCCGGTATGAGTAAAGAACAATTGCAAAAGCTGCTGCAAACAAAACAGGCATCGCTTACAATTGCGGTGTACAGTAATTACAGCGGACACATTCATGAATCAACCGGTACAGGTATGAGCAGCAATGGTTCAGAAAAAATGAAAGACGTATCACTGCTTACCGAAGAACTGTTGCTGAAAGAAGGCATGTACGTCAACAAAGGCCAAACTGTTTTTGTGGTGTACAATCCTGCAAAAGCATGGGCTGTACTCAACATCTTTGGCGATAATAGTGCATTATTGCATAAAGGAAATGCTGTACGCATTGTTCCCGAAACAGCTCCCGATAAAGACTTCAGGGCAAGTATTGACTTTATTGAACCGTTCTACCGGAAAGAAAATAAAACACTTACGGCAAGAGTGTACTTTGATAACAGCAGTTTGAAAATACCCATCGGCAGCCAGGTAAGAGCTGTCATCTTCGGAAATTCCAAAGATGCGTATTGGCTGCCAAAAGAAGCAGTGCTTTCATTAGGACTTGATAAAGTGGTATTTCAAAAAGTGAAAGATGGTTTCAAAGCGCATAAGATCAATACTGGCATCTTACATAAAACACATATACAGGTAGTAAGTGGTTTGCAGCTGACTGATTCGGTTGCTGCCAATGCTCAGTATTTAATGGATAGTGAGAGTTTTATTAAGGTGAAGGAAAATGAATAATGGATAATTGATAAATAAGTTTACATGATATATAATTCTTTAAAGCATGGTATACGAGCAAGCAGTTGCATATTGTTTATTGCCTTTTGCCTGTTTGCATTCACTTCCTGCAAAAGCAAAACACATGTGCATGAAGAAAGCGATGTGTACTACACCTGCTCGATGGATCCGCAGGTGATTGAACATAAGCCGGGCAAATGCCCTATCTGCAAAATGGATCTTACTCCTGTAAAGAAAAGCAATGGTGGTAATAAGGATGAAATACAACTCAGCGAACAGCAGATTCAATTGGGCAATATTCAAACCGATACGATAAGAACAGGAACTATCGGCGATCAACTGGTATTAACGGCCAGTTTAAATTTCAACCAGGATAAAACAACTTCGGTAAGTGCACGAGTGGGCGGACGTATTGAACGTTTGTACTACCGTAACATCGGCGATCATGTAAGCAAAGGTGCTCCCCTCTTTGATCTGTACAGTGAAGAACTGAACAATGCCAAACAGGAATATGTATTGGCGCTTGAACGCAAGAGAACATTTGCAACAGAAAGTGCTATTGATTTTGATCAACTGTTGCAGAGCGCAAAAAACAAATTGCTGTTGTGGGGTATGAGTGAAGCACAGATCAATGAACTGGCAAAAACAAAAAAGCCAACAGCAACAACTACATTTTACAGTCCGGCTGCAGGTACGATTACCACACTTGATATTCGTGAAGGCGATTATGTAATGGATGGCGGCACCATTGTTAAACTCGCCGATCTTTCGGGCTTATGGGCCGAAGCACAGGTGTACACATCGCAACTGGCAGCCATTGATGTAAACGGAACAGCTACAGTGCAGTTTCCCGATATGGATGGACTTTCTATAAACGGCAGGATCGAATTTGTAAACCCGGAAATCAATCCCGATACAAGAATTAATTTGATTCGTGTAGCCGTACCTAACAATGGCAACCGTTTAAAACCGGGCATGCCTGCGTACGTTGTGTTGAAAAGCAGGCAACGCAGTTCGTTAAGCTTACCTGTTGATGCAGTAATACGTGATGGCAAAGGCGCAACAGTGTGGATACGCACCGGTACAAATTCGTTTAAAAGTAAAATGGTGGAAACAGGTTTGGAAAGCGGCGATCGTATAGAAATTAAAAGTGGTATTGCTGCAGGTGATGTAGTCGTTATTGCAGGAGCTTATCTGCTGCACAGTGAATATGTGTTTAAAAAAGGAGCTGATCCGATGGCCGGACATAATCATTAAAACATTTTTTATGGACCATTCACATCATCAACACGAACAGGCAAAAGCATCGGCTTTGCATGAACATTCACATCACTCAGTAAAGAACCCTCCAATGGGTCATGCAGGTCACGATCATCATGCGATGATGATCAGTGATTTTAAAAAGCGGTTTTATGTGGTGTTACTATTGACGATTCCTGTTATGCTGTTATCTGAAATGATTCAGCACTGGTTGAATCTTTCCTTTCATTTTGCCGGATCAGAATATGTATTGCTAATTCTTTCTTCCATCATATTCTTTTACGGAGGCTGGCCTTTTTTAAAAGGATGGTTGCAGGAAGTGAAAGCAAAAAACCCGGGCATGATGACTTTGATCGGTTTTGCCATTGCTGTTGCCTACATCTACAGTGTTGCCGTTGTGTTTGGTTTAAAAGGAATGGATTTCTTTTGGGAACTGGCAACATTGATTTTAATTATGCTGCTCGGTCACTGGATCGAAATGAAATCAATTGCCGGTGCATCAAAAGAACTTGAATTACTGGTGCAGTTAATGCCCGATGATGCACATCTTGTTCATGGTAACCATATCATGGATGTAAAAACTGAAACGCTGAAAGAAAATGATATCATACTCATCAAGCCCGGTGAGAAAGTTGCAGCCGATGGTATTATTACCGAAGGTGAGAGTTATTTGAACGAATCGATGC
The DNA here is from genome assembly GCF_946479605.1 of uncultured Lacibacter sp. Next base: position 2,995 of record NZ_CAMLGT010000236.1, read on the forward strand.
TCACCGGCGAATCAACGCCTGTACAAAAATTAAAAGGCGATAAAGTAATTGCGGGCTCTATTAATGGAAACAGGGCTGTTAAAGTTGCTGTATCGCATGGCGCAAAAGATTCGTACCTGTCACAGGTTATTAAACTTGTGCAGGATGCACAGCAATCAAAATCTAAAACACAGGTTCTGGCCGATAAAGCTGCAAGATGGCTCACCATCATCGCCATTGTTGCAGGTATTGCAACATTTCTTTTCTGGTTTATATCGGGCAAGGAACTTTCGTTTGCTATTGAACGTATGGTAACCGTAATTGTTATCTGTTGTCCGCATGCATTAGGCCTGGCTGTTCCCCTGGTTGTTGCTAAGTCAACGGCATTATCTGCACAACATGGCTTGCTGATCAAAAACAGAACAGCATTTGAAAATGCAAGAAAGATCAGCACACTTGTATTTGATAAAACAGGAACCCTTACCGTAGGAAAATTTGCAGTATCAACTATTGTTTCACTTCAAACAGGTATCAGTGAAAATCAGCTCATTCTTTTTGCAGCAGCACTGGAGCAACAATCAGAACACCCTATTGCAACAGGTATTCTGCAAAAGGCAAAAGAACTATCGGGTACAATTCCTCCTGCTGAAAATGTTACAGCCATTACAGGCAAAGGAATTGAAGCCCGTGTTGACGGAAAGAAAGTATTGGTTGTAAGCCCAGGCTATTTACACGAAAACAACATTGCGCTTCCTGAAAATTTTACAAGCAACTCAACAGAAACGGTCGTATTTGTCATGATCGAAAATCAGTTAGCCGGCTACATTGCCTTGTCCGATTCCATTCGTCCCGAATCGGCCGAAGCAATTCAAACGCTCAGTGAAAACAATATCAAATCAATCCTGTTAACAGGCGATAATAAAAAAGTTGCCGCAAGTGTAAGTACCACACTGCGAATGGATAGTTACTTTGCCGAAGTATTACCACACCAGAAATTAGAAAAAATTAAAGAGTTGCAAAGTAAAGGTGAGTATGTTGCAATGACGGGTGATGGTGTAAATGATGCACCTGCCTTGGCGCAGGCCGATATTGGTATTGCGGTTGGCAGTGGCAGCGATATTGCAGCTGAAACAGCAGGCATTGTATTGGTTAATAGTAACCCCAAAGACGTTGTAAGTTTAATTTTATTCGGAAAAGCTACCTATCGTAAAATGATTCAGAATTTAATTTGGGCAACCGGCTACAATGTTATAGCCTTGCCACTGGCGGCAGGTGTATTGTACAACGCAGGTATCTTACTGAGCCCTGCAGCAGGTGCTGTTTTGATGAGTGTAAGTACGGTAGTTGTAGCAGTTAATGCAAGTCTGTTAAAAGTAAAATAATTAACTATGAAATTTATAGAAAAGGCCATCCTTATCCTTTTTATTTCGATTGCGGGCTGTAAAGAAAAACCAAAGAACGATCAGCAAAGCAAAACAACAACAATCTCGCAAGTCAAAACCGATCTGTATAAAGTAAAACTTTCATCACTCGATGGTAAGCCCATTGATCTGTCGCAGTACGAAGGCAAAACTGTATTCCTGAATTTCTGGGCCACCTGGTGCAAACCCTGCATACAGGAAATGCCTTCGATTGCCAATGCCATGAAAAAAGTAAACAAGGATGAAGTTGTTTTTTTGTTTGCTTCAACCGAAGAAGCAGACGAGATCAAATTATTTCAGGAAAGAATGCCTTTTCCTTTTCACTATGTAAAAGTTGAAAACTTTGAAACTTTAGATATTATGACCATTCCCACCACTTTTATCTTTAACACAAAAGGCAAACGTGTATTCAATGAAATGGGCTATCGCAAGTGGGATACCAAACAAAATATCAACATCATCAACAACAGTAGGTAACGCATGAGAAAACAAATAACCACTCTTTTACTTGCAGCAATATTGGTTGCATGTAACAATCAGCAAAAAGAAAATAAAGCTGCTGCCAACGAAGTAACAGCTATGCAATCTCCAGCCGCCGACTCCTGTGCCGAACCTTATCTTTTTACCGATTCAAAAGGGATTGTGCATTTATCGTGGGTGGAAAAGAAAGGAAAAACATCTACACTGTTTTTTTCATCTATGCAAAACGAGCAATGGTCGAAACCTGTAGTAATCAACTCCGGCAATAACTGGTTTGTTAATTGGGCCGATTATCCCGTCGTATCGTCTGATGCCAACGGTAACATGCTTGCTCATTTTTTAGAGAAAAGTGATACGGCAAAATTCACGTACGATGTGAAAGTAACGGCTTCCTCAGATCGTGGTGAAACATGGAGCAAAGCAACTGTTTTGCATGATGATGGAAAGAAAGCAGAACACGGTTTTGTCTCCATCATTCCTTACAACGATCAGTTTATGGTATCCTGGCTCGATGGAAGAAAGACGGCGATGGAAGGTGAACATAGCGGGCACGAAGGACATCATGGCGAAATGACCCTGCGTGGAGCATTGCTTGATAAAACAGGAATGAAAACAAAAGAATGGGAACTCGATGGTCGTATTTGTGACTGTTGTCAGACAAGCATTGCTGTTACAGCCAACGGACCCGTTGTTGTTTACAGGGATCGTTCGGATGAAGAGATCAGGGATATGTCGATTGTACGTTTAGTGAATGGTGAATGGACACAACCGAAAACCATTTTTGCTGATGCATGGAAAATTGCAGGTTGTCCGGTGAACGGACCAAAAGCTGATGCTGTTGAAAATAATTTGGCGATTGCCTGGTTTTCGATGAAAGAGAACAAAAGCGAAGTGAAAGTTGTTTTTTCAACTGATGGAGGTGCAACGTTCAATCAACCTGTAAAAGTAGATGAAGGAAAAGCCATTGGCCGTGTTGATCTTGTTATGCTTGATGAGCAAACAGCAATGGTGAGCTGGATGGAAG
>NZ_CAMLGT010000237.1 GCF_946479605.1 uncultured Lacibacter sp.
TTATTCAATAGCCTTGTTCTGTTGTGCATGCAATTTTATCGCAGCCGGATTTTGTTCAATTTTTGTCGTTTTTTCTCTCTTTTTTGGTCATTTTGAGCTGTTTTGGCCCAAAATCATAAAAAAATGCGGTTTTCTGGATTCGATTCCCTTAACTTAGCCGCCCGATATTTTATCAACTTTTAAACCTCACGATCATGGATTTTAAACAAATTCAGGAACTCATCAAATTAGTGAACAAATCCAACCTCAGTGAACTCACCATCGAAGAAAAAGACTTTAAGGTTACTATAAAACAAAAAGAGGAAATCATTCAGCAAACGCTCATCTCCGGCCAGTTTCAACAGGCTCCCCAGGCTTTTGCTCCTGCTCCGGCACCAGCTGCAGCTTTACCGGCAGCAGCACCTGCCGCTCCATCTGCACCTTCTGCAGCAGATGATACCAGCAAATATGTAACCATTAAGAGTCCAATGATTGGTACCTTTTACCGCAAGCCAGCTCCAGATAAGCCTTTGTTTGTTGAAGTGGGCACCGAAGTAACTCCTGGTAAAGTAGTGTGCATTATCGAAGCCATGAAACTCTTTAATGAAATTGAAAGTGAAGTAAAAGGTAAGATCGTAAAAGTGTTGGTTGAAGACCAATCGCCTGTTGAGTACGATCAACCTTTGTTCTTGGTAGATCCAAGCTAATTTGAAAATTATTCAATTTGAAAATTTGAAAATGGGAAAACTCATTTTCAATTTTCCGGTTGTACATCATTTTCAAATTACCTAATTCTCAAATTTTCAAATTAAACTCATGTTTAAAAAGATATTGATTGCCAATCGTGGTGAGATTGCCTTGCGTATCATCCGCACCTGTCGTGAAATGGGCATTAAAACGGTTGCTGTTTATTCAACTGCTGATCGTGAAAGCCTGCACGTAAAGTTTGCAGATGAAGCCGTATGTATTGGTAAGCCTGCAGGTGCTGAATCGTACCTCAATGTACCGAACATTATTGCTGCAGCTGAAATTACCAATGCAGATGCTATTCATCCGGGCTATGGTTTTTTAGCGGAGAATGCAAAGTTTGCTGAGATCTGCGGACAAAACGGAATTAAGTTTATTGGTCCTACACCTGAGCAGATCCGTTTGATGGGCGATAAGGTGACTGCAAAAGAAACCATGATCAAAGCTGGTGTACCTGTTGTTCCCGGCGGCGAAGGTTTGTTGCCAAGTTTAGAAGAAGCCAAACGTATTGCAAAAGAAGTTGGTTATCCCATTATTTTAAAAGCAACAGCTGGTGGTGGAGGTAAAGGGATGCGTGTTGTTTGGGCAGAAGAAGAACTGGAACGCAACTATGATATGGCAAAGAATGAAGCGGCTGCTTCATTTAAGAATGATGGTATTTATATGGAGAAGTTTGTAGAAGAACCCCGCCATATTGAAATACAGGTTGCAGGCGATCGTTACGGAACAGTTTGTCATTTAAGTGAACGTGATTGTTCTATTCAACGTCGTCATCAAAAACTGGTAGAAGAATCGCCTTCACCGTTTATGACGCCTGAATTGCGTAAAGCAATGGGCGATGCGGCCAAGAAAGCGGCATCTGCTATTGGTTACGAAAGTGTGGGTACCATTGAATTCCTGGTAGATAAGCACCGCAAATTCTACTTCATGGAAATGAACACACGTATCCAGGTTGAGCATTGCGTAACAGAAGAAGTAACCAACTTCGATTTAATTAAAGAGCAGATACTGATTGCAATGGGTGAAAAGATCAGTGGATTGGATTATGAACCGGAAATGCATGCCATTGAGTGCCGCATTAATGCCGAAGATCCATACAATGATTTTCGTCCTTCACCGGGTAAGATCACGACTTTGCACCAGCCTGGTGGACATGGTATCCGTATCGATTCGCATGTGTATGCAGGGTATATAATTCCTCCGTATTACGATTCTATGATCGCAAAGATCATTGCGGTTGCCCGCACACGTGAGGAAGCCATCAACACCATGAGCCGTGCATTGAGTGAATATGTGATTGAAGGTGTGAAGACAACTATTCCATTCCATCAGCAATTGATGCTTGATGAAAACTTCCGCAAAGGAAATTTCACAACAAAGTTTCTGGAAACATTCAAGATGAAATAATAAAAGAAAAATCCCGCCGAGAGGCGGGATTTTTTATGTGTTGACGTTTTCTGCTTAACGCAGGAACAACATCTCTCTGTACTTGGGTAAATACCAACTCGCATCATCAACCAGCAATTCCAGCTTGTCTACATGGTAGCGAATTTCATCAAAAAATTTACCTTTCACATCATCGCAATAGGCAATGGCTTTCGCTCTCGTGTCTGCAATTACATTTGCTTTCTTACGAGCTTCGATCATTTGCTCTACCAGGTCGCTGCACTTGTTAATGTGCAACGATATTTTTTCAAGGATCTGCAGTTGATTCGCATACGCATCTTTGTTTATCCCGATCTCTTTCAATCCTTTAATGTTGCTGATGAGTACATTCTGGTATTTAATAGCTGCAGGCAGTACATGACTGCTGCAAAGCTCACCCATTACACGTCCTTCAATCTGTACCTGCTTAATGTATTTCTCCAGCTCAATCTCATGGCGTGCTTCCAGTTCAGCATGTGTATAAACGCCGGTATTTTCAAACAGCTCTTTCGCTTTTGGGGTCACCATTGCATCAAGGGCATAGGGTGTAGTTTTTACATTTGGTAGTCCACGTTTCGCTGCTTCTTTTTCCCATGCCTCACTGTAACCATCGCCTTCAAACAATACCTTCTTGCTTTCGCTCACATAACGTTGCAGTACATGCATAATGGCAATTTCTTTTTTCTCACCTTTCTCTATCAATGCATCAACTTCTTCTTTGAATGTGGTGAGCGTTTGTGCCATAATCGTGTTAAGCACAGTCATTGCATTGGAACAGTTGGCACTTGAACCAACAGCACGGAACTCAAACTTGTTACCTGTAAAAGCAAAAGGCGATGTCCGGTTACGATCTGTATTGTCGAGCATCAGCTCAGGAATACTTTTATGCAGATCAAGTTTCAGGATCGCTTCATCCTGTTCATCAAATTTTGTGGTCACACGTTTTTCAACCGCATCCAAAACTTCAGTTAAATACTTGCCAACAAAAACAGAAATAATAGCAGGAGGCGCTTCGTTTGCACCAAGACGATGATCATTACCTGCACCTGCAATAGAAGCACGCAGAATATCAGCATACTGATCTACCGCACGGATCACATTGGTAAAGAAGGTAAGGAACATTAAGTTGGTCTTTGGTGTTTTACCCGGTGCCAATAAGTTGATGCCGGTATCAGTAGCCATGCTCCAGTTGTTGTGTTTACCACTTCCATTAATACCGGCAAATGGTTTTTCGTGCATCAATACACGAAGTTTATGACGGCGTGCAACACGATCCATCACATCCATCAACAATGAGTTATGATCAATAGCCACAGCTACTTCTTCAAAAATTGGGGCACACTCAAATTGTGCAGGAGCTACTTCGTTGTGGCGTGTGCGTAATGGAATACCAAGTTTGTATGATTCATTTTCAAAGTCACGCATAAATGCATACACACGCTCAGGAATGGAACCAAAGTAATGATCTTCCAACTGCTGACCTTTTGCTGATTGATGACCGAATACAGTACGGCCGCTCAAAACAAGATCTGGCCTTGCATTATACATGGCTTCATCAATCACAAAGTATTCCTGTTCCCAGCCAAGTGTAGGTGTAACCTTGGTAATATTTTTGTCAAAGTAATAGCAAACATCCAGTGCTGCTTTGCTTACTGCTTCCAATGCTTTTAATACAGGTCCTTTGTAATCGAGTAATTCACCGGTGTATGATACAAACACAGTGGGAATACATAGTGTTTTACCATTGCCAATTTCCATAATAAAAGCAGGAGAGGAAGGGTCCCACGCTGTGTATCCACGTGCTTCAAATGTTGCACGGATGCCGCCGCTGGGGAACGATGATGCATCGGGCTCCTGCTGGATTAATGCACCGCCATCAAATTCTTCAATAGCAGTACCATCGCCTTTTAATGTAAAGAAGGAATCATGTTTTTCTGCTGTCGTACCTGTTAATGGCTGAAACCAGTGTGTATAGTGTGTAACACCTTTGCTTTCGGCCCACTGGCGTATACCTGCTGCAATCTGGTTGGCGTTTACACGATCAATCTTTTTATTTCCTTTAATGGATGAAACAAGACTTTTGTATGCTTCATCGCTCAGATATTCACGTGCTGTTTTTAATGTAAATACATTCTGGCAAAAAATAGCAGTGATCTTTGGCGAGCTTACCTGAATATCTTCCTGCTGCGATAGATTTTTAATGGCCTGATAGCGTAATGACATAACGTGTAATTAAATAGTTTGATCAGCATGGTTGACAAGAACCGCATGATCGTAAACGGTTTGTTTGCGTTGCGAATTTCAGCTTTTTCAAGTTGAAAGAAAAGCAAAAAAAAATCCCCCGTTTCTGCGGGGGATTTCACAGAAAATATACAGTTGGTTATGGTTTTACAGAACTTACTGTTTTGATAATGCGGGCTGCTACTTTGTAAGGATCAGCCGCTGAGTTAGGACGACGATCTTCCAGGTAGCCTTTCCAGCCCCATTTAGGAACTACAACAGGGATACGGATAGAAGCACCACGGTCAGAAACACCATAGCTGAAATCGTGAATGCTTGCAGTTTCGTGCTTACCTGTTAAGCGCAGGTGGTTATCTGCACCATAAACTTCAATATGTTCTTTCACTACAGGACGAAACGCTTCGCAAACTTTGTCGAAGATTTCCTTGCTGCCTGCAGTGCGTAATAATGTATTAGAGAAGTTAGCGTGCATACCGCTGCCATTCCAGTCTAATGCACCCAAAGGCTTACAATGCCAGTTGATTGCTACACCATATTTCTCACCAATTCTTTCCAGAAGGTAGCGACCGAGCCAGATCTGATCACCAGCTTCTTTCGCACCTTTAGCGAAGATCTGGAATTCCCATTGGCCTGCTGCTACTTCTGCATTGATACCTTCTACATTCAATCCTGCTTCTAAGCAAACATCCAAATGTTCTTCAATTATATCACGACCAAATGCATTGTTTGCACCTACTGAGCAGTAATAAGGACCTTGCGGGCCAGGGAAACCTGCTGCAGGGAAGCCAAGAGGTTTGTTTGTTTCAGGATTCCAGAGGAAATATTCCTGTTCAAAACCAAACCAGAAATCATTATCATCATCATCAATATGTGCACGGCCGTTTGATTCATGAGGCGTGCCATCAGCATTCAATACTTCGCACATTACCAAGTATCCATTCTTACGCTGTGGATCAGTAATGATATATACAGGTTTTAATAAGCAATCAGATGAACCACCGGGGGCTTGTTCTGTTGATGAACCATCGAAACTCCACATTGGGCAATCTTCTAATTTACCACTGAAGTCTTTTTCGATTTTTGTTTTGCTGCGAAGGCTTTGTGTTGGTTTGTAACCATCGAGCCAGATGTACTCAAGTTTTGACGCTGACATGTTTTACCGCTTTGATTTAAGTTTAGAAAAACAATAAATATTGCTATTGCGGTGCTAATTTACGATTGAAAATGTTTTTAATCTAAAAAAAATTAGCAATATTCCCAGTTGAAACGTTAGTTAGTGTGGAAAAGCTTATATGTTATTTATTTTAATATTTTTTGTTTCCAGTCTATTGTTGCAATAATTGGTACAAGTATAAAAGGGAAAAAGATAGCCCGATAACGAACGATGGCGCCCAGCTGTGGTACAATATAACCGGTGAGTAGTAATAACACCATGGATACAAGTAAAAGGAACTGTACCACCGAATGTTTATACGGATTATCGTTATACTTAAAAAACCAGAT
>NZ_CAMLGT010000238.1 GCF_946479605.1 uncultured Lacibacter sp.
GCATCAATTTTAAAGCATTGGGTTTGCTGAACAAAAACCTGAGCTTAAAATCGTATGTTGATCTTGATTTTAAAGGAAAGAACATTGATGACTTTCTTGGTACAGCCAACCTGCAGAATGCAGTATTAACAAACGATACCGATCAACTGTCATTCGATTACTTTACACTCTCCTCTATCATTGTTGACGGAAAGAAAAGTCTGCGTGCAAGAAGCAATGAAGCCGATGTAAATATTCTCGGCAATTTCAACATTCTCGATCTGCCAAACACAGCCTTGTCATTTTTACATACCTATTTCCCTGCATACATACCGCAGCCGAAGAAGCAGGTAAAAGACCAGGATTTTACGTTTGACATTACCACAAAAAATATTGCTGAGTATATTGATCTGTTTGATCTGCCGGTAAAAGGTTTTGACAATAGTACCATCAGCGGCCGCATCAGCACCAATGAAAGTACATTTAATTTAAAGAGTGATGTTCCTGAATTTAAATACAAGGATATTGCTTTTAACAGTATTGCCATTAATGCAACAGGCGATTATAAGAAACTTGACCTGAAAGGAGCTATTCACGAAGTAATCTTTAACGACAGTCTTAGTTTACCGCAAACCACGTTTACCGTTTCTGCTGCAAATGATACAGGATCTGTTAATATCCGCACAAGAGCATCGCAAACATTAAAAGATGCCAACCTGAATGCACGCATTCATACAACACGTGAAGGTGTAGGCATTGTGTTTCAGCCATCTACTTTAGTGATCAATGAAAAAGTGTGGAATATTGAAAACAACAGTGACCTGTTTATTGGTAAGCAGATGATCCATTCTGAAAAGATCAGGCTGGAATCGGGCAACGAATCCATTGAAGCAAGAACGGAGTTTTCCGGTGATGGTAATACAGAAGATTTTGTAGTGGACCTGAACAAAGTACATATTGAAGATGTGATGCCATACCTGTTAAAAGATCCACGGCTTGAAGGACAGGTAACGGGCAGAGTGAATATTGTAAACCCTTATGGTAAAATCCGTATTGACGCAGACCTGCAGGCAGAAAAATTCAGGTTTAACAACGATTCAATTGGTGTTGTAAAAATCAATGGCAATTACAATGTGGCAACAGGCGAAGTAAATACCGAAATAAAATCGGAGAATCCGTTGTATGATTTTTTAAGCAGCGGCAAAATCAATCTGAAAGATCCCAAGAACCCGCAAATCGACCAGGTGATTGAAGCAAAAGAACTGAAGCTGAGTATTCTTGAAAAATATCTTTCTGTGATCATGACAGGAATGGATGGTGTTGCAAATGGTACCATCCACCTGAAAGGAAATGCTAAAAAGCCGGATCTGATCGGTAGTGTTAAACTGAGCAATGCATCTTTTGTACTGGATTACACCAAGTGCCGCTACCAGATGAACGAAGGTGCTGAAATTGTTTTCCGTGAAGGTGAAATTGATTTTGGCAAGATCACACTCACGGATGTAGCTAAACGTACAGCTACATTCTCCGGAAAAATGAAACACCAGTTTTTCAGCAACATGTCGTTTAACATGGAGTTTCATGCAAATGATGAGCGAAAAGGGTTTCTTGTTTTAAACACGAATAAAAAAGATAACAGCCTGTTTTATGGCCATGTGGTTGCCAATGCAAGCGGCACAGTGCGTGGCCCTGTTGATGATCTTGTTTTACGTTTTACAGGCGAACCGACTGACAGCTCCAAAGTATACTTACCTACTTCCGACTCCCGTGTTACGGGAACAGCGGATTTTATTGTGTTCCGCAAATATGGTAAGGAAATGAAAGTGGAATCAAAAGTGAAAGAGTCATCAAACATGACTGTTGATCTTGATGTGTATGCTAACCCGCTTGCAAAAATTTATCTTATTCTCGATGAAGTAACCAATGATATAATTGAAGGACAAGGCGATGGTTATCTCAACATTCGTACAAGCACCAACGAAGGCACAACAATGTCTGGTCGCTATAACATCACCAATGGAAAGTATACGTTCAACTGGCAGGCATTGTTCAAAAAACAATTTCTGATCAACAGTGGTTATGTTGAATGGAATGGTGACCCTTACAATGCACGCATCAATATTGATGCACGTTATATTATTGACAGAATTGCTCTGCCGGCTGACCTTGCGGCCGGGTGCAGCAGTAACGAACAAAGTTCGCTTACTGTAATCAGTAATCTTTCCAATACATTAACCAACCCTGTTATTTCGTTCCGCTTTGAATTACCACCCGATCATCCGTGCAGAAATAACCCGATTACCATTAATGGCTTTCAACGTATTTACAGTAATCCGAATGAATTGAACAACCAGGTGTTTTCATTATTGGTGTTCAATCAGTTTATGTCAAACAGTACAAATGCAGCAAATACAATCGGCGGTATAGGTACAAGTGTTGCCGGAACAATTACTGAATTTCTTGCTCAGCAGGTAGAAACAGGTTTGGGTCTTGCCTTGAAAAATATTCCGGGTATTAATAAACTTAACCTTGACCCTTACGTAACGTTCACCCCGGGTCTTATTTCAGGAGCACAGGCACAGGCAAATGGATTTGCTGGTATAGGCGGTACAGGAAGAATTGGTGTAACGAAACGATTCCTCAACGGCAGGCTGGTGTTAAAGGCAGGCGGTTCAATGCTTGTAAACACAGGACAGAATGCACCAATTCAAAACAATAATCAACTTACCCCGGACTTTACATTGGAATGGTTATTAACCTCTGATGGCAAACTCCGTATCATCGGTTTTTACCGCAGTGTATTTGATGTACTCTGGCGTGCAGCCAACCGCACAGGTATAAGTTTCTCTTATGTACGTGACTTTGAAATGTGATCTTACTTTAATATTTCGTGGCCCAGTTTATCACGCTTTGTTTCCAGGTATTTTTGGTTGTATTGATTGGGCACTATCTGCACAGGAACAGTTTCAACTATTTCAAGGCCATAACCAAGCAAGCCTGCTCTTTTCTTTGGATTATTGCTGATGAGTTTCAGTTTGGTTACATTCAACGTCCGGAGTATTTGTGCACCCACACCATAATCTCTTGCATCCATCGGTAAACCTAAATGCAGGTTTGCTTCAACCGTATCCAATCCTTCTTCCTGCAGCTTATATGCTTTCAGTTTATTGAACAGGCCAATACCTCTTCCCTCCTGGTTCATGTATAGTACCACACCTTTGCCTTCTTTCTCCACCATCTGCATGGCACTGTGCAATTGCTCACCACAATCGCAACGGAGCGAACTGAGGATATCACCTGTAAAACAAGATGAATGCACACGTACCAATACAGGTTCATCTGCCTCCCATGTTCCTTTTATAAGAGCAAGGTGTTCATTACCCGTTTCTTTTTCTTTGAAGGCCACCAATGTAAAATGACCGTATGCAGTGGGCATATCCACCCGCACTATTTCTTCAATCAGCGAATCGGTTTTTAACCTGTATTCGATGAGGTCTTTAATGGAAATGATCTTGAGATCGAATTTTTCTGCAATAAGCTCCAGCTGTGGCAAGCGGGCCATGCTGCCATCTTCATTCATAATCTCCACCAGCACACCTGCCGGTTCAAAACCTGCTAAACGGGCAAGATCAATGGTAGCTTCAGTATGACCGCTGCGGCGCAACACCCCGCCCGGTTTTGCACGAAGTGGAAAAATATGTCCCGGCCGGGCCAGTTCTTCGGGCTTTGTGTTCTTATTGATCAGTGCCTGAACAGTTTTTGACCGATCCTGTGCTGAAATGCCCGTGCCGGTGCCGGGTCCTGTAAGGTCAACAGAAATAGTAAATGCCGTTTCATGCAAAGATGTGTTTGAAGAAACCATCGGCTCGAGTTTCAATTCCTGGCAACGTTCATCAGTTAAGGCAGCGCAAATAAGCCCCCGCCCTTCTTTACTCATAAAATTGATCACTTCCGGGGTTGTGTGCCGGGCTGCAATAATAAAATCGCCCTCATTTTCACGATCTTCATCATCTACCACAATCACCATTTTTCCGTTGCGGATATCCTCAATTGCACTTTCTATACTATGAAGCATGCTGAAATTTTAGGCTGCAAAGTTAGTTTAAAACCATCCCTCAAAATGCAACAGACTGAAACTGTTTAAAATCGCAGCATATTGCTTGCAGCATGCACACAAATACCATTGTCTTTCTTTACGATATGTTAATATTTACTTGATAAACGAAGGGAAGTTTGTTGTTTATTTGCACACGTAAAACTATATAAGTATGCTAAAAATCAGAAAACTACTGCTTTTGACGGTAACAGTATTTGTTGCAGTCATTACAAATGCGCAGGTAACTACCAGTAGCATGAGCGGTGTGGTAAAAAATGAAGGTGGCGAGGCGCTCGCAGGTGCCACGATCATTGCAGTCCACACGCCTACAGGTACCAAGTACACATCAGTAACTAGAAACGGAGGACGCTTCGACATTCTGAACATGAACTCCGGCGGTCCTTACACTGTTACGGTATCGTTTGTTGGATACCAGAATGCGCAACGGACAGATATTTACCTGACCCTTGGTGATGAGTACAGGGTTGACTTCAACATGTCAAACAATGCTACACAGATCAGTGAAGTAGTTGTATCTGGTCAGCGCAACCGCTCAGTAAAAAGCGGCGCAAGCACCAACATCAACAATCGTCAGATCAACACGCTTCCTACCATCAGCCGTAGTATTAATGATTTCACCCGTTTAACACCTCAAGCTGGTCCAGGCAACACCTTTAATGGTCGTGATGGTCGTTTTAACAACATCCAGATTGACGGTGCCAACTTTAATAACAACTTTGGTCTCAGCAGCAGCAACCTTCCGGGTGGTGATGCTCAACCAATTTCACTTGACGCTATCGAAGAAATTTCTGTAAACATTTCTCCATTTGATGTGAAGCAGGGAAACTTTACCGGCGCCGGTGTTAACGCTGTTACACGTAGTGGTACAAACACACTTACCGGCTCTGTTTATGGTTTTTACCGTAACCAAAACTTTAATGGTAAGTATGCCGCTTCTACGAAACTTCCTGCGGCAACACAAAGCGAAACAAAATCGTATGGTATGCGCCTTGGCGGACCAATCATCAAAAACAAACTCTTCTTCTTTGTAAATGGTGAAAGAGAAGTAAGAACTTACCCCGGTCTTAACTGGCTGGCTACACGTCCTGGTTTAAGCGGAGCAAACGTTTCACGTACAACTGCTGCCGATCTTGATGCAGTAAGTGCATTCCTGAAACAGAATTATAACTACGAAACCGGTCCTTACGAAAACCTTGGACAGTTTGCTTCTGAAAACTTCAAAGCATTGGGTCGTATTGATTGGAATATTAACGATAACCACCGCTTAACTCTCCGTTACAATTTTGTAAAGAGCGTTAACGATAATGAAACAAATGGTTCATCTGCACCAAACCCCAGAGCAGCTTCAAACCGCTGGAGCAGAAATGCGATGGCGTATGAGAATGCAAACTATGGTTTTGAAGACATCGTTTCTTCATGGACGTTAGATTTCAAAAGCAAACTGGGTAAGAATGCAAACAACCAGTTCCTTGCCACTTATACAAACATTGAAACAAACCGTACCAGCGGCTCTACACCTTTCCCATTTGTCGATATTCAGGATGGTTCAGGCGATCAATATATCAGCTTTGGGTATGAACTGTTCAGCTGGAAAAATGAAGTAAAGAACAAGGTGATCACTTTCACTGATAATTTTTCTTACACTATCGGCAACCACAACCTTACAGCAGGTGCTTCATTCGATTACCTGTATTTTGGTAACAGCTTCCTCCGTTACGGAACAGGTTACTACCGTTTCAACTCTGTAAACGACTTTTTAACCGGTGCAGCTCCAAATGCGTTTGCACTCA
>NZ_CAMLGT010000239.1 GCF_946479605.1 uncultured Lacibacter sp.
GATTACACCGTTTACAAAGCCGATGGAAAAACACCAGCAGAGGGTGTGATCATCTATATTTATCACACCAATCAAAAAGGTCTGTATCCGACAAAAGGTGATGAAACAGGATGGGCCAAACGACATGGTTACCTGCGTGGCTGGATGAAGACAGACAAGAATGGTTTTTATAAATTCTTTACGCTGCGGCCCGGCTCTTATCCCGACAGTAAGAATCCTGCACATATTCATATAACTATTAAAGAGCCTGGAAAACAGGAATACTGGATCGATGAATTTGTTTTTGACAACGATCCATTTCTTACAACAACAGAACGTAGCCGTTTGCAAAACCGAGGAGGTAGTGGCATTCTTACAACAAAACCCGGCGGCAGTATGGTAAAGGCTGAACGGAATATTTATTTGGGAAAAAACATTCCAGGTTATCCGCAGTAAAGGATGTTAGCCATTAAACCTTGTTCAAACCATAAACTTCATTTCTTCTCTTTCCTTTTTGTTTTAGAAGGAAGAAACACGAATATCAATAGCAATGTAGAAAAAAGTGAAACGACAAGTGAAGAAAAAACATTTGCAGTACCCATACTTACTTTGCCATACTTACTAACCTGTAACATAGATTGAGTTTCACCTGTAATCAGAAAATAAATAAATGCAACCCAAGACAGTAAAGTAAGCAACAGCCATATTTGTCTGAATGCACCTAAGTGATCTGTTGACGGTTTTCTCATTTCACATAATTTCTTGCACCAAACAATAAACTGCCAATACGCACCATCGTGCTTCCCTCTTCAACTGCAATTTTGTAATCGCCACTCATGCCCATAGAGAGAATGGACAATTGGCAATTGGCAATAGATAAATCAGCAAACCAATCAAACAAAGATTTCAGATATATAAATTCACCCCTCACCTTTTCCAGATCATCACTGAACGATGCCATGCCCATAAAACCACAGATCCGAACATTCTTCAATTCACTCAACCCATCAGCATTCTTGTTATAAATGTTTTTTAACTCTTCTTCGTTTAGTCCAAATTTGGTTTCTTCCTGCGCAATATGTACCTGCAGCAATACATCAATTACACGATTGTTCTTTGCTGCTTCTTTATTGATCTCTTTCAACAACTTCAAACTATCTACACCATGAATCAACTGCACAAATGGTGCAATGTATTTCACCTTATTGCTTTGCAGGTGACCAATAAAATGCCAACGGATATCTTTTGGCAATTGAGCCTGTTTATCTACCAACTCCTGTACATAGTTCTCACCAAAATCACGCTGTCCCATTTCGTATAATGTAAGAATATCTTCAACAGGTTTTGTTTTACTTACTGCTACAAGTGTTACCTGCTTTGCATCCAGTTCATTTTTAATCGATTGATATGCTTCTGTATTAACTGCCATTGCGCAAAGTTGCTGAAAATAAAAATGTGCTGATCATTTTCAGATCAACACATTAAATATTGTTTCCGTGTACAGCCGCCAACAGGGTTTGTAACCGCTGTCGGGGTTCATCTTTTATTTCAAAATACTTCTGCTGATCACGATCCGCTGTACTTCGCTTGTTCCTTCGTATATCTGGGTAATTTTTGCATCACGCATCAAACGCTCCACGTGGTATTCCTTTACATAACCATAACCACCATGTATCTGCACCGCTTCGGTGGAAGCCCACATCGCTGTTTCGCTTGAAAATACTTTTGCCATGGATGAGCTGAGAGTATAATCAAGATGCTGATCTTTTTCGTAAGCAGCTTTCAGGCATAATAAGCGTGATGCTTCAATACGTGTTGCCATATCGGCCAGTTTAAACTGGATGGCCTGGTGATGCATGATCTCTTTACCAAATGCTCTGCGTTGTTTAGAATAATTCAACGCCAGTTCATATGCACCACTGGCAATACCCAGCGCCTGCGATGCAATACCAATACGGCCACCGGCTAATGTTTTCATGGCAAACTTAAAACCGAATCCATCTTCACCTATCCGGTTTTCCTTTGGCACTTTTACATCCTGGAACGAAATACTGTGTGTATCACTTCCCCGGATACCCATTTTATTTTCCTTTGCCCCCACACTTACACCCGGCCAGTTTTTTTCTACGATAAACGCATTAATGCCTTTGCTTCCTTTGGCAACATCGGTTTGTGCTATCACTAAATAAACCGAAGCTGAACTACCATTGGTGATCCAGTTCTTGATCCCGTTCAGTAAATAATGATCGCCTTTATCTTCTGCAGTTGTGCGTTGCGATGTAGCATCACTGCCAGCTTCCGGTTCGCTCAGCAAAAATGCACCAATGTACAGTTCACCATCTTTCTTGCCTTGCGCAAGCGGCACCAGGTATTTTTGTTTTTGTTCTTCATTGCAATATTCCTGCAAACCATAACAAACCAAACTGTTGTTAACACTCATGCACACACTCACACTGGCATCTATTTTACTGATCTCTTCCATTGCCAGCACATAACTGATTGTATCCATACCAGAGCCTCCGTATTCGGGCTTTACCATCATACCCATAAAACCCAGGTCGGCCAGTTTACAGATCTGTTCTTTGGGAAATTTCTGATGTTCGTCCCGTTCAATAACTCCGGGTAAGCATTCGGTTTGGGCAAAATCACGGGCAGCTTTTTGTATCATCAGCTGCTCTTCAGTAAGTTGAAAATGCATATGGCTGTAAAAGTTTGAAACAAAGATAAGGGAAGCTAACAGTTGAAAGTTTTTTATTGAGTTCTGCAACTATTTAAATACCAACTATTGGGTATTTTCGTTTCAGGATTATCGGTTAATTTTCACCCAAAAACACAAACCCATGAAACAGTTGTTTCTATTCACACTGATCCTGATTTCCGGTTTTTCATCATCCATGGCTCAAACCTGTCTGTCGGGCAATTGCAGCAATGGCTTTGGTAAATTCCAATATGCCAATGGCGATATGTACGAAGGCGAGTTTTACGACGATAAGCGTGAAGGGTTTGGAATTTATAAATGGAAAAGTGGCGAAAAATTCATTGGCGAAAGCCTGGCCAACCAGTTCAATGGTTTTGGGGTAATGGAATTCAGGGATGGCACCAGGTATATTGGCGATTTTAAAAATGGTGATTTTGAAGGCGAAGGCGAAAAAACACTCCCCAACGGAAACAAGCAAACCGGCTTATTTGCCAAAGGCGTTTACAAAGGAAAGATCTCTTACTACAATAAACCACTTGGTACTACCGGCTGCTTAAACGGCGATTGTGAGAATGGCTATGGTATGAAGTACTACTCTGGCGATGACCGCTATTTTGGCTATTTCAAAAATGGGAAACGTCATGGCTTTGGTGCTTACTACTGGAGTGATGGTACCAAATGGGTTGGACAGTTTGAGGATAATAAACTCACTGGCTATGGCACCTACTTTTTTATTACGGGTGAAAAATATGTAGGCTATTTTGTTGACAGTAAACGTAATGGCTGGGGTATTAACTACGATCCTACAACCGGTGTTAAAAAGATCGGCTTTTGGGTAGAGAACAACCTTACACAACCAAAGAATGGGCTTGTTTCGGGCGGAACAACAGGTTGCATCAGCGGCGATTGTAAAAACGGATATGGTAAATATGTTTACAGCAATGGTTATTATGAAGGTTACTTTAAAAATGGTTTCCGTAACGGTAACGGCAAATATTACTTTGATATCGGCGATTTTTATGTAGGTAATTTCAGCGATAACAAGTTTAACGGCAAAGGCACTTATTACTATACCAACGGTCAGCGTTATGATGGTGAATGGAAAGAACAACGTTACCACGGCAAAGGCCAGTTGTTTAACACTGATGGTATGCCTGAGAACGGTTACTACGAGGCCGGAAAATTCCTGGGCGAAAACACAAGACCCTCCGGTTATGATGCATGGGTTCGGAATAATTACAGCAGTGCAAATAACAACAGCATTGCATCCGGCAACAACAATACGCCTACCGGTAACAACAGCGGGAAAACAAACAATAATACTGTTACTGCCAATACAGGTAATAATAACAATACCAACAAGCCTACTGTAAATACCAAGCCCAACAACAATCCCCAAACCAACAATACAGGCAACAGTAATAACAATAACCAGACTTCTTACAGCGGTGGTTCTAATATCGGTTTAAATACAACCAACTACAGTAAAAAACTTGCACTCATTATTGGTATGGAGCGTTACCAATACATCACAGCTTTGCGTAATCCTCGTAACGATGCACGCTCCATGAGCAAAGTGCTTCGTGAAAATGGGTTTGAAGTTATTGAAGTAATTGATGGAGGCAAAGAACAATTGAAAAATGCCATTAAAGAATTTGGTTACAAGCTTGCATCTTACCAGGTTGGGTTGTTTTATTATTCAGGTCATGGTATACAGATCGATGATCAGAACTATGTGATTCCTGTTGATGCAAACATCCGTTCAAAAACAGATGTGAAAGATGAATGCCCGTCTGTATCATGGGTGCTGCGTCGCATGGAAGATGCCAATACCAAGCTGAATATTGTTATTCTTGATGCCTGCCGAAACAATCCTTTCCAGCGTAGTGCTTTTGGAAGTGAAAACAGTGAAGGTGGTCTTGCAGCCATTCTTCCTCCTGATAATACCATTATATCCTTTGCAACCGACCCCGGTTCTGTAGCAAGTGATGGTGTGGCCGGCACCAATGGTTTGTACACAGGTTCGTTGGTAAAATACATTGCCATGCCTAACCTGCAGATTGAAAACGTATTTAAATTGACAGGTAAAGAAGTAAAAGAAAAATCAGGTGGCAAACAAAAGCCTTGGTTGAACTCAAACTTCTACGATATTTTCTATTTCAAATAAATACCAATGCAAGATCTCTCAGCCGATTACTGGAGCAACCGTTACCTGCAACAGCAAACCGGCTGGGATATTGGTTATGGCTCCACTCCTCTTGTTGATTACCTGAAACAGCTGAAGGATAAAACCATTGCCATCCTGATACCCGGCTGTGGTAATGCTTATGAAGCTGAATGGCTGCTGGACAATGGCTTTACCAATATTACTGTTCTGGATATTTCGCCTGTACTTACAGCAGCATTACAACAAAAGTTCGCAGGTAAGCCCATCAGCATTATCACTGCCAATTTTTTTGATCATGAGACACAGTATGATCTTATTCTTGAGCAAACCTTCTTTTGTGCACTTGATCCATCGCTTCGTTTAAACTATGTGCAGCAAATGCAACGCCTGCTGAAACCCGGCGGCAAACTGGTGGGTGTACTGTTTAACCGTGCATTTGAAGGCGGACCTCCGTTTGGCGGCAGCAAAGAGGAATATGAAAAACTGTTTGCAGATCATCTGCACATAAAAAAAATGGAGTTGTGTACCAACTCCATTCCTCCACGTAAAGACAATGAATTATTTTTTATTGCTGAGAAAGTTTAACCTCTTCCCATTTCACGCAGGTACGCTACATGCGATGCAATTGCCATGCGCATTTTTGGATACTCAATGTATTCTACATTAAACTCCTGGCAGGTTTGTTTAATGATCTTGCTGATGGCAGGATAATGAATGTGTGAAATTTTTGGAAACAGGTGATGTTCAACCTGGAAGTTTAAACCACCCACCAGCATTGAAATAAGTTTGTTTCTTGTAGCAAAGTTGGCTGTTGTTTTCAACTGGTGGATTGCCCACTCATCTTCCAACTTGTTATCGGGTTCGCTTGGCATGGGAAAATGTGTATGCTCAACAGTATGTGCCAGCTGAAACACAATGCTCAATACAAATCCTGCAAACAATGTAGATACTAAAAAGCCTAACAACCAGGGC
>NZ_CAMLGT010000240.1 GCF_946479605.1 uncultured Lacibacter sp.
GATGACCTTCAGAACTGCATACAGCAGTTACATCAGCTTTGTAATGTTTTGCCAATTGAATTGCTGCTATTCCTACTGAACCTGTTGCCCCCATGATCAGAATTCTTTTGTTTGGCTTATCAGTTATTCTTGCTTTCTGCAAATAGTAAATGGCTGTTTGTCCGCCAAAAACAATGGCTGCAGCTTCTTCAAATGAAGCATTAACAGGCATTTCAAGTACATATCCATTTTCATTCACGGCAATGTACTCTGCATAGGTGCCGAAGTTAAACCCTGTCATACCAAATACCTTATCACCTGCTTTGAACCTGGAAACATTGTCTCCAACCTTTTCAACAACACCTGAAAAAACAGTTCCCAATATGGGTTTTCTTGGTTTTGAAAATCCTAAAACAAAACGCATAAGCAACTTGAGCAATCCCTTTGCATCAAGACTTCTTACCCTTACATCGCCGGAGTTAACAGCAGTAGCAACTATTTTCACAAGAATCTGTTTGCTGCCGGGTATTGGTTTGGGAACTTCCTGTAGTTGCAATACCGCAGGAGAACCATATTGTGTGCAGATGACGGCTTTCATTTTTTACGTTTAACGTTAAAATTATAACCAATGTCAAGACCGGGTTGAATAAAATAGTTCGGCCATTTATTTTCTGCTGATTTAAATGATGCCGGCACACCTGTTCTTACAGGCCAATAACTACATCCGATAGCAGGCTCAAAAAAGAAACGGTTTTTAAAAAACTTAAACTGGTAACCCAAATAGAAGTCGAGGTATAATGTGTATCCGTTTCCGATCTTTTGTTTATTCGCATCCATGTATTTTTCAAAGGCATTCAATGCATAAACGGATGTATAAGCTCCCTTCCACCAAAAACGCTGGTATCCTGCTGTAGGTGCAAGTATGCGTGCATGTCCGGGATAGTTTAGTCCAGGTGCATCAAACGATGGTCCAAATGGGATGCCTAACGGCCAGGCATAAACGGACCGTTTAAACCTGAAGGAAACAACATCTTTTGGCGTTATCCTGTAGCCAACATTTACTTGTATATACTCAGGGTTATTTACTTTATCTAAATTTCCAAACAGCAGGAGCGAAGTGCCAACATACCACTTTCTGTAAGTACTGTCCTGATCTTGTGCATTTACCTGTAAGCCGCCTGCCAACAGCAAGGCAAGAGCAACCCATAACATTTTCTTTTGCATATCTTTTTTATAATTGATGATATTGCAAAAGTGGATCGGCGGACTGCAACAACCCGTTCACTTAAGTTAAGAAATAGCTGTCAACTCTTTTTTTCAAGAATTCTTGCACGCAGCCTGCTCAATGATTGGGGTTTGATGCCTAAATAACTTGCTAACTGGTGTTGCGGAACACGCTGAATAAGGTCGGGTCTTTTTTGCAGCAGATTCAGGTAACGTTGTTCAGGTGAAGAAGTTTTAAACTCGTCGAAGTCTATTTGTTGCTTGGCTAATAACTGCTCCGACAATTTTCTGCACATCAATTCAAACTTTGGAAACTTACTGTTCATTTCCACTTCCATGTCGGAATTTGAAATGGTGAGAATACTGTCTTCCACACAACTAATAAAATATTCAGATGGAGTTTTATTGACGACGCAATGAGGGGTAAAGGCGTCCATTTCTGTATAGAAAGCGGTTGTTTTTTCTTCCCCGTCAATAATGTAGTAAGTGCGGATGCAGCCCTGTAAAACAAAGTAACTATCTTTCGAACTTTGTCCTTCTTTAAGTAAAGTGGTTCCTTTCTTCAGCGAGTGAAACAGGTCTAACGACAGCAAGGCATCCTTCTCCTCATCGTTGAGGGAAACGTATTTTGCTATAAAGTCAAATAGTATATTTTTCATTTTGTTGTTGTTGTTGCTTGGGCTATACATTTGCTGCAAACGGCAGGGCTTTCTACAGGTTGACAATCAGTATTCCTTTTGCGGAGTGAAAAATGTTGTTGAAGTTATGTACAAAAGCTGAACCTTGAATGCTCAGCCACGGTTCGTGTCTTTACGAACCTCTTACTTACTGGTTGGCGTCCTCACCAACCGGCTTTTACATTGGCATTTCGGTTGATGGAGACACCAACCGATAAAAGAAATGCAGCAACAATTCATTCAAACAAATACTTTGTTTCCCCAATAAGCAGCTTTTGTTCCGGAAACATAGCCCTTTGTTCCCCAAACAAAGCCCCTCCTCTATATACATGTTGCCCTTTTCTTCGGAAGAAAAGCCCCTCTTCTCACAGAAACAGCTCGTCTTCTCAGAAAAAAACCTTCAACCGCCCCCCAACCATCCACCCATGCTATCAACCGCTGCAACGAAAGCTGCGGGTTATTTCTGTGAGTTCTCTATTTTCAGCCAAACTATTAAACAACTAAAATGAGAAAACTTCTGTTATCGGCTTCGCTGTTGCTCAGCATTTCGGTTTTTGCACAGGAAGAAAAGGTTGACCTTGATGTCATCAATAAAATCATTAAAGAAGGCACTGCCAACTCGCAGGTGATGGATATTGCCTTTCATTTAACTGATGTGAGCGGCCCACGCCTCACCAACTCACCGGGTTATTACCGTGCTGCAGATTATGCCATTGCACAAATGAGAAAATGGGGTGTTACCAAAGCAGGCCTCGATCCCTGGGGCGATTTCGGGCAGGGTTGGCAGCTGAAGAAAAGCTACATTGCCATGACGGCGCCTTATTACAAACCCATTCTTGCTTATCCCAAAACATGGACACAGAGCACAAAGGGTTTGGTAAAGGCCGATGTGGTGGTGATTAATGTAAAAGACTCAACCGAGCTGGCGCAATACAAAGGCAAGCTTGCTGGCAAAGTGGTTTTGGTAAACCGTGTAGATGAATACAAGCACAGTTTCAAGCCCGATGCATCACGTTATACCGAAGAAGAGTTGCAAAAAATGGCAGCGTATCAACCACCAACGCAACCACAGGGGCCACGCCCGGGTGCTAATCCAAACATGGCACGTTTTGGCGCTGCACAACGGTTAAACACACTCATTAAACAACTGATTACCGAAGAAGGTGCTGCGGCTTATTTAACCAGCAGCCCGGCATCGCACGACGGAACCATTTTTGTACAAGGCCCTGCAGGCAACCGTGTTGATTTTACAAACGGCAAACCTTCCATTCTTGAAATTGCTGTTTCGTTTGAAGATTTAAAAACCATCAACCGATTGGTGAATATGGGCACAAAGGTTTCAATGGATATTGATGTGCAATCGGAGTTTACCGGTAAGGATGTAAAAGGCTACAATGTGATTGGCGAAATAAAAGGTACTGATCCCAAGCTGAAAGATGAAGTGGTGATGCTGGGTGCACACCTCGACAGCTGGCAGGGATCTACCGGTGCTACAGATAATGCAGCCGGTTGTGCAGTAATGCTGGAAGTAATGCGTATTATGAAAGCACTGAACCTGCAGCCAAAACGTACTATCCGCATAGCATTGTGGAGCGGTGAGGAACAGGGTCTGCTTGGTTCACGTGGCTGGATCAAAAACAATGTGGGCGACCGTGTTACCAAAGAAGTAAAAGCGGAGCAGGGAAAAATTTCTGCTTACTATAATATTGATAATGGTACAGGTAAAATAAGAGGTGTTTACTTAGAAGGTAATACCGGTGTACAACCCATTTTTGCAAAATGGTTAGAACCGTTTAAAGAAATGGGTGCATCTACCCTTACCCTGCAAAACACAGGCGGCACCGATCATATTTCGTTTAACGAGCTGGGCATTCCAGGTTTCCAGTTTATACAGGATGAAATTGAGTACGATACCCGTACACACCATACTACAATGGATAGTTACGATCACCTTGTTGCCGATGACCTGAAACAGATGTCGGTAATTGTTGCTGCATTTGTGTATAACACAGCACAGCGTGATGGTTTACTGCCACGTAAAGAAATGCCGAAGCCGGTACAGCCGCAACGATAAACAATGTTCTGCTATTAAAAAGAAGCCTTGCCTGCAAGGCTTCTTTTGTTTTCATACTTTTGAAACAAACAACCCAATCAATAAGAAATGAGCAAACGAACTGGTTATATTTCATGGGATGAATATTTTATGGGCGTGGCATTGCTGTCTGCAAAAAGAAGCAAAGATCCTTCCACACAGGTGGGTGCCTGCATTGTAAACACAAAGAACAAAATTGTGGGCGCAGGTTACAATGGCTTGCCTGCCGGTTGTGATGATGATGAGTTTCCATGGAGCAAGCAAGGCGCTTTCCTTGATACAAAATATCCGTATGTGTGCCATGCAGAACTGAATGCAATTCTTAACAACATTGGTATGGATCTGCATGGCTGCAGAATTTATACGGCGTTGTTTCCCTGTAATGAATGTGCAAAAGCAATTATACAGTCGGGCATTACAGAAGTAATTTATTTATCGGATAAATATGATGGTACAGATGCATCGCTAGCATCAAAAAAAATGTTGCAGACAGCAGGTGTGCAGTTCAGGAAAGTGAATACCAGCATCAGTTCAATAGAACTGTCGTTCCTTGATGAGCATGTGTAATGCTGCTAATCTTCAAACCCATTATCCGATGATTCTTTTTTCACCACTTTCTGCTGGTTGATCCTGAAATTGAGTGTGAGTGTCATTTGCCGTGGGCGCCAAAGAAAATCGGAGCTTGAATAATAGCCGGGAATATCCACAACAGTTCTTCTCCTGCGGCTGTTCATAAGGTCACGTACATTAAACGTAAGTGTTCCCCTGCCCTTCATAATATCTTTTACCAAACCAAGATCAATGGAATAAATAGCAAGTGTTTTACCCTGCGTAGTAACCCGTGGTGATTGGTAGTTGACAGAAGCCTGGAAATCGAGCTGTTTAAAGAAGGTCATTTGCGATGTTGTACGGTTTGTCCACGATACAGTTTCACTACGCAGCACCACATCATCATACGAACCATTTGCAACTGCCCTGAAAAAATTAACGGTGCTGTTGATCTTCCACCATGGTGCAGCAGTTACGGCCAGTGTCATCTCCACGCCCACTTCATCCTGCGTGGAAAGGTTAACGGGAATAATATTGCTGATGCCCGTTGTTGTATCAATGGTGCGTATGCGTTCCACCACACCTGTTTTATAACGGTAATACACACCCGATAAAAGCGATCCTTTGCTCCACTCAAACAAATGCCCGGCTTCTGTTGAATGTGTAAATTCAGGATTCAGGTTGGGGTTGCCCACAAAATAAACACGTGGATCAGAAAAATCGGCAAACGGAGTAAGGTTGCGGAAATTTGGACGATTAATACGGTAACTATAACTGAACTGGATGGTATTCCTGTCGTTCAGCACATACGATAAACTTGCCGATGGAAACAGGTTGGCATACCGGCGCTCGTTTACCTGGTTGCTTTTTATTAAACCAGTGCGCATAAGTGTAAGCTCGCCACGCAGGCCCAGCTGGTAAGAAAACTGTTTTACTTTATTGCCCAGCATGGCATATACGGCATACACCTGTTCTGTAAATTCCATATTGTTATCAAAGGCGGGCAGTGTTATCCATCCGCCGTTATCATCCTGCTCTTCCACCAGGAACTCATTGGTAATTCTGCGGATGGTTCCTTTTGCGCCTGTTTCAAATTTTCCATCTTTACCAAAGCCGTGTATATAATCACTCTGCAACAAAAGATTATCCTCATATGCCGGATTGCCTGACCGTTGAAACAATGGCTTGGTGCCGTTGCTGAATGTTTGGTTGTAATCAGAACGTTCTGTTTCGCCGCTATTGGTCCATTTAAAATCGGTGACCCATTCACGCTCAT
>NZ_CAMLGT010000241.1 GCF_946479605.1 uncultured Lacibacter sp.
TGATCCTCGCATTTTATGGTGAAAGTTTAGATTTCAACACCATCATTCACAACTTAACCACACAACAATCTTCACAATTTTTAGCCATCACCTCTGCATCCTTCCTTGGTGTATCGGCATTAACCTGGGGGTTGGTCATGGTATTCATGGGTGGTGCCGGTAAGAGTGCCATGTTTCCGTTGCACATCTGGTTACCCGATGCAATGGAAGGTCCTACGCCAGTTTCGGCATTGATCCACGCTGCAACCATGGTGGTTGCCGGTGTGTTTCTGGTAGCAAGATTGTTTCCTGTTTTCTCCATCAACAGTGATGCGTTAACTGTTGTAACGATCATTGGTGTTACCTCTGCACTGTTTGCAGCCATCATTGCATGTACACAAACAGATATTAAACGTGTACTCGCCTACTCTACCATGAGCCAGATCGGTTACATGATGTTTGCTTTAGGTGTAAGTGGTTATGGTGGTGAGAATGGTCTTGGTTACACTGCATCCATGTTTCACCTCTTTACACATGCATTCTTTAAATCGTTGTTGTTCCTTGGTGCAGGTGCAGTGATTCATTTAGTGCACAGCAACGAAATGAAAGACATGGGCGGCTTACGCAAGCTGATGCCGATTACACATATCAGCTTCCTGATTGCATGTTTAGCGATTGCAGGTATCTGGCCTTTTGCAGGTTTCTTCAGCAAAGAAGAAATTCTGTTGGCTGCTTATAACAAAAGTATGGTTGTGTATGTGATTGCCTTGCTTACATCAGGCCTCACTGCTTTCTATATGTTCCGCTTGTATTTCTCCATTTTCTGGAACAAAGAAGCTGCAGTACACGATCATCATCACGGCGAAGGAACATTGTCTATGAAATTGCCATTGATCTTATTGGCTGTATGCAGTGTTGCAGCAGGCTTTATCCATTTCGGTAATTATGTTTCAAGCGATGGTACTGCATTGGCTTCAGCATTTCATCTCAGCTTTGCTGCTGCGCCACTTGCATTGGGTATTGGCGGCATTCTGCTGGCGATGTGGTTGTACAAAACAGCAAATGATAAACCCGAACGTTTGGCAACATCACTCGGCGGTTTATACAAAGCAGCGTATAAAAAATTCTATATCGATGAGTTGTACCTGTTCATCACAAAAAAACTTGTCTTTAATCTTATCGGTCGCCCGGCAGCATGGATCGACAAAAACATTATTGATGGCCTGATGAATGGTATTGCTGCAGCAACAGGATGGGTATCGAACCTTATTAAAACATTGCAATCGGGTAAAGTGCAGAATTATCTGCTGTATTTCTTTGGCGGCATTGCTGGACTTGTGATCATTTTTATTTACATCTGGAAACCATAACTATGAACTTATCCTTACTTCTCATATTACCCCTTGTATTTTCACTGCTGGTATTGGTAGTGAAAGGTCAGCAGCAGGTACGCAGTGTGGCGTTGGCAGCAGCGGTTGCACAGTTGGGTTTAAGCATTTATTTATTGATGCAGTTTTTGAGCGAACGTGCAGTAAACAATGCGGCTTATTTGTTTGAATACGATCAAAGCTGGTATCATGCATTAAAAATTCATTACCATGTTGGCGTAGATGGCATTTCTGTTGCGATGATCCTGCTCACTTCCTTTGTTGTACTGGCAGGTGTACTGGTTTCATGGAAACAGGAAAAGTTGTACAAAGAGTTTTTCTTCCTGCTGTTGTTCCTGAGTGTAGGTGCGTATGGTTTCTTTTTATCGCTCGATATTTTCCTGATGTTCTTCTTCCTGGAAGTGGCGGTGATTCCGAAATTCTTACTCATCGGCATCTGGGGCAGTGGCAAAAAAGAATACAGTGCGTTGAAACTGGCGCTGATGTTGATGGCCGGTTCTGCATTGGTGTTTGTTGGTCTCGCAGGTTTGTTCTTCAACAGTAATGTGGAGGGTGCACATACGTTCGATATTGTACAACTTGCAGCCAATCCGTTGCCGGCCGATCTGCAACGCTATTTCTTTCCCTTTGCATTTATCGGTTTTGGCATTTTCACAGCATTGTTTCCGTTTCATACATGGGTACCCGATGGCCACTCGAGTGCACCAACTGCAGCATCCATGTTTTTGGCAGGCATCTCGATGAAGCTTGGCGGTTATGGTTGTTTACGTGTTGCAACATGGCTGATGCCCGATGCTGCACAACATTATTCAACCATCATCATCGTTCTTGCATGTATCGCTATTTTATACGGAGCATTTGCTACGATGATGCAGACCGATCTCAAATACATCAATGCCTATTCATCGGTTAGTCACTGCGGATTTGTATTGCTGGGCATTGGTATGTTAACGAAAACGGCCATCAATGGTGCGGTGTTGCAAATGGTGAGTCATGGTTTAATGACAGCTCTTTTCTTCGCTGTCATCGGCATGATCTACGACCGTACACATACACGACAGGTGGCACAACTCGGCGGACTGCTAAAAGCAATGCCGTTCATTTCATCCGTATTTGTGATTGCTGGTTTGTGTTCACTTGGCTTACCAGGCCTAAGTGGATTTGTTGCAGAGATGACGGTGTTCATGGGCAGCTGGCAACGGGCCGGTGCATTCTATCATACAGCAACCATCGTTGCCTGTGCATCGATTGTTGTAACAGCAGTGTACATTTTACGTGCAGTTGGTTCCAGCATTATGGGACCAATCAAAAACAACGAGCATTTGAGTTTGAGCGATGCAGGCTGGCACGAAAAAACTGCAGCTGTTGTATTACTGGCAGGAATTTTAATTATGGGTATTGCACCATTCTGGTTAACGGATTTAATTAATCCCGGTACCGAAGTGCTGATGCAAAAGATTGGATCGATAAAGTAAATTAAGCGATGAGTAACTTTTTTCTTTTACTGCAACAGGAACTGCTGTTAACAGCAATCATCTTTGTATTGCTTTTTGTGAAGCTGAGTACAAAGCAATGGAACAGCCAAACAGTGCTTTCCTTCGTCAATATATTATTGGTCGTTAACCTGGCAGCGGGTTTCTTTTTCAAGGAAAAAGGAACACTGTTTGGCGATATGTTTCAAACCAACGATCTGCTGCGGTTCGAAAAAAACATTCTCAACCTCGGCACATTGCTTATTTCGTTACAGGCCTACAACTGGCTATTAAAACACAAACACGCCATAGAGTTTTATCTGTTGATGCTTTCTACCTTGCTGGGTATGTTCTTTATGCTGAGCAGCAGTAACCTGTTGATGTTTTATGTGGGTCTTGAACTGGCAAGTATTCCGTTGGCTGCATTGGCCAATTTTGATCTGGATAAAAAACGTTCTTCCGAAGCAGCCATGAAATACATCATGAGCTCAGCGTTTGCATCGGGCTTATTGCTGTTTGGTATTTCATTGATCTATGGCATGGTTGGTTCAGTAAACTTCGCAGACATAGCTGTTGCTGCTTCCGAAAATCCATTGTTTCTGTTTGGCTTTATTTTATTGATTGCAGGTTTTGGCTTTAAAATATCAGCAGTGCCGTTTCATTTATGGACAGCCGATGTGTACGAAGGTGCACCTGTTGCCGTTACCTCTTATCTTTCGGTTATTTCAAAAGGCAGTATGCTGTTTGTAATGACGAGTGTATTGTTTACTGTATTTGCAAACCTGCTGTTTCAATGGTACA
Organism: uncultured Lacibacter sp.; assembly: GCF_946479605.1. The sequence goes on from NZ_CAMLGT010000241.1 coordinate 3,641, forward strand.
ATATTGTGGCTGTACTGGCAGTGTTGTCAATGATTGTTGGTAACCTGTTTGCTATCCGTCAGCAAAATATCAAACGCTTTCTTGCCTTCTCTTCTATATCGCAGGTTGGTTTTATTTTAATTGGCATGTCGGGAGCAAATGTGGAAAGCCACAGTTCGGTTGTTTATTTTGTATTGGTGTACCTATTCTCGAATCTTGCGGCCTTTGCAGTTATTAATGTGATAAGCGAAGCAAGCGGAAAAGAAAACATTGATGATTACAAAGGATTGTACAAAACGAATCCTGCGCTTACATGGGTGTTGGCGATAGCCTTGTTTTCATTAGCAGGTATTCCGCCAACAGCTGGCTTCTTTGGTAAATTCTTTTTACTGTTGGGTGGTGCAAGCAAAGGCAATTACCTGCTCATCATTGTTGCAGCGTTGAACATGGTGATATCGCTCTATTATTACCTGCGCATCATCAAAGCCATGTTTATGGATGCCAATGAAAGACCTGTTGAAAAATTGGCAATCAGCTGGAGTCCGAAAATTTCGATGGCAGTTTGTATGGCAGGTATTGTTGTTACCGGTATCATCAGTGGTGCGTATGAATATATTTATTCGTTGTTGAAATAAATTGTTACAGGTTACTTGTTACCGGTTACCAGCAACAAGAAACCAGAAACTATAAACTGATTTTATGGCTATTAATAAAAATCATGAGTTTGAAGAGCTGGAAGGCGTGAAGTGTGCAATCGTAGAAAAGAATGCATCGCCTGAACGTGTAGCCTTTTTAAAAAATCTGCTCGAACAGAATCGTTATACAGTTGTGGTAGTTGCCTCTCCTCCACCGAAAGCAGCACCCACACCAAAGCCGGCAGAGGGTGAAGCGCCCGCTGCTCCTGTTGAAGCGCCGCCTCCTCCATCAACATTTACCATTGGTGTTACCGATGTAACATTCAATCCTACCAATGCAATTTTCGGTCGTTTGCTGAAAACAAAAAGCGGACAGGTTGTTACCCTTGCATACTGGAAGCAGGAAGAACAAAGCAGTGATGATACAATTCCGTATTTTGCGGAAGACGAAATCATCAGCAAATGGAAGTAAAGAATATGTTCGATCAGGAGGCGTTTGAAGAAATCTACCAGCGCCTGCAAAATCTTACCATCCATCATCAGCGGCAATGGGGAAAGATGACGGCCGCACAAATGCTCACCCATTGCAAAGAAGCGTACAAAGTACCGTTAACCAGCAAACCGCTGAAGCGGAAACCCATCAGTTATATTGCCTGGTTATTTCGTCCGGCGTTGTATAATTCAAGACCATACGGCAAAAGTTTACCTACTGCTCCCAATTTTATTGTAAAAGACGATCGTGATTTTGAAAAAGAAAAGGCAGAGATGCTTTCCATTACCAAAGCTTTTTATGAAAAAGGTGCTGCAGGTGTGGGCGATAAAGTACATCCCTTCTTTGGAAAAATGACCGCCGAACAATGGGGCAAGAGTATGTGGAAACATCTTGATCATCATTTACGGCAGTTTGGGGCGTAAAACGCTTTCAGTTATTCAACACATACAATCATCACAACCAAAACCGACATTCATGGCACAAAAACAAATCTCTGAAATGACCACTGAAGAACTCAACAGAAACCTGAAACTGATGCGTGTTGCCATTGCCGTTATTTCAGCATCGATTGGTGTTATGATTGTTTCTGCAGTGGTAAGCTATCAACAAAAAGGATTTTCGGTGTTTACAGTTTTGCCGCTAATGTTTGTCCCGATCCTTACAATGAACATTGCCAACATGAGAAAAATTAAGACCGAGTTACAATCGAGAAAATAAATACAATCTTTCTTCCGGTTCAACAAATCAGGCAGAAGCTTCGTGCTTCTTCCTATCTTTGCAACATGCTTTCCAATCTCTGGAAAAATATTATCAGACGTCCTTCATAACGATGCAATCCGGTTCGCTCCGAACCACTCTCCTTTTTTTATTCCAACAAATGATGCTGCTTATGCAGTGCATTCATTTTACTATTCACAGCACTGTTGTACAACGCAACAGTATAAATGCATCTGTTATGATCAAGACGATTATTGAACCCTTCCGTATTAAATCGGTTGAACCGATTTATTTCACTACAACTGAACAACGCATCGAATTGCTCAAAAAAGC
>NZ_CAMLGT010000242.1 GCF_946479605.1 uncultured Lacibacter sp.
TGCGGTTAATGTGTGCATGCAATACAGTGATGTCACTGAACCCAATGATCCATTTTGGTTTTTTTTTTGAATGCTGTAAAATCCAATTGATCAATAATGCGCCCAACACCATAACCACCACGTCCGCACAGAATAGCTTTTATTTCAGGTGCATCAAGCATCGCCTGTAATTCATTCAGCCGTTCTTCATCGGTTCCGCTGAAATAGGTTTTTGATTTGCTGCCCAGTGTTTTACCCACAAGCACATCATAGCCCCATTGCTGTAATACAGTAATACAGGTTTGTGCTTTTTCTTTTGCCATATATCCGGCAGGGCAAGTAATAGCAATCGTATCGCTGGGTTGTAAATAAGGAGGATGTTTCATCTTTTAATTATATATATTGTGCTAAATTGAAATATGCTTTATGTGTTTCTTCGTTTTGCAATTGTACCGATTGCATTTTTCGGCTGGATATTGTTTCAGTTGTTTGTAAAGAAAAAACGTTTTCATGAATTACAGGGTGATCTTTTAACGATCACTGCATTTCTGATCGTTTGGGGGTTGTTGATCTGGTTCATCAAATCATAGTTCATGTAAAAAACTTCCTGCTGCTGTTACTGATAACTTGTGTTTCATGCCGCATTTCAACGCAAAGTTATTTTTCTGGTGGCCAACAGGAAAATCGAAGCAAACGGGGTAATTGCAATCAGGAATTTTTTCTTTTACAATTTCATAGAGGTTTTTGCCAAACTCTTCTGCAGGGTCGTCACTGTTTTTTAGTTTAAAGCCACCAACGATCAATCCTGCCAAATGATCAAGCTTGCCACTACGCTTTAAATTCCAGAACATACGGTCAATGCTGTACAGGTACTCACCGGTATCTTCAACAAACAAAATTTTATTGGTTGTACGCAAATCGCTTTTGCTGCCTGCAAGCGATTCAAGTGTTTTTAAATTACCGCCAACCAGTGTTCCTTCAGCCACACCTGTTTTGTTGTGTTCAGTTACAGGGGCCGTGTATTTCATCTTTACGCCTTTTAAAGCATCACGTATAGAAAGGATGGTTTCAACCTGTATCGGTTCAGCCTTGCTCCAATCGGTAGGAAAACTGTTGCACATTTTTGAATGAATGGATGCAAAACCATAATTGCGGTTAATATGGCTGTGCAGCACTGTAATATCGCTGAAGCCAATCATCCACTTGGGATGTGTTTTCATTTTTGAGAAATCAAGCTTGTCAATAAACCGCACAAAACCATAACCACCTCTGGCGCAAAGAATAGCTTTAATGTTTTTGTCATTGATCATTTGCTGAAAGTCGGCAGTCCTTTCTTCATCCGTTCCGCCAAATGTAAAATCACGTTTGCCAATTGTATTTCCCACTTTTACTTTAAAGCCCCAGCTTTCGATCTGCTGTACCGCAGGAAGAATTTCTTTTTCAGTGATGTAACCCGCAGGAGACGTTATGCCAATCACATCACCTTCTTTTAAATAAGGCGGAATAATACCTGCCGCATCAACTTCTTCATACAGCCCTGCTGCCAGCGAAGGGATAGCTGTACTTGCTGCTATGAATGATGAAACAAATGTTTTACGGTTCATACTTAAAAATAAGGAATAGTAAACGCAGAAAATGTATATATTGAATACAAAAAAGCATGCGACCTGTTCTTGCCATTCTCTTCATCTTTTTTTTGCAGACTGTTTCTGCGCAGGATACTTCACTTTTTCAACGGAAAGAATATCATTTTGCTGAAGGTAAAATATTGCCTTACCGCATTCTTTATCCCGAGAAGTATGACAGGAAAAAGAAGTACCCGCTTGTACTTATGTTACATGGTGCAGGTGAAAGAGGAAATAATAACCAGGCACAGCTTGTACATGGTTCAAAACTTTTTCTTGATCCTGCTAACCGAAAAGATTTTCCTGCCATTGTGGTATTTCCGCAATGTCCTTCCAATTCATTCTGGGCTTCGGTTAAAATTGATACAACAGTAAGGCCATTTGGCATCAGTTTCGATTACACACAAGAAGCCAACTGGCCATTAACTGCCGCAAACGAATTGGTTCGTCATATTTCCGCTAATGAAGCAGTTGATCTTTCCCGCATTTATGTTTCAGGTTTGTCCATGGGAGGAATGGGAACGTTCGAAATGGTTTGCCGTTATCCTGATATGTTTGCTGCTGCGTTACCCATTTGTGGCGGTGCCGATCTTGCAAGTTACAGCAACTGGAAAGGGAAAACGCCGTTCTGGATATTTCACGGAGAAGCCGATGTGGTGGTGAATGTAAAATTATCCCGTGAGGCAAATGAAAAACTGAAAGAGATCAATGCGCCTGTAAAATATACTGAGTATCCCGGCGTAAATCATAACAGCTGGGACAATGCTTTTGCCGAACCCGATTTTTTAAAGTGGATGTTCGGGCAAAAGAAAAAGAAATGATTCTTTCTTAATGATACAGATGCCGGCCTTAGGCCGGCATCTGCGTTTTATGGAGTTTTGGGTAGTGAAGGGGTTTATGGTACTTTTGCAATCCCCTGCTGCATAGGGTTGCCATCTGTACAAGAGTGCGACGCAACAGGCGATGAACAGAAATACAAAAGACGACTACAAAATGAGTTTACCGAAACGATATTTAATTACGAGTGCGCTTCCTTATGCCAATGGTTTGAAACATGTGGGGCATCTGGCAGGTGCGTACATTCCGGCAGATATTTATGCCCGTTACCTGCGTGCGCAAAAAAGAGATGTGGTATTTGTGTGTGGCAGTGATGAGCATGGAACGGCTATTCCCATCCAGGCAACCAAAGAAGGTACAACGCCGAGAGCCATTATTGATAAGTACCACGAAGCCATGAAGCAGGACTTTGAAGACCTGAGCATGAGCTTTGATATTTACCACCGTACCAGTGAGCCGATTCACCATGAAACGGCGCAGGAATTTTTTACTTACCTGCACGAGCGTGGCGAACTGGAAACAAAAGAAACCGAACAGTATTACGACGAAGAAGCGAAAACGTTCTTGGCCGATCGTTATATAAAAGGAACTTGTCCGAATTGCGGCAGCGACCGTGCATTTGGTGATCAGTGTGAGAACTGCGGACGTACATTAAGTCCGGATGAATTAATTAATCCTGTAAGTACACTCAGCGGTAAAGCACCCATCAAAAAGAAAACATCGCATTGGTATTTGCCACTCGGTAAGCACGAAGAATTTTTGCGTGAGTGGATCTTGAAAGAACACAAAGACGATTGGCGTGCAACAGTTGTTGGACAGTGCAAAAGCTGGATCGAAGGTGGCTTGCAATCAAGAGCGGTAACACGTGATCTGGATTGGGGTATTAAAGTGCCGTTGCAGGATGCAGAAGGAAAAGTGTTGTATGTGTGGTTTGATGCACCGATCGGTTATGTAAGTGCAACGAAACAATGGGCTATTGACAATAACAAAGAGTGGGAACCGTATTGGTACGATCAGGATACGAAGCTGGTGCATTTCATTGGCAAGGATAATATCGTCTTCCATTGCATCATCTTTCCGATCATGCTGAAACTGCATGGAAATATTTTGCCGACGAATGTTCCGGCCAACGAGTTTTTAAATCTGGAAGGCGATAAAATGAGTACCAGCCGCAACTGGAAACTCGACATGCGTGATTACATCAACGATTTTGTGAAGAAAGAAAACGGTGGCGGACAGGCGGTTGATATGCTCCGTTACTACCTTACACAAATTGCTCCTGAAACAAAAGACAGTGAGTTTATGTGGAAAGGTTTCCAGGATGCAGTGAACAGCGAACTGGTAAGCATCTTCGGCAACTTTGTAAACCGTACTTGGGTATTGATGCACAAACTCTGTGGCGGTAAAGTGCCCAAGCTGCACGAAGAGTTACTGGACGATGAAGACCGGAAACTCATCAGCGAAATAGAAAATGCAAAAACGAAAGTTGAAAGTCTGTTAGAAGAATACAAGTTTCGTGAAGCATTGTTTGAAGTAATTGATTTGAGCCGCAAGGGTAATCAATACATGCAAAAGAAGGAGCCTTGGATTGTTGCCAAACAGTTGGCAGAAAATCCGGAAGCACAAAAGAGTATTGATAATACCATGCATTTGTGTTTGCAGTTGAGTGCAAATCTTGCGATCCTCATCAACCCCTTCTTGCCAAACACAGCAAAGAAAATGTTGGGTATGATGAAAGTGGTGGAGAAAATGCTCGATTGGGAAAATGCAGGTAAGCTGAAATTGTTGAGCGTAGGTTATGCATTGCGTGCGCCTGAACTGCTGTTCAGAAAAATAGAAGATGACGAAATTAAATATCAAGTAGAAAAATTAAAGTCTGGATTAGTAAAACCTGAAACAACAACTGCAAAAGTGGAAGAATCAAAATCTGAAGTCGCCAATTTGAGATCTGAAATCCAGTTCGATGATTTCGCTAAAATCGATCTCAAAGTAGGAACGATTGTAACTGCTGAAAAAGTAGAGAAAGCCGATAAGCTGTTGAAACTGTCGGTTGATCTTGGTTTTGAAACAAGAACCATTGTGAGTGGTATTGCACTTCACTTCAAACCCGAAGAGATTGTGGGTAAGCAGGTGGTAGTGGTAGCCAATCTGGCTCCACGAAAAATGCGTGGCATTGAAAGCAATGGTATGATCCTGATGGCAGAGGATAAAGAAGGCAAGCTGCATTTTGTTGCACCATCAACGGTCATTAACCCGGGAGCAGGAGTGAGTTAAGTTTGATTAATTGAAAAAAAAGTTCCATTATTGTTCCTGAATTTCAATTAATCATTCAACAATTCCTTTGTTGAAGTGTTCTTGAACTCAGCTTTACAACTTTTCGTTGAGTGATTATTTAAATTCGCTAAACAACATTCTTTGTTCACTGCCGCTACATATAATGAAACAGATCTGGTAGCCCGTTTAAACAACGGCGATCAGCAGGCAATGTCCGAACTCTATGATCGATTTTCAGGCGCCATTCTGGGTGTTATCATGAAAATCATCACAGATCAGGCTACTGCCGAAGATGTTTTACAGGAAAGTATGCTGAAGATCTGGAACAACATCGGCAGCTTTGATACGTCAAAAGGGCGGCTTTTTACCTGGATGATCAATATTGCCCGTAACCAGGCCATTGATAAAACACGCTCCAAAAACTTTAAAAACAGTTCGCAAAACTCTTCTCTGGAAGATTCCGTATATGTTAGCGAAACCGTTCCTTCAGCAGGAGCAAGTGTTGATACAATGGATGTTCAAAACTGGCTTTTACACCTGCCCGAAGAAAACCGACAGTTAATGCGTCTTGCATATTTCATGGGCTACACCCAGGAAGAAATAAGCAAGGAATTGAATATGCCGTTGGGAACAGTCAAAACCAAAATCAGGAATAGTTTAATTGTATTACGAAAAAAACTAAATGTAACCTGACGTGGATTTAAGTTGTATCATACAATCCGGTGACCTGGAGCTTTATGTTCTTGGTATGCTTCCTCCCGAAGAGGCTGGCAAGATTGAAGCTTTGTGTAAACTGTTTCCTGAAATTCAGCAAGAGGTGGATGCTATTGCTGCAACTTTCGAAGCCGGTGCCATGCAAATGGCTGTAACGCCCTCTGCATCTGTAAAAGAAAAATTAATGGCTTCGCTTCCTGCAAAAACAGGAATCACAGCTGCACCAGAAGCAAATGGTTCATCTGCCAAAGTGGTGGAGATGAAACCTGTGGCCGAACAGAAATCTTCGTTCAGCAAATTGGCTATCGCTGCTTCATGGGGATTGTTTTTGCTGGC
>NZ_CAMLGT010000243.1 GCF_946479605.1 uncultured Lacibacter sp.
AATGGAAAAATCAATTCCTTTCCATGTAAAGCCTGCATCAAATCCGTAAGTGTAGCGTGCATTGGTTGTGCCGAGGTAAACAAGATCACCAGGATTATCAGGTGTACCACCGCCTGCATCAATCCGTCCATCTTTATTCAAGTCAAGATATTTCATATCGCCTGCTGCAGGATTTGCAAAGAAGGGATAGAACACACTTGCTTTGTATGCATTTGCTTCTGCCTGCGACTGGAAAAAACCTGCTGTTCTGAAACCCCAAACAGAGTTCATGGGATAACCTTCGAGGTATTGAATAACACCGCCTGTACCAATTGAATTTCTGTCGTTATACTCAAGCAGTTTGTTCTGGTTATCGGCAATGTTAAATCCTACATGATAATCAACTTTACCAATGCGGTCACGCCATTTTACATCCAGTTCTTTACCCCAGCTTCTTAATTTACCTGAGTTAATATAGCCCGGTGTAATACCCATAATATTCGGCAGGTTAGGAATAGCCAGCAGATCGGTTACCATTTTTACATAGTAATCACCGGTAATGGTTAAGCGGTTACCAAGTACACCTAAATCAAAACCTATGTTTGATTGAGTAACTGTTTCCCATGTAAGATCTGGTGATGATTGTATGTTTTGATAAACGTATTGTGTGCGGGCATTGTTAAACACAAGGTTGTTTGATGTACTGAGACCACTTGTTAACAAACTCATGTAATCGTAATAACCCAGCGCATCACTGTTTCCTAATTTACCCCATGAAGCACGGATCTTTAAGTTGTTGATGAAATAAAGATTCTTCATGAAGTTTTCCTGATCAACTCTCCATGCAGCAGAGAAAGATGGATAGAAGCGCCAGCGGTTGGTTGGTACTAATCTTGAACTTCCATCGTAACGGTAAGATGCTTCCAGCAAGTAGCGTCCTTTATAGCTGTAGTTGAAACGGCCAAATGCTGATGCAAGTGCCCATGCCTGTACAATATCCCTGCTTGTTTTTGTAAGCGGATCTGCAAAGTTTAAACTGAAGAATTCGTTGCTGGGCATACTTTGTCCTGTTGCCTGCATTTCATCTTTCCTGTATTCTTCATAAGAACCACCCTGTAATAAAGTAAATGCATGATCGCCCAACTTTAAATTATAGGTAAGAAAACTCTGCACGTTATTCTGGTAAGCTTTGTTCTTTACCAGCGTGAGCATGTTCGGTGTATTGATGCTGAAACGAACTGTGTTTGTGCTGCGTCCATACCAATACAATGTTTTTGCCTGGTTCTCCATATTGTATGTATTCTGGTTGCGCCATGCAATTACATCAAGTGTTAATCCTTTAATGACATTCTTTACCTGGAAATTTATTTTACCGGTGAATGTTTCATAGTCACGTGTTTCCATACCGGCATTCTTTTCAATATCCACAGCGTTAACCTGAAGATCACCATTGTACACATTGCCTGTTGTATCGCCTTTTGGTACATACAACGACTGGCGTGCACGGCTGCGGTAAAGCCTGTTAATGATCTGCTCAGTGCCATAAGAATTTTCACGCACAAACGAACCGATATAACCTGCTGTTACTTTCAGCGTGAGGTAGCGGTTCATTTCAGCATTTACATTCAGCTTTAAATTGTATCGTGTATTATCATCGGGACCGTAACGCAGTACACCATCCCGTTTATAAAAACTTCCTGAAAGCAGGTAATTCAATTTCTGTTCACCACCGCTGATGGAGATAGAATGGTTTTGCTGATGGTTGATCTTATCCATGCCTTCCTTCAGCCAGTTGTTGTTATCAAAATATTCCCAGCGGTCGGCTGTGGGGTTTGGACGTGAAGAAAAGTTTGGATTCTTTAACCACTCGATCTGTTCTGCATTGAACTCTCTTGCACCTGTTGCATTAAAACGTGCTTCATCGATCAGTGTCTGCTCATCCCATGAATTCAACCGTTCGGGTTGACGTGCCGTAATATTCAATCCATAATAGCTGTTGAAGCTGATGCGTGTTTTACCAGCCGCACCTTGTTTTGTTGTAACAAGTACAACACCGGCAGCTGCACGTGCACCGTAAATAGCAGAAGCAGATGCATCTTTCAAAACGGAGATCGATTCAATATCGTTTGGATCGATGAGATTAATATCCTGTTCAATACCATCAACCAACACAAGGGCCGATGCATTGTTGGCCGATGTAAACCCACGCACCCTGATTCCATAACCTTCGGCACCCGGTTTGCCACTGCCACGTATAACCGTAACGCCGGGCAGTACACCCTGCAAGGCGCTGGTAGCATTTGGCACGGGGCGGTTGATAAGGTCTTTTCCGTTGGCTACAGCCACCGCTCCGCTCAGGTTTACTTTTTTCTGGCTACCGTAACCAATCACCACCACGTTTTCGAGTGAGGTGGCATTGTTTTGTAAAATAATGTTGATGGCGGCACGACTGTCAACCGTTTCTTCCTGTGTTATATAACCAGTACTGGAGAAAACAAGTACAGAGCCGATGGCAGCTGTGATGGAATACTTTCCTTCTTTATTGGTGGTAACCCCGGTTTGACTACCTTTTATCAATACACTTACTCCTTCAACGGGAGAACCGGTGGCATCGGAGACGGTACCGCCAACCTGTTTTGATTGACTAAAAAGAGAACATGTGGAGAGAAGGGCGAACACCAAAATAGAGAAATGCTTTGCCCATTGTACCCAGGCAAGCCTGGTTGCATGAATCGTTTTTTCAACTTTCATATAGCAGCAATTTTGTTTTGTACTTCAAAATTGCCGCTAAAAGGCCCCTTCATCCAAAAAAAGCACTACGCCAAAACCTCTACAACAGAAATAATAATTATTGATTTTTAACTACTTATGAAATTTAAGGCTACGTCTATCATGTTTTTTCTATTGCCGTAATGAAAAGACAGATCAACTGGTAATTTTAATGAGATGATCAAAGAGGTTTACCTCATTTGGCAATTCCAGTTTCTTACGGAGGCGGTAACGGCTTGTTTCCACGCCACGTATGGAAATGTTCATCAGTTGAGCGATCTCTTTCGACGAGAGATTCAACCTGAGGTAAGCGGCCAGCTTCAGGTCAGAAGTAGTAAGAGTTGGGTATTGCTCTTTTAGTTTTTTGAGATAGTTGGTGTGTACACTATCGAAGTGTACGGCAAACTGCTCCCACTCCTCGTTATGATCCAGTTCCTTGTCGATCAGTTTCAGGATTTTTTGAAATTCTTTGCCTGCTTTTCCGGCATCGGTATGTCCTTTATATTGTAGCAGGTCTTCCCTGAGTTTTGACAGCAGCTCTTTTTTCTGCACCAGATTCATGGCTGATGAGGCCAGTTCCGTGTTCTTGTGTTCCACCTCCGACTGCAATTTTTCGTTGCGCAATTCAATGATCTGCTTTTCACTTTTTTCAATTTCAATCTGGTGCTGTAGTTGGAGCTGCTTCTGTTCCTCATCGTACTTCCGTTGCTGCTCCTGCAATTTCAGTTTTTGCAATCGCTTATATTTCCGTTGCTGGCGTTTATAAAACATATACAGCAAACTGAAAAACAGCAGCACATAAATAGTATAGGCCCACCATGTTTGATACCAGGGCGGTAATATTTTAAAAGCAAATCCGGTTACCTGCGATTGGTTGTCGGGGTTGTTCCTGCTCCTTACCTTGAATGTATAATTTCCTGCAGGCAGGTTGGTGTAATCCCGTTCTGTTTTTTTCGACCACGCCGACCAGTCTTTATCAAACCCGTCCAAAAAATAACTGTACTCAGTATTCAGCTCCTGTCCGAAAAGCGTGGATGCACATTCAAAATGCAAGGCGTTGTTTTTGTATTTAATGGAAGGAGCAGCCGTTGCTGGTTGATACCCCCCGTAGATCAGCCCATTTTCCATTCCGCTCAATTGTACTTTTCTTATCCGTGCCTGTATGGGCAGTTGATTCTTTTTATACAAGGCATAATTCAAATGAAAGAACCCTTTTTCTGCAGCAATCAATACATTGCTGCTGTCAATAACACGAATGTTTTCAAAACCGCCTGCCATGATGCGTCCATCCAGTTCGGGAAAAGAAATGGTGCGTGCTTGTTTGTTGGTGCGGTCAACGATGTACACTTTTTTATCACGGCAAAACCAGATATTGCCAGCGGCATCTTCTTTTATATAGCTGATGGGAGTAGTACCAACAAGTTGCTGTAACCACTCTGACCGCACAAAATCTTTTTCCTGCTCACTGTATTCAAAAATGCCATTGTCTGTTGTAAGAACAATTTTATCTTTTAGTTTATATACTTTGTTATGGTTACCAGAAAGGAATTTTTTCCTGTCGTTATAACGTGCAGCTGTACCAATTCCATTTTCTGTAAAATTGATCTTGTACAATCCTTTATAAGGATGTGCGATCCATATCACATCTTTTCCTATCGCCACAAAACGTGCAGCTTCTACCTGTGAGTTTACAACCGGTTGCGACAGGCTGCCATTTGCATCATTGATAAAACTGATACCGTTGTATGTTCCACCTACAATTATTTGTGATGTGCCTGTATTGTACAATGGCTGAAAACCCCAGAAGCCGGTTCTTGTATCCAACGGCACAGCTTTGTTTCCTTTAATAATATAAGCGCCTTTATTATGCCCCATCATCAGCTGCTTATTCACAGCTGAAAGATTCCATACCTGCCCCTCGGAGTTTAGTACAAAATCAAAAGCGCCAATGGTATAACTGATATCGGAAAAAGAAGGATCTAATTTTATGCGGTATACTCCCGTTGACACACCCAAATACAATTCATTTTCAAAAACAGCAGAAGTATAACCCGCATTACGGTTTTGCAGATCAGGGAAAATATTGCGGATAGCATTACTGTAGGTTACAAGATCAATCCCGTTATCAAGACCCAGCCAAAGATTCCTGTGTTTATCCATCATCACAGAAAGTACATTATTATTCTGGATGCCTTCATTTTTTGTAAACCGCTGTATGAACTTTCCTTTTTTATTAATAATGATACAACCGCCAAGATTGGTAGCAAGTGCTATTCTGTCGGAAGAGATGATGCAGGCTGATGAAATATTTTTTGCAGCGATCTCTTTAATATCAGGTGTTGAAAAGGGTGTTACCGTATCGCCATGTAAAACATACAATCCATGCATGAGCGATACAAGCAGAGTGCTGTCCTTTGCCAGTGGTAATACTGTGCGCAATAGAAAATTATCAGCAGGCAATTTCCCATTCCTGATCACCTGCTGCCACTCACCATTTACGTAACGCACCAGGCCCTTCGCTATTTCATTGGCCAGCAGTTCGCCATTTACTGCACCGAGGTAGCCCCAGTTAACGCTGTTATGCACCAGCACTTTTGTTCCGGTGTATTCCAGAATTTTTTTATTGGCCCTGAAAAAAACACGGCCTTTATAAAAACAGATGTTCCATACATCAGCAAAGTCGTTATCCTTCTCAGGAATAAGTTTATTGAGTGAAGTATAAACCAGCTCTCCATTTGTACCAGGTGAGAAATAACCGATCTCCCCCTGTCCGCCGGTATAGATCTTTTGATCCTCGCTTACCGCTACAGAACGGGCAATGGTTTTATTCGGCAGTTTATATGTGCGCCAGAAAACGCCATCAAAACTTAACAGGCCATCGTTATTGGCGAAATATAGAATGCCGTTTTTATCCTGCACAATTCCCCAGCTTTGGCTGCCTGCATTATACTGCTGTTTGGAATAGTTTACAATATTCGGAATGCCAATAGTATTCTGCGCA